>JAMOTL010000047.1 GCA_027062285.1 Nautiliaceae bacterium
ATACGCTAATTTATGCAATGATTTTCGTATTTTTAATTCTTGCTGCTTTATATGAGAGCTGGAGTATTCCTATTTCGGTTATTTTATCCGTGCCTTTTGGACTTTTTGGAGCCGCACTCGGTATATATCTAATGAGATTTATGCATCTTGAAGCGGATATTTATTATCAGGTGGCACTTATTACGCTTATAGGACTCAGTGCTAAAAACGCTATTTTAATCGTAGAATTTGCGGTTGAGAGGTTAAAAAGAGGCTATAAATTACTTGATGCTACCTTAGAAGCGGCAAGACTGAGATTCAGACCGATTGTTATGACTTCACTCGCATTTATTTTAGGAACCCTGCCTTTGGTTTTCAGCAGCGGTGCAGGGGCTAACAGCAGACATATTTTAGGTGTTTCGGTGGTATTTGGGATGACGTTTGCAACACTTATAGGAACGTTGTTTATTCCGTTTTTATTTTATGTTGTAATGTGGATTAAACAAAAATTTTCAAAAAAAGCATAAAATATGAAAAAAGATTCGCCTTATTATGATTTAAGTAAGAATCTTCTAAAAGAGACATTATTATTTAAACAAATGAATAACGAATTATTCGAAGAGGCTTTAACTCACCTCTTTCCTCTTTCCCTTCCTAAAAAGACAATCATCGAACCTTATCAGACACAAAAATATATATTTATAATAGTAAAAGGGAGGGTGAAAATTTCACAAACTAACCATGTGGGAAGAGAATACATAATATCTCTTCTTAATACAGGAGATTTGTTTGACATTATTTTTTTTCTTGACGAGAAACAGCATGAAGTAACTATTGAAACTATTGACGAAACCGTTTTATTAAAAGCAGATATTAATTTTGCAAAAAAATGGCTTGAAACCCATCCTGAATTCTACAAAAATCTTTTGCCTTATCTTGGGAATCGAATGAGAGAGCTTGAAGAAAACGCTGTAAATCTTAGTCTTTATGATACAATGACAAGACTTTCAAGACTGATTTTAAAAAATACGGACGATGACGGTATAAATGTGAAAAATATAAATGACCTTTCTCATGATACTATAGCAAAAATGATAGGTTCGGTAAGAAAAGTAGTAAATTTAAATATACAGAAATTAAAAAAAGAAAATATTTTAAATCCTTCAGACAAAAAACTTACACTAAAAAATTTAAAAAAACTGATAAGAATAGCTAAAATTTAAAAAATGCCTTCTAAGTAACAGATAATATGAAAAAAAATAGAGTATAATAAATAAAAAACAGGAGGGTGAAATGTTAGACAACATGAAAACACAAATCAGACAAAACTTAAAAAAAGCCAAAGAAGAAGGCAGATTAACTGAAGAAGAAATTAAAAACATCGTTAAAAACGCCGTATCAGAAGCAGTAAACGTTGCAAAAAAAACAGATGAAGAAATTGAAAAAATCGTAAAAGAAGCTATTAAAACCGCTACGGAAGAATTGAATGCTTTAGGAGAACAGACAAAAGAGCATATCGAAGCGGCAGTAAAAGGCGCTGTGGAAGCGATTGAACAATCTTACAGCAAAATTGTTGAAACCCTTCAACAGGAAATGCTAAAAGTAAAATATCAACTTGAAGAAACAAAAGCGGAAATGATAATAAAACTAAACAAAGCCCTTAAAGGGATAAAAGAAGCCGCAAACGAATTTGATGAAAAACTAAAAACTGAAATTGAAGAAATTTTAACGGATATTAAACTGAAAAACGCAGAAATTTTAGGTGTGATGGAAGAAACTATTAAAAAAAGTGTTAAGGTAATTATAGAAGAAGGCGAAAAAGTAGAAGAAAAAGTAAAAACCGTAGTAAAAGAGTCTCTACAAAACGCATTAAAAAACATTGAAGTAAAAGCGGAAAAAATCAAAGAAGTCTCAGAAGCAGCTATTGTTTCAGCCGTTGAAGCCGCAAAAGAAAAAGGTGAAAAGATTGAAGAAACGCTAAAAGGCGCAATCGAAGGAGCGAAAGAAGCTATACTTGAAAAAGTAGAATCAACAAAAGAAGAACTCGAACATTTAACAAAAGAAGAAATCAATGAAATCATCACTGAGCTTGAAAAAATGCAAAAAGCATTAATTGAAACACTTAATAATGTTTCCGCAAAAGTAGGTAAAGAACTTTCTGAAACTCTTGAAAAAGAAAAAGAAAAATTACAAAATGAATTAAATAAACTTAATGAAAAAATTAAAGAAACAACTAAAAAAGCGATTGAAGTATTAAAAGAAAAAACAAAAGAGACTTCCGAAGAAATAAAAGAAAAAGCAAAAGAAATATTAATCGAAACAAAAGAAGAAGCTGAAAAACTTGCAGAGCGCCTGCTAAAAGTCACAAAAAGCGCTATTCAAGGTATGGTAGAAGGAGCTAAAAAAGCATTAAAAGAAGAAGATGAAAATAAAAAATAAAATCTTTCTTCTTTTTCTTGTACCCCTCTTTTTAAACGCAACTGATATTACAAATTCCGACTTGATGATTGACTACGCCACCGCTTTAAAACTGTATAAACAAAAAAAATATAAATCAGCTTTCCCTAAAATTCTACAAGAAGCGAAAAAAGGAAACAAAGAAGCGGCATATTTGATTGCTTATATGTATGAAAACGGTCTCGGTGTAAAAAAAGACATAAAAAAAGCATTGTTTTGGTATAAAAAAACAGCCGAGGAATATTCATATATAGTCAAAAACAGTAAAAAAGACAGAGAAATCGTACAATACGAAAGAGCTTTACAGTTTGCTTACTCCAAAATTGACACTTCAGAACCTGATGTAAAAAAAGAAGTGGAAAAAATTGTAAAAAGAGATTATGGTATATTACCCTATCATTCCAATTATTTTTTACCGGTAGCTTATTCCCCGACAAAAAAAGAAACGGAAATCGAATTTCAAATAAGCCTTCAAAAATTATTAAGATATAATTTATTGGGATTTAACGAATATATTACTTTTGCCTATACACAAACATCTTTTTGGAGAGCATACGCTCATTCTGCTCCCTTTAGAGAAACAAATTATATTCCTGAACTCTTCATAACAGTTCCAACCCCGAATGATATTGACCGTTTAAGCAAACTAAAAGCCGTTCAATTCGGTATAAGACACCATTCAAACGGTCAGGGAGGAGATAGGTCGAGATCCTGGAACAGACTTGTTTTAACAACTTTTTGGCAATGGAAAAATATCTTTTTAAAAATGGAAGGATGGTATAGAATACCTGAAAGAAAAGAAGATGATGACAACCCTCATATCGTAAAATATTACGGACATGGACAAATAGTGATAAAATATTTATACAAAAATGATTTATACGGTATTAAAATAAGAAATAACCTTAGAATAAAAGAAAACAAAGGAGCTATAGAGTTCGATTATTTTACTCCTATTCATAATTCAGAAACAACTTATTGGTTTTTTAAGTTTTTCTCAGGATATGGAGAAAGTCTGATAGATTACGATAAAAGCATAACAAGAATCAGTTTTGGAATTGCTTTTTACAGGGATATTTTTTAATCCCTGTAAAAACTTTGAAGAAAAGATGTAACACTATCTACACCGAAACCGCTAGCTCCATGAGGATTGCAACCCCATTCTTTTTCAACATAAGCAGGGCCTGCTATATCAAAATGTATCCATTTGTTTTTATTTTCTTCCTCTATAAAATTACTTAGGAAAAGTCCCGCAGTCAAAGCTCCTCCGTATCTGCTACTTGCGATATTACAAATATCTGCTACATTACTTTTTAGAAGTTTCGGCAAATATTTATTAAACGGTAGATACGCAAAATGTTCTCCCCTTTTTTCTCCCGTTTTAATTGCTTCTTGAATGATATCTTTATTAAAGCCCATAACCCCGGCTGTATATTCCCCAAGCCCTACAACACAGGCACCGGTTAAAGTTGCAAAATCCATTATCGCATCAAAACCTTTTATATTTTCCTGAGCGTAACACAGACAATCCGCAAGCACAAGTCTTCCTTCCGCGTCTGTATTTCTGACTTCTATCGTTTTTCCGTTTTTCGCTTTAAGCACATCATCCGGCTTATAAGCATTGCCTCCTATCATATTTTCAGCCGCACCTAGTATTGCGTGTACTTCTATATCAAGCTCAAGTTCACTTATAGCTTTTATAATTCCAAGTACCGTTACGGCTCCTGATTTGTCACTTTTCATCGTTACCATATAGTCTGCCGGTTTTAAACTAAGTCCTCCGCTGTCATATGTAAGGCCTTTACCGACCAATACTACTTTTCTTTTTGCGTTTTTAGGTTTATAAGCCAAATGTATGAGTCTCGGAGGATGGGCGCTTGCTTTTCCTACGGCATAAAAAGCGCCGTATCCGTTCTCTCTTAGCCACTCTTCATCATAAATTTTATATTCGAGTCTATTTTCTTTTGCTACCTCTTCGGCAATTGCCGCAAGTTTTGCAGGAGTAATTTCATCTGGCATTGAATTGATAATATCTCTAACAAAATTAATCGTATTTGCTCTAATTTTTGCTTCTTTAATAATTTCATCAAAATCTCTTTTTGAATTGACAGCAATTGTTTTTACAGGATGTTTTGCCTTTTGGCTTTTGTATTTATCAAATTCATAATCCCCTAAAATAAAGCCTTCAAAAAAACTAAGAAGCAAATCTTTATCTTTTGTATTTGGCGGTGTAATTTCCACACTTTCAAATTTATAGTTTTTAAGAGCTTTTATAATTTTTGCAGTGGCCGTTTTTAAATTTTCACTGTTTATCTCATCAATTCCTACGTAAATTCTTTTTCTTTCAGGAAGTACCAAAACCTCCCCATCTTTTCCTTCAAATCCGTACTCTTCAAATTTTTTATTTCCATTTACAACTATTTCAGCTTTTATCTGACCTTTTCCTTTAATAAATTCCATATCTACTCCTCCTCTTTTTTATTTATATACCATAAAATTCCCCATAAAATGAATACGAATATAATTGAAATATACCAATGTTCTTTTGCCCATTTTAATATTTTTAAAAGTTCTTCTCCGAAATAATAAGCCGGAATAATAGTAACACTCGCCCATACAAAAGCGGAGATTAAATTTATAATAGCATATTTTCTAGGATCATATCCGCTAACACCTATAGCCATAGGAATAATTGTTCTCATTCCGTAAATAAATCTTTGGAAAAAGATTACCCAACCGCCGTATTTTCTAAGAAGTAATCTTGCTTTGGCAAATTTTCTCCGATGTGCGTGAAGTTCTTTTAAAACCCATCTTTTATTAATACGACCGAGATAAAAATATATCTGGTCTCCTATAAATCCTCCAAGAGCGGCTACTAATATAGCCAGCCATAAATTCATATCACCTGTATGTGAAAGTATCCCGGCCATAACAAGACCGGTCTCTCCTTCCATAATAGACCAAAAAAATAAAATTATATAACCATATTCTTTTAAAAGATGTATAAGATTTTCTTCACTGAAAAATTCTTTTATAGAATCTAAATCAAACCCGTATAAAAACACTACACTTAAAAGCAAAAATAAAAAAAACTTCTTCATATCAATCCTCGAAATGAAGAAGATTTTTTGCTTGCATCATATCTTTATCGCCTCTTCCGGAAAGATTTACAATTACAAGTTTGTTTTCTATATCGGGGATTTTTTTCAGGTATGCCACGGCATGAGAACTCTCAAATGCAGGAATAATGCCTTCTTTTTGACTAAGCCATACAAAAGCATCTATCGCTTCATCATCAGTTATATAATCGTATTTGATATTACCTTTTTCAAAATGAAAAGCATGTTCAGGTCCGATTCCCGGATAATCAAGACCGGCACTGATTGAATGGGCTTCGAGTATCTGTCCGTCCTCATCCTGTAAAAGATAACTCATCTGTCCGTGAAGTACTCCGGGAGCTCCGGCATTTAAACTTGCTCCGTGTTTTCCGCTTTTAATGCCAAGACCTCCGGCTTCAATTCCGATACACTGTACGTTTTCTTCTTCTAAAAAGTGTGAGAAAATTCCCATAGCATTGCTACCTCCGCCTATACAGGCGATAACATAATCGGGCATCCTTCCCTCTTTTGCCAGAATTTGTGCTTTTGCCTCATATCCGATAATAGCTTGAAAATCTCTTACCATCATAGGATAAGGATGCGGGCCGGCTACGGTTCCAATTACATAAAAAGTATCTCTTGCATTTGTCACCCAATACCTGATTGCTTCGTTCATAGCATCTTTAAGAGTTCTGCTACCGCTTTTTACAGGATGAACTTTCGCTCCTAATAGTTTCATTCTAAAAACATTAAGTTCTTGTCTTTTTACGTCTTTTTCACCCATAAAAATTTCACATTCAAGCCCTAAAAGTGCTGCAGCTGTAGCCGTGGCAACTCCGTGTTGACCGGCTCCGGTTTCTGCAATAACTCTTTTTTTACCCATTTTTTTAGCCAAAAGCACCTGTCCTATCGTATTATTTACCTTATGAGCACCGGTATGATTTAAGTCTTCTCTTTTGAGATAAATTTTAGCATTTAATTCTTTACTGAGATTAGGAGCATAATAAAGCCCTGTAGGACGTCCGATATATTCTTTATAGTAATAATCCATTTCTTTCCAAAATTCTTTATCAAAACGTATATTTTTATAAAAATTTTCCAGTTCTATAAGTACCGGCATTAACGTTTCCGGAACATATCTACCTCCGAATTTATCAAAATGTCCTCTGCTATCAGGATCGTAAATAGGTTTTGGAATATACATTATCATCCTTTAAAATTTTACTAAACTGTCTACTTTTATCCCCATATTTCTTAATTTTTCCGCTCCCTCAAGAAAAGTAAGCTCAATTAAAAACGCAGTAGCAACCACTTCGGCTCCAAGTTTTCTTACAAGTTTAACGGCAGCTTCAGCTGTTCCTCCGGTGGCAATCAAATCATCCACTATTAAGACTTTCGGGTTTTTTATATTTCTAAAAGCGTCGATATGAATTTCTATTTCATCGAACCCGTATTCAAGCGCATACTTTTCGGCTACAGTAGTTGAAGGAAGTTTTCCTTTTTTTCGAATTGGTACAAAACCTTTTTTGTTTTTTGCGGCAATAGGAGCACCGAAGATAAATCCTCTGGCTTCTATTCCGCATACAAAATCTATATTTTGATATTTACCGGCAAAATGATCTATTATTTCGCTGAAAAGATCTCCTTGATTTAAAACAGTAGTAATATCTTTGAATATTATTCCTTTTTTGGGATAATCAGGAATATCTCTTATTGCGTTTTTTATTTTTTCTTCCAAAGTCATCGTTTCTCCTTATTCGCCGAAAAGGCGAAATAATTATTTAACTTTTTCCAGATATTCCCCGGTTCTCGTATCAACTTTTATTTTGTCCCCCTCTACAATATGACATGGAACAGTCACTACGGCACCGGTTTCGAGTTTGGCAGGTTTTCTACACGCGCCGCTTCTGTCTCTGTTGCTTACAGGCTGAGTTTCCACCACTTCAAGTTCTACTTGCATTGGAAGCTCAACTCCTATAACCTTACCATTGTGGAAAAGAATATCAACATTCATTCCTTCAAGTAAAAAGTCTTTACTCTCTTCAAATGTTTTAACATCTACAGGCAACATTTCATATGTTTCATTATCCATAAAATAATAAATATCGCCTTCATTATATGAGTATTGATATTTTCTTCTTTCAAGATTAGGCTCATCAGCTTTGTCACCCGCATGGAAAGTTTTTTCAATTACTCTTCCGTCGATAAGGTTTTTAAGTTTAGTTCTAACAAAAGCTGCACCTTTTCCCGGTTTGATATGATGATACTCAATAATTTTATATGGTACTCCGTCTAGTTCTATATTTAGATATTTTTTTAAATCACTCATTCCGTATGCCATTTTTTCTCCTTAAATTAAATTTCAGCATAGCCCACACTAAGGGCTGCTTTTAAGTTTCTAAGTTCTTCTAACACTTCATCGTTTACATTATTATCGACGATAATTACAGCCATAGCCTGACCTTCACGGTTTCTTCCAAGTCTAAAGTCTGCTATGTTTATATTGTGTTTTGCTAAAGTCATACCGACTTCCCCGATAACTCCCGGCACGTCTGTATTTTTAAAGAATATCATCTTACCTTTAGGTTCGAACTCTAAGTCAAATCCTTTAAATTCTACAACTCTTGGATGATTTTCAAGCATTGTACCGCTTATTGAGTATTCTCCGTCATCAGTAATAACTTTTATATTTACTAAATTCTTATAAGTTTCGTTTTTAGAAGATTTCACTTCTGTCTCGATTCCCTTTTCTTTTGCCAAAAATTCAGCATTAACATAATTTACACTGTCGGTAATATTTTTTAAAAGTCCCACAAGTGAAAATGTTAAAACGGATTTATCTTCTTTACTGATATCTCCGCTTAGATTTATTTTTACTTTTTTTATAGGTTTATTAATAATCTGACTTAAAATATATCCCATTTTTTGAGAAAGTTCCAAATACTTAATCACCCATTCCGGAGTATTGGCCGTATTTATAGGAAGATTAAGAGCGTTTGGATAGCTGCTGCCCCTAAGTGCCTCTATTATTGCTTCAGCCGCTTGTATGGCAATTCTTTCCTGAGATTCTTTTGTATTTGCACCTATATGAGGTGTCACGGATGTATTTTCAAGTTCGAAAAACGGATGTTCCGTAACCGGTTCTTTTTCAAAGACGTCTATTCCTAGCCATCTGATTTTTCCGCTTTTAAGTCCTTCATAAACATCTTTTTCGTTATAAAGACCTCCTCTTGCGCAGTTAATCAAAACTACGCCGTCTTTCATTTTTTCAATCTCTTTTTTTGTAATCATATTGATTGTTTCAGGTGTTTTTGGCGTATGAATTGTAATAAAATCACATTTAAGTATTTCATCAAAATCAGTCGTATATTTACATCCGAGATCGGTTGCTTTGCTAGGGTCTATATACGGGTCATATGCTATTACATCCATTTCAAGCGCTTTTGCTCTGATACCCACACGGCTTCCGATATTACCAAACCCGATAATTCCAAGCTTTTTACCGGCAAGTTCAATTCCAAGCCATTTTTCCCTGTTCCACTCATGCTCTTTTTTTAAATTCCATACGGCATTGGTAAAACTTCTGGCAGCCGTTAAAAGATGAGCCATAGTAAGTTCAACCGCCGCTAACGTATTAGCCGTCGGTACATTCATTACAATAATACCTCTTTTCGAACATGCCTCAATATCTACATTATCGACACCTACACCCGCTCTAACAATTGCTTTTAATTTTTTTGCATGAGATAGAAACTTTTCATCAACTGGAGTCGGACTTCTTGTAATAACACCATCCGCATCTTCGATTATTTTTAAAAGTTCATCTTTTGGAGTTCTACTGGCATCTACAAGCTCAATATCTTTTGCTTTTCTTAGTATTTCCATTCCTGCTTCATGAATCGGGTCACAAACTACTACTTTCATTTATATCCTTTTTTTAATTTTTTCTATTTTTACGTTAAAGTTATATTCTTTAAACAAGTTTAAAATTTTTTCGGCTTCAGCTAAACTTTTAAAAAGAATATAAACTTTTACACTTTTTTTTTCTTCAATTAAAGAATAAGCCAAATTATAATTATTTAACAAAGCTTTTAAATTAAAAAGCTCAAATCTGTCTTTTACTTTCAAAATTACACGATATAAAATAACTTTTCTAAAATTTCGAAAATCTATTTTCATATACAAAACCCTGGCCGGAAATTCATATATCGGCGGTTTTTTAATTTCTTCTTTTCTTTTTGGACTTAATTTAATTTCTTTTTTTTCTATTTTAACGGGCTTGGGAGTTGAAATTTTAACATAAACCACTCCCAAAAATAAAACCGTTAAAAAACTTAAGATATAAATAAAAATTTTCATTCGGCAAGTTTAATTCTGTCTCCGTTAATTTCAATTATCTTACCTATAAATTCATCTCCTATTTCATAATTTTTTTCATAATCTTCTTTTCTTACCAACGCTTCTATATCACCTAAGTCAATAAACATTCCGAAATCCGTTATATATTTAACTTTTCCTTTTATTTCATCACCTATCTGATGATCTTTGGCAAAAGCCTCATAAGGATTAGGCATTGCGTCTTTTCTCGAAACGATAACTTTATTTTCTTCCGGGGAAATAGTTATAACTTTAAATTCCATTTTATCACCGATTTCAAAAATATCACTGGCTTTTTCACCTTTTTTAAACGAAGCGAATTTATTAGGCATAAGAACGCTTATACCATCCACTTCTACAAATGCTCCTACATTAATGAATTTTGTGATTATTCCTTCTACTATATCTCCGACCTTATATTTTTCGGCAAATTCCGCTGCCGGTTTCGTTAAAAGATGTTTTCTCGACACTCTGAGCTTCTCTTCTTCAGGATTTATTTCCACAATTTCAACTTCAATTTCTTCACCAAGCGTTAAATCGTTCTTACCGTCCCAGTTTATTTCACTTATATGTAAGAATCCTTCCACTCCATTTCCCAAATCTACGAAAGCCCCATAATCTGTCAAATGAGACACCGTAACTTTTACCCTGTCTCCGGGATTTAGATTTTTTACTTCATCCCACGGATTAGGAAGAACTTTTTTTATTGAAAACACTCTTCTCTCCGGGTCAATTAAAATCACTTCAATTTCATCACCCTCGTCAAAATATTTCTTGTGATCTATTTTTCTATAAAAAATTTCATCTCTCGGAACAAATCCGCTTATTCCGTCAATATCGATAACCAAACCGTTAGGTTTTACTTTCGTAACTTTTGCGCTAACGATTTTTCCATTAAGCTCTTCTATTTTTTTCTTTACATCGTTGAGATATGCTTTTCTATCTACAACTACTGAGTTTTGTTTAAATTCTTTTACTTTTGCTTTTACGTTTTTTCCGATAACGCTTTCATCTTCTTTAAGTCCACTGAGACTTTTCGGCAAGAAAAATTCTACTCCATCTTTATTACCGACAAAGCCTCCTTTTATAATTTTTTCTATTTGAAATTCAACTACGTCTCCGATATTCAATTTATTCATGTTACATCCTTTATCTTTGAGATTATTTTTTCGACAAGCCATTCCGGAGTAGAAGCTCCAGCACTTATTCCACACAGTTTTTTATTTTTAAACCATTCAGGATTTATTTCGTCTTCATTTTCAACCAGATAGCTCTCACAATTTTCTTTTGCTATATTATACAATTGTTTGGTGTTTGAAGAGTTTTTTCCACCGACTATTATCATTATATCCGCTTCTTTACTAAGTTCTCTTACAGCATCTTGATTTTCAAATGTTGCGTTACAAATGGTATTAAAAACTCTAACTTCTTTGTGATTTTCAATCAAAAAATTTGTAATTTTCAAATAATCAGTAAGTTTTCTTGTCGTTTGAGCTACAGTTGCTATTTTTTCTTTAAGTTTAATGTTTTTTAATTCTTCCGGAGTCAAAACTACAAAAACCCTATTATGAACGGCATAACTCATTACGCCTTGAATTTCCGGATGGTTTTTATCACCGAAGATAATGATATCATAACCTTCTTTGCTCATCTGTTCCACAATTTCCTGAGGTTTTTTTACAAAAGGGCATGTAGCATCAATAACTTCCACCTGTTTTTCTTTCAATTTTTCAAGTCTGTCTCTAGGTATACCATGGGTTCTTACTATCACCCTTTTTATGTTTTTATTTATTTCATCAAGAGAATTTACAAATTTTACATTATAATTTTCAGCAAGTCTCTTAATTTCAAGAGGATTATGAATAAGAGGACCAAGAGTAACGGCATTTTGAGAATTTTCAGCTATTTCAACCGCTCTTTTTACCCCAAAACAAAACCCGTAACTTTTTGCTTTTTTAATCAGCATCCATCACCTCAAAATCAGCTATTTTTTCAAATAGTTTAAAAAAATTAGGAAAAGATGTATAAATACTTTCGGCTTTTTGAATATCCATACCGCATAACAATCCTAAAACAGCGAAACTCATGGCAATTCTATGGTCTCCGTAAGAGTCGATTACTGCATTTTTAGGAACTCCGCCTATAATTTCAAAACCGTCTTCAAGCTCTCTTGCTTCAATACCGCATTTTTTAAGATTTTCCACCACCGCTTTTATTCTATCCGACTCTTTCACTCTTAATTCTTGTGCGTTTTTGACTATACTTTTTCCTTCAGCCACGGCCATTGCCATGGCAAGTGCCGGTATTTCATCTATCAGCCATGGTATTTTTTCACTAACTTCAATGCTTTTTAATTTATTACCTTTTACGATAATATCTCCTACAGGTTCATATTTGTCTTCTTTTAATAAATATTCTATTTCAGCTCCCATTTTTTCCAAAACTTTATAAGCTTCTATTCTAGTAGGATTTAAAGTAATATTTTTTATTATTGCGGTAGAATTGGTAATAGCGGCAGCAACAGCAAAGAAAAAAGCACTGCTCGGATCGTTTGGAACTTCAAATTTAAGAGGTGAAAGTTTTTTAATAAGAGGATAAACAGTGATTTCGCATGTAAGATCGGTATTGACATTGACATCAAGATCAGCACCCATACCTTTTAGCATTCTTTCGGTATGATCCCGGCTTAAAAAAGGTTCTTTATAAAAAGAAGGCTTATCGGCATTTAAAGCGGCTAAAATAAGAGCTGATTTTACTTGAGCTGAAGCAATTTTACTTTCATATTCGAAGCTTTTTAATTTTCCTCCTCTTATTCCAAGAGGCGCCAGATTTCCGTTTTCTCTTCCATCTACTTTTGCTCCGATTTTTCTTAGAGGTTCGGCTACTCTTTTCATAGGACGACGTCTTAAATATTCATCTCCGGTAAGCACGAAAAAACCGTCAATTCCGGCTAAAAGCCCCATATATATTCTGATAGTAGTCCCGCTATTTCCACAATATAAAATATCATCGGCTTCTTTTAATTCTTTTGGTGCTTTTATTTTTATAACATTGCCGTCATCTTTAACTTCAGCTCCTAAAGCCTTCGCAATTTCTAAAGAATT
The DNA here is from genome assembly GCA_027062285.1 of Nautiliaceae bacterium. Lineage (GTDB taxonomy): Bacteria > Campylobacterota > Campylobacteria > Campylobacterales > Nautiliaceae > Caminibacter. Next base: position 13,016 of record JAMOTL010000047.1, read on the forward strand.
AAGAGTATCTTCTGCCCGAAGATAATTCTTTATTTCATTAACACCTTCTGTCAATAAAGAAAAAATCGCACATCTGTGCGATATAGATTTATCAGCATCAACTACAAATTCTTCTTCAAATCTGTTACCGCCTTTAACTATTAACCTCATCTAAGCTTAATTCCTTTTTCTTCTAAAGTTTTTAAAATTTTTTCCATTATATCATTAATTTCATTTTCTTGTAAAGTTTTATCGGCCTGAAGTATAAATCTTATTGTAAGAGAATTTTTATCTCCCAAATCGTAAATATCAATAGGATAAAAATCTTTAAGTTCATCTATTCCCAAAGAATTTATTATCTCAAAAATCTCTTTATAAGTCATATTTTTATCTACAACAAGACTCAAATCCCTTGTTACTTTAGGAAATTTTATAATATCTTCCGCAAGCTTTCTTGTTTTATTTAACATTTCCAAATCTATCTCGGCAAAATAAGTATCGTCAATATCGAATTCTTTAGCGATTTTCGGATGAAGTTTGGCTAATACTCCTATTGGTTTTCCGTCTTTGATTATTTTCGCGTTTTGATACGGATGAGCTATCGGATGAAAATCATTTTCTTCAAGTTTAACATCTCCGAAAACCTGAGAAATTTTATCTACCAAAAATTTAAAATCCACTCTTTCCGGTTTTCCGTGATTTTTCGGATTTTCATAATCAGCCTGTCCGTTTACGACAAATGCCATTTTTTTATATTCATTCCTGTTTTTATCGTATACACTTCCTATCGTTGTAAGATATATCCTTTTATAACCGTTTGCCTTATTAAACTTAATATCATCCAATAACTGTAATAAAAGAGTCGTTCTTAGCGTATTGAGTTCATTAGCTATAGGATTAAGCAAATCCAAATGCTCATCAACGATATCAAAACCGAATTTTTGGAGTCTTTCTTTATTATCAAAAACAAAATGTATCACTTCATAAAATCCGGTTGCCACAGCTTTAGTTTTTAATTCTTTTTCAAATTCGAGTTCTTCCATAACTTCATTCGTTCTGTCCGCTTCTTTAAATTCAAGCGGCTTACTTTGAATCTTGTCAATGCCGTATATTCTTAAAACTTCTTCGGCAATATCTTGAATGTTTTCTATATCGCTTCTAAAGATAGGAACTTTTACTTTTATATTTTCGTCACTTATATTTACTATTTCGAATTGAAGTTTTTTCAGTATTTCTACAACTGATTTTTCATCAATTTCATATCCTATGATTTTTTGAATTTCTTCAATATTCACATTTATGATTTTTTCAGGAATATCATTTGATAAATCTATCTCTCCGCCGTATACAGGAAGATTTATTTCATTAAGAAAATAATTCATTCCGAATTCTAAATCCGTTTCACTTCCTCTGCTCGCTCTGAAAAAATATTCATCGGTTTTAAGATTTTTCAAAAATACAATTTCACTTACATATTTCGGATCAATATAATTAGCATTGATTATATATTTACCATTTTCTTCTATATTTATATCATTTTTAATTCCTACAAGATATTTACCATAACATTTAAAGATATCGACACCGTCCTCATTCGTTAACTCACACTCCCCGATATTACCTGCCACTAACAGAACTCCCGTGGCATGCATCGCATATTTTACATACGAATCTATAATATTTTTAGATTCTTCTCCCACCAATGCCAATCTGTAATCAATTTTTAATTTCGGATTCACTTTACCTTCGAAAGCTTTTATCAAGTGGGAAGACTTTTTAGCTTCATTTTTTAAAACATTTACAATTCTTCCTATTCCTTCAGGCAATTCTTCAAAATTAAATTCCAGAGTTTTTAAATTTCTATTTAATCCCGCACTTAATTCTCTGGCTATCCCGTAAACACTAAAACAGTCTCCTCTGTTCGCCGTTACGCCCAATTCAATTATTTCATCATTAAGATATTTTCCAACATATTCTCCAATATTTAATTCACCTAAAGAGTTATCAAGTACCAATATACCTTCATGAAAATCCGGGAGGCCTATTTCTCTTGCGGCACAAATCATTCCCAGAGATTCGACGCCTCTTAATTTCGCCTTTTTTATTTTAAAGTCACCCGGAAGCACAGCACCTGTTTTTGCCACGGGTACCAGTTGACCGGCCGCTACATTTTTAGCGCCACAAACGATTTGAAGTTCTTCATCTCCCACATTTACCCTACATACGTTTAATTTATCCGCATTCGGGTGTTTATGACATTCTATAACTTCTCCGACGACTACATTTTGAGGAATTTCTATTTTTTTATAACCTTCGACTTCCTGTCCTATTCTGTTTAAAGTATTTATTATCTCTTTGGTAGAAACACCTTCTAAATCAATAAATTCTTCCAGCCATCTTCTCGTCACTATCATTTGAACTGCTCCATAAGTCTTATATCTCCTTCATACATACTTCTTAAATCATTTATTCTGTTTAACAACATAGCAAACCTTTCGACTCCGAGACCAAAAGCATAACCGCTGACATCATCATACCCTACCGCTTTAAAAACATTAGGATCAACTACACCGCATCCTAAAACTTCAAGCCAACCCGTATGAGAGCACACCCTACATCCTTCGCCTTTACAGAAAATACAGCTTATATCAACTTCCGCACTCGGTTCCGTAAAAGGGAAAAACGAAGGTCTGAATCTGACTTTAACGTCTCCGAACATATGAACTAAGAACGCTTCAAGAATAAATTTTAAATTCGCAAAGCTAACTTTTCCTTTTTCATCTACAACCAAACCTTCTACCTGATGAAACATAGGAGTATGGGTTAAATCATAATCTCTTCTGAAAACCGCTCCGGGACTTATCATTCTAATCGGAGGTTTTTGTTTTAGCATAGTTCTTATTTGGACAGGTGACGTGTGAGTCCTAAGTAGTGAACCGTCTTTAAAATAAAATGTATCTTGCATATCCCTTGCCGGATGATATTTAGGAAGATTTAAAGCTTCAAAATTGTGAAAATCATCTTCTACAAGGGGACCTTCTTCCACTGAAAAATTTAATTTAGTAAAAAAATCGATAATTTTATTCATTGTATCGGTTATAGGATGTATAGCTCCTGTAGGTTTCGGATTAAAAAGTGTTACGTCTATTTTTTCACTTTTAAGTTTTTCTTCTAAAAGTTTTTCTTCAAGTTCCGCTTTTTTCTGAGCTATTAAATTAGTAACTTTTTCTTTCAGTTCGTTTAATTCTTTAGCAACTTTCTTTTTTTCTTCAGGAGCCAAATTTTTAAGTTCTTTAAATTTTTGTGTAATAATACCGTTTCTACCTAAAAGCTTTATTCTTATTTTTTCAAGTTCATCCAAACTAATGGCATTCTTAATTTCGCTTAAATCCACCAAAACTCCTTAAAATTTTTGGATATAATACCAAAAAAAAAGGAGCCTTTCAATGGAATGTATTTTCTGCAAAATAGTCAAAGGTGAAATACCGAGCAAAAAAGTTTTAGAAAATGAAAAGTTCTTAGCTTTTCACGATATTAATCCGATAGCACCCGTACACGTACTTATAATACCAAAAGAACACTATGAAAAATTCAACGACACACCTAATGAAATTTTCTGTGAAATGGCTGATTTTATTAAAAATGTTGCGAAAGAATTAAATATCACCGATTACAGACTTATTACAAATAACGGAAGTAACGCCGGTCAAGAAGTGTTTCATCTACACGTTCATATGGTATCCAACCCAAACGGCAAACTTAAATGGCCTAAACTTGTATAAGGTTATTTAATGAAATTTATCGGAGCACATGTCAGCGCCGCAGGCGGAGTAGAAAACGCGGTAAAAAACGCGGTGGAAATAGGAGCGAATGGATTTGCGCTTTTTACAAAAAACCAAAGACAATGGAAAGCAAAACCGCTCAGCGAAAAAAGTAAAATAAAATTTAATGAATGGATGGAAGAACACGGCTTTTGTAAAGAAGCCGTACTTCCGCACGATAGTTATTTAATAAATCTCGGTCATCCAGAAAAAGAAAAAAGAGAAAAATCTTTAGAAGCTTTCATAGACGAAGCAAGAAGAGTTGAAGAACTTGGTCTTTTATATCTCAATTTTCATCCGGGAAGTCATTTAAAAAAAATAAGTGAAGAAGAATGTCTGGATTTAATTAGCGAGAGTGTAAATTTTGCCATTAAAGAAACTGAATCATGTGTTTTTGTTATCGAAACTACCGCCGGTCAGGGAAGTAATTTAGGCTATAAATTTGAACATTTGGCATATATAATAGATAATATTGAAGATAAAGAGAGAATAGGAGTATGTATAGATACTGCACATATTTTTGCCGCAGGCTATGATATCAGAACTAAAGACGCATACGAAAAAACCATGAAAGAATTTGATAAAATAATAGGATTCCGATTCCTTAAAGGAATGCATATAAACGATTCGAAAGCAAAATTCGCAAGCCGTGTAGATAGACACCATTCTTTAGGTAAAGGTGAAATCGGACTTGACGCTTTTAAATTTATTATGCAAGACAAAAGAATTGACAACATACCTCTTATTCTTGAAACAATTGATCCTGATATCTGGGCAGAGGAAATAAAACTTCTAAGAAGCTTTGAAAGCTAAATATCATTTTTTATTAATAAAATTTCGAAAAAAGGCCATAAATGTATAAATATTTACATATTTACGAATCACCTAAATTATCCGGCGGTGTAAAAATCAGCGGAGCTAAAAATGCCGCTTTACCTCTTATAGCTTCGACTATTTTATCGGCTGACGACGTAGAAATGACAAACGTACCAAATGTTGCGGATGTAAAAACTCTATTAAAACTTTTGTCAAATCTCGGAGCCAGGTATGAGTTTGATAATAATACACTAAAAATTAACACTTCATCCATAAATAACACTACGGCCGTATATGAAATCGTAAAAACTATGAGAGCTTCTATTTTGGTCCTCGGTCCGCTATTGGCAAGATTCGGAGAATGTAAAGTTTCTCTTCCGGGAGGCTGCGCAATAGGAGCCAGACCGGTAGATTTACACTTAAAAGCCCTCGAAACTATGGGAGCAGAAATCAAAATCGAAGGCGGATATATTCATGCCAAAGGAAAATTAAAAGGCACGGATATTGTTTTTGATAAAGTAACTGTTACAGGTACGGAAAATATCGTAATGGCGGCCGCTTTAGCTGAAGGCGAAACAAAAATAATAAATGCGGCAAAAGAACCTGAAGTTGTTCAGCTATGCGAAGTTTTAAAATCGGCAGGAGTTGAAATAGACGGTATCGGAAGTGATGAACTGATAATAAGAGGAACAAATAAAGAACTTCTTAATTTCGATAATTTTTCTATTATCCCAGACAGAATCGAAGCCGGAACATATTTATGCGCCGGTGCTATTACTAATTCCAAAATTACTTTACAAAATGTAGAGCCAAATCATATGGAATCAATTCTTTTAAAATTAAAAACAATGGGATTTTCTTTCGAAATAGGAAGTGATGAAATAACCCTGATTCCCGCTAAAAAAATAAACCCGGTAAACATTTCCACGACGGAATATCCCGGATTTCCTACTGATATGCAAGCTCAATTCATGGCAATCGCCACTCAGGCACAAGGTGTCAGTACAATTGAAGAGAGGCTTTTTGAAAACAGATTCATGCATGTACCCGAACTTAACAGACTTGGCGCAGACATTAAAATACAGGGAAAAATTGCCACGGTTTACGGCCCTACGGAACTTTACGGCGCAGATGTAATGGCTACTGACCTTAGAGCCAGCAGCGCTTTGGTTTTAGCCGGACTTATAGCAAAAGGAGAAACTAAAGTCCACAGAATTTACCACCTTTTCAGAGGTTATGAAAATTTACTTGATAAATTCAGGAGTCTCGGGGCTAAAATGGAATTGAAAGAAGAGCCTTTACCTTAATATTTCAAAATAAAGTTTCGCTACCTTTTCTCTATCAAGCTCTTTTCCTAAAAAAAGCTCCATAGCCAAAACTCCCTGATATACAAGCATATCAAGTCCGCTTTTAGTTTTTAAATTATACTCTTTAGCTTTTTTTAAAAAAGGTGTCTCTTTTCCGTATATTACATCTACCGCATATTTAGAATTTGAAAAAAGTTTATTTATTATATTTGTCGGAGCCGGAAGATTCTCATCATTAAGCCCTGCCGAAGTAGTGTTTATTATCAAATCATAATCAAAATTATCTATTTCATTCCAAGTAAATGTTTTTTTGCCTTTTTTTTTGAAATATTCAAGTCTTTTTTCCGAACGGTTTAGAATATCGGCCTTTGGTAAAACTAAGCTTAATGCCTTAGCCGTTCCGCCGGCACCTATTATTAAAGGTTTTTTAAATTTAAAATCTTTAACAGCTTCCAAAAAACCCGGTGCGTCGGTATTATAACCGACTATCTTATCATCTTCTTTTACTAAAGTATTAACAGCTCCTATCTCTTTTGCTATACCTCTTACTTCATCCGCCAATTTATATGCCCATTCTTTATGCGGTACTGTAACATTGGCACCTTTTATTTTTAATTCTTTAAATTTTTCAATAATTTTAGAACCGTCCTTTAAACAAAATCTGCCGTAACATTCGTCTATTCCCTCTTTTTTAAAAAAATAATTATGCATGAGAGGTGATTTGCTATGAGATACGGGATCGCCGAATATAAGAAACATTACAACTCCTTAACGTGTTAAATAAAAATAAAATTCTTCTCCGTCAAAATAAAATTTTACTTCGATACCCTGTTTATTAATAACAATATTTTGAAGCTGTTCGAGTTTATCAAACACTTTTGGAAGAGTCAGATTTATTTCGATATCATGTCTGTCAAGTTCCAATTTAACGTTTCCGACAATAATGTTGGCAAATTCCCCTACCATATCCACCATTTCTTCTTTTGTGGTATATTCTTCTCCTACTAAAATTTTACTAATGGCACGAGAAAGTTTTTCTGTAAAAATTAAAATCAAAGCCCCGTCCAAATCTCCGTAAAATCCGATAGAACTCGCTACCAAATCTTCCCTGCTCGTATCAACGTTTACTTCTTTTATATTAGGAGGCTCTTTTGTAGCTTTTACTCCGGTCATCATTTCTATAGTAGATATTGTAGCATTGACAAAAAAAGGCAAAATCTTTACAAAATCCTTTGTGATTTTTCTGCTCTTTTTATATATCATACTTGAAGAGTTGATAGCTTCTTTATAATCTTCGGATTCTAAAAATTCTTTTTCATTTTCAAAAAAAACAAATCCGACCGCTTCCAAATCTTCTATAAGTTTTTGCTGAATATTTTTCTTTGATAAGCCTATAATCGCCAAAAGTGCTCCATATTCGGCAGCTTCCACACCAAGCTTGCTTAAAAACCGTACAGCATGAATATTCATACCCTTAACGTTATTCATATCAAATACAAATACTTTAAAACCGATCAAAAGATTTCTTCTATAATATTCCATATCAAACATATCGGAAATATTAACATCTAAAAAACCGTTAAAATAAAAATAAATAATTCCGTTTTTCATAATGCCACTGACTCTGTCTGCAATTTTTGAAATAAAAGATTTTTTGATGACTACGGCATTATCAGTACCTATGTCATTTTCCGAATTTACCACAGCAGGCGTTATGCCTTTTTTCACAAGATTAAAAATAAGCATATTTTTGTTCTGATCATCTTGCATACAGCATAAAAAAACAGGCTTTTCAGTAATATAATCTTCATCACAAAAAATTTTCATAATCTCTTCGTTTTCATAATAGTTAAAATAACAGTTTTTTAAATTATTAAAAATATTATAAATATTATTATTTGCATTATAAACGGCACAATCGATATTTTTTTTATAAAGCATTTCAAAAATATCATTTAAAAATCTAATAGCATTCATATTCGCACTAATTATTTTGCTAAAATCAACGGCTACGCATTTAATGCCTCTTTTTTCCATCATATTAATATCTACCGGCGTAATAATTTCACTAACTGCCTGAGCGTCAAGAAAGCCTTGAGGTCTATAAAAAACTTTATTTCCTTTTATATTTTTAATTACCCCCATCTAAATCCTTCAATGTTGATACAAGTGCTCCAAGTTTATTATTGACTTCTTTATATTCAAGTTCCGGTTTTGAGTCGGCAACCACTCCTGCTCCAGCCTGAAATATGACTTCATCACCTTTTATAAGAGCCGTTCTTATCGTAATCGCACTATCCATATTGCCGTCAAAGCCGAAATAACCTATACTTCCGGCATAATATCCTCTTTTTAAACCTTCGTATTTGGCAATTAATTCCATTGCTTTGATTTTTGGAGCTCCGGTCATTGTTCCAGCTGTAAATGTTGCTTTGAATAAATCAAACATATCATATTTACTGTCAAGTACACCGACAACATCACTTACCATGTGCATCACATGAGAATATCTCTCAACCCTCATTAATTCTTCTACTTTTACACTTCCGGGCTTACTAACCCTTCCTACGTCATTTCTCCCAAGATCCACAAGCATTATATGTTCCGCTACTTCTTTAGGATCATTTATCATTTCATTTTCAAGTTCTAAGTCTTTTTTTAGTGTTTCCCCTCTTTTTCTCGTTCCGGCTATAGGTCTAAGCAATATTACATCATCCGTAAGTCTTACCATAACTTCGGGAGAACTTCCTATAATGGCAAAATCATCAATATCAAGATAATACAAATATGGAGAAGGATTTTTACTTCTTAATTTTCTATAAAAAGAGAGCCTGTCAAGTTTTGCTTTTAATTTTAATCTATTTGAAAGAACTATCTGAAAAATATCTCCTGCTTTTATATTTTCTTTCGCTTTCTTTACCATTTCATAAAATTTTTCTTTACTAAATACATATTTCGGTTCAGTAAGTATTTTTGCTTTTTTGATAGGCTGATGTTTATAAGTCGAATTAATTAAATCTTTTATTACATAAAGATATTTTTCATAATTTTTATCATTAATTATTACTGTAAGTTCTGAAAATTTATGAGAAAATCCGATAACGATTTTAGGTCTGATCATATACAAATCAGGTATATTGGTTTCATCTTTTAATTTATCCATCACTTTTTTTAACACCGGCTCAAATATTTTAACCATATCATATCCGATATATCCTACAAAACCGTCAACAAATCCTATTTTAAGTTCTCGGGAAAGTTTTTTATACTTCTCTTTATCTATCTTTGAATAATATTCTTTCATAAAAGAAAAAGGATCCGTATCAAGTATTTTTTCTTCATTACCGTCAAAATATTTTGTTTTATAATTTTTATATTCGATTCTTTCTTTTTCCCCGATAAAAATAAAAGAATAATTTCCGTCACTGTTATTTATTACGCTTTCAAGTAAAAAAAGTCTTTCATCAGGAAAAAGTGATTTTATTTGATTATAAATGGCAATAACACTGAATTCATCAACCAAAAATTTATCATATACCATTATTTGGCCTTAAATATATACGCTGTTTGAGATATTGTTCTTTTTATTTTAGGAAGTTCTTTTTTCGCTTCCTCTTTTGATTTAAACGGACCTATTAAAATTTTAGTTACCTTAATTTTTTGACCGTTTTTTACTATATTCGTATGATAAAATTTATAATCATATCCCTGTTTTTTAATTAATGCTAAAAATTTTTTGTTAGGAGTCGCATTTTTAAGTAAAGCTGCCACTTGGATGTAGTATTTTCCCGTTTTGGCTTTATGTTCTTTTTTCGGTTTTTCTACATTTTTCGTAACTTCCGGTTTTACACTTTTTTGCGGTTCGGTTTTAACCGTTTCTGTAACCTCGGGTTTTTCTATTTTTTCTTCAACTTTAGTTTTTTCTTCCGCCTTTTGTTGAGGCTCTTTTTTTTCTTCTAAAGCTAACGGTTCTTCTTTTTGCGATGTCTCTTCAACAGCTAAAGGCTTAAATTGAGTCTTTTCTTCTTTTACCTGAGCCGGTTTTTCAGCAGGAGGTATGATTTCATTCGAATTTTCTTTTGAACTGCTGTTTTGAAAAATAGCCACAGCTATTACAATCACAATAAATACCAAAAAACCAACCGCTCCGTATATAAGAGGTTTTTTTAAATCTTTTTTAGGTTCCATGTTTAATAAATCATCTTTCATAATATCTCCTTACATATGTTTCGCCCAAGATGCTCCCCGTTCTTTTTTAAATAACCCATAAGGTAAATTTAAAATATTAAATTCAGGCGGCAAATCGTCAGTTGGAAAAACTCTCCATTGCTTAGGCAGCTTTGTCGCAAGTTTCATCGAAAGAGCTTTTCCAATCTGAATTGCCTCGCTTAGAGTCGTATGACCTTTATGAATGTAAAGATGTAAATGTCCTGGAGTCTTTGAATTGTAAGCGGTAAAATTTAAAAAGCCCTCTTCCCTTAAAAGCAAGCTCGCCCTATTCCAAAATCTTTCAGGATCCAATCCGTTATAATCAAACACAATATTTTCAACAATATTTCTTTGTCTGTTTATCAAATCATGAGCAATAATTTTTTTTCTTTCTATATGTTCGTTCATTACTTGAAGAGTTAGAGGTTTTTCTATTTTTTCGTATTTATCAAAAAATGTTCTGCCTTTATAAATAATTTTATTTACTATTTTACCTTTATATTCAAAATAGTAATTTCTATTCATTTTAATCATTGAGATATCCACATTATAAGCCAAAACGTCTCCTTTTATACCCTCAAAAGAGGGAAAAATTAATAAGTAGGTCTGTCGTAAATTACAAATTTACCAGCTAATTCTTTAAGTTCTGCTGCTACTTTATCCTGAAGCTCAAGATTATAAATATCATCAAGAACATCTGCTATTTTATTGGCAATAAATCTGAATTCTTCTTCTTTCATACCTCTGGCAGTAAGTGCCGGACTTCCGATTCTGATACCCGAAGTTACAAAAGGACTTCTTTTTTCACCCGGAACAGTGTTTTTATTAACTGTAATTCCTGCTCTTCCTAACGCTTCTTCAGCTTCTTTTCCGCTGAATTCTTTATTTAGGAAACTTACAAGTACAAGGTGATTATCAGTTCCGCCGCTTACAAGGTCATAACCTCTCTCAAGAAGTACTTCAGCAAGTGCTTTTGCGTTTGCTTTTACTTGTTTTGCATAATCTTTCCAGCTTGGCTCTAGATTCATCTTAAATCCGACCGCTTTTGCCGCAATTACGTGAACTAGTGGACCACCTTGGATTCCTGGGAAAATTGCGCTATTGATTTTTTTAGCGTACTCTTCGTTGTTTGTAAGAATTAGTCCTCCTCTTGGACCTCTAAGAGTTTTGTGAGTGGTAGTAGTCACCACATCACAATGAGGAAACGGATGAGGATGCTCGCCCGCTACCACAAGTCCGGCAATATGAGCAACATCTGCCATTAAAATAGCGCCGACTTCATCAGCAATTTCTTTAAATTTAGCAAAATCAATTTCTCTTGGATAAGCACTTGCACCACATACAATCATTTTAGGTTTTACTATTTTTGCAATATCTCTTACTCTGTCATAATCGATTCTTCCTGTTTTTTCATCGATTCCGTATGAAAAACTGTGATAATGTTTTCCTGAAAAGTTTACTTTCGCTCCGTGAGTTAAGTGTCCTCCGTTACTTAAATCCATTCCAAGTAGTTTTTCAAGAGGCTTCATTAAAGCAACATAAACAGCTCCGTTAGCCTGACTTCCGGAATGCGGCTGAACGTTTGCATATTCACATCCAAAAAGTGCTTTTGCCCTGTCAATTGCAAGCTGCTCTATCATATCAGCGTATTCACATCCGCCGTAATATCTTTTTCCGGGATACCCTTCAGCATATTTGTTTGTAAACACACTTCCCATAGCTTCCATTACTTCAGGAAGTGTAAAGTTTTCACTGGCAATCATTTCTAAATGATTCGTTTGTCTCTCAAGTTCTTTTTCGATTATAGAATAAACGTCTTGGTCGTAATTTTTAAGTAAACTCATTATATCTCCTTTATTTAATATTATCTTCGTCTTTTATTTCTTTTTTCGGTTTCATAGTCGGGAATAAAATCACATCTTTAATAGAATGTGAGTTTGTTAGTAACATCACAAGTCTGTCAATTCCTATACCTTCACCCGCAGTCGGAGGCATTCCGTATTGTAAAGCACGGATATAATCATAATCCATATCCATTCCCTCTTCATCACCTTTTGCTTTAGCTTCTAGCTGAGCTTTAAATCTTTCATACTGATCAAGCGGATCGTTTAGCTCATTAAATCCGTTTGCTATTTCGCGTCCTGCGATAAACAGCTCAAATCTTTCCGCAAATTCAGGGTTTTTATCACTTCTTCTGGCAAGCGGTGAAATTTCAATAGGGAATTCAGTTACAAACGTAGGATTGATTAATTTAGATTCTACGAATTCATCAAAAAGTTCAGCCCAAAGCTTACCTTTTGAATCGATATGCTCTTCTATTTCCACTCCGTGATCTTTTAAATATTTTTTCATCGCATCAACATCTTCTAAAATTTCTTCAGGTACTCCCCCGATTTTAACTAAAGCGTCTTTATAAGTAATAGTTTTCCAATCGTCAAAATCAATTACCATATCACCATATTGAAGTTTTTTTGGAAGGTTTAATTTTTCGAACAGATAATCAAACAGTTCTTTTGTTAATTTCATCAAATCTTCCATAGTATGATACGCCCAGTAAAATTCTATCATCGTAAATTCAGGGTTGTGAGTGTGGTCGATTCCTTCGTTTCTGAAATTTCTATTAAGCTCAAATACAGCTTCAAATCCACCAACTATTAATCTTTTTAAGAAAAGTTCAGGCGCAATTCTTAAGTTCATATCAATATCTAATGCGTTGTGATGAGTCATAAAAGGTCTTGCGTTGGCACCGCCTACAACCGTATGAAGCATAGGTGTTTCAACTTCTAAAAATCCTTTTTTTAAGAAAAATTCTCTAACCAGGCTTACAATCTGACTTCTTAATTTAAATCTATCTCTAGTCTCTTTATTCATAATCATATCAAGGTATCTTTGACGATATTTCGTCTCTACATCTTGAAGTCCGTGGAATTTTTCCGGCAGAGGATGAATTGCTTTTGTAAGTATTCTTACGTCATCAGCATGGATGCTAAGCTCCCCTGTTTTTGTTACAAAAGGATATCCCGTAACTTCCACTATATCACCGACTTCAAGTGTTTTTTTAAGTAGATTAAATTTATCACCCAAATTGTTTTTGCTCATATAAACCTGAAGTATTCCCGTTTCGTCTTCTATTTTAAAAAACGCGGCTTTTCCCATCAGTCTGAGAAATTTTACACGTCCTGCTACCGTAAATTTCCTATTTTCATCTCTTCTATTTTCAAGTTCTAAAACATCTTTGTTTTTCTCTAAAAATTCAGCTATTTTCGTATCCCTATTTGAATTATGATCATATGGGTTTAAGCCTTCTTCTTTTAACTTTTCGGCTTTGTTCATTCTTTGTTTTACGTATTCGTTAGAAAACATTAATCTCCTTTGAAAGGTTTAGTTTATTGGAATTTTAACATTTTTAAGAGTTTTTTCCATGTCTTTAGGTGATATATTTATAATCTCTTCACCCAATTTCAGCATAATCGGAAATATGAAACTTTTTTGATTATATTTTTTTAAATTTTCTTTAATAAAAGCAACCTGATATAAAAGCGTCAGTATAACTGAAACTAAAATAAAAAATTTGGCGCTTGCGAAAACAAATCCGAGTATTCTGTCAAAAACACCAAGAGCGCTTATTTTAAGTATTTTACCAAGCAAAAATCCTATAAATACGGCAAAAATCCAAAATCCTACAAATACCGATACGAATCCGACTAGATCTATTGCCGATTTATTCGGAATATGAAATATATATTGGTTTATATACATTCCCGCATCATGAAAAAATTTAGAAGCAAGAAAAAGACCGCCTATTATTCCCACAAGACCGGCTATTTCTTTTATAAATCCGTCAAAAAAACCTTTTATTCCCAATATAAAAGTGATACCCAGTATAACCGCGTCAAACAAACTCAATTTATTACCTTTTTAATAAGTATTATATCCATTTTTATTTTGAGATTTCACTTTATACATTGCTTCATCCGCCCTTTTTAAAAGACTATCCATAGTGTCTCCTTGTCTGTGTTGTGCAAGTCCTGCTGAAATAGTTACTTTTATTATATTATCTTTATATTTAAGAGCGGTTTTTGATATTTTATTGACTATTCTTTCGATAATTTTTTGTGCGTTTAGCAGAGTCGAACGATTAAAGACAATTATGAATTCATCACCTCCGTATCTATAAATTTTATCGGTTTTTCTAATTAAAGTTTTCATTATTTGAGCGAGCTTCACTAACACAAAATCCCCCACTAAATGACCGAATTTATCATTAATCAATTTAAAATTATCTATATCCACTATGGCAACCATTAAATCCAAATCTTTGTTTTTACCCTTTTCCAAAAGCACTTTTAAATCTTTTTCCAAAGCTTTTCTATTATACACTTTAGTTAAAGGATCAATAAGCAACTCTTTATAAGCTTTGTCCAATTCCTCTTCCAAAGAAGAAATTTTTTCTTCCATTTTATTTATTTTTTTCATAAGATCAAGACTGAATTCAAGTATAACTGATTTCAGCTCTTCGGCATCGGTTGTTTCTATTTCTTCGACTATCTGTTTTGAGTTTTGTTTTATATCTTTTGAAGTGTTTGTAATATCTTTTAATGTCTCTTCGGTTTTTTGTAAAATCAATTCATTAAGACTCGGTTCCAAACATAAAAGTTTAGGATTCAGATTATCGATTATTTTTTCATCATAAGCAATTTTATCAAACACCTCTTTATAATATAAAGGAAAAGGTAGTTTATGAGCTTTTTCTAAATCATCAAGAGTTTTTTTAGAAATTTGTTTAATAATTTCTTCCATCTGCCCGCCTTTTATGATAATATCTAGAATTATACTAAATTAATCGGACATTAAGGAGTAAAATTGAGGCTTAGCACCAAAGAAGCAATAAATTTAATTAAAAATGAAAAACTCGTGAATCTTGGACAAATGGCATATGAAAAAAAACAACAACTTCATCCGAAAAAAATCACTACTTTTATAGTAGACAGGAATATAAACTATACCAACACCTGCTGGGTTGATTGTAAATTTTGTGCTTTTTACAGACATAAAAAAGACGAAGACGCTTATTTACTTAGTTTTGAGGAGATTGATAAAAAAATTGAAGAATTAATAGAAATAGGCGGCACTCAAATCTTATTTCAAGGCGGAGTTCATCCAAGTTTAAAAATTGATTATTATGAAAAATTGGTCGAACATATTCATAAAAAATATCCAAATATCACCATTCACGGATTCAGTGCGCCCGAAATAGATTATATTGCCAAAATATCTAAAATCCCTATAAAAGAAGTTTTAATAAGACTTAAAGAAAAAGGTCTCAGTTCCATACCGGGAGCCGGTGCGGAAATATTAAGCGACAGGGTAAGAGATATTATAGCTCCAAAAAAAATCAGTTCGGATAGATGGCTTGAAATTCATAAAACAGCTCACGAAATCGGTTTGAATTCAACAGCTACTATGATGTTTGGAACAGTTGAAAGTATTGAGGAAGTTGTGGAACATTGGGAAAAAATCAGACGACTTCAAGATGAAACCGGAGGATTTAGAGCTTTTATTATGTGGTCGTTTCAACCTTACAACACGGCTTTAATGAAAGAAGGAATCGTAACACATAAAACTTCGTCAAACAGATATCTAAGATATTTAGCGGTTAGCAGACTGTTTTTGGATAATTTTAAAAATATACAAAGTTCATGGGTAACTCAGGGAAGTTATATCGGTCAGATGGCTCTTTTATACGGGGCAAACGATTTAGGCTCAACCATGATGGAAGAAAACGTAGTAAGAAGTGCCGGTGCTCAAAACAGAATGAATCAAGAAGAAATGATAAGACTCATAAAAGATGTAGGCGAAATCCCTGCTAAAAGAAATACGGCATATGAAATCCTTGAAATTTATGATTAAAAATCAAGCTCTTTTGAGAGTTTATTAAATTTCCACTCTTTTCTTGCTTCTTTAACTAAATCTTTTGAAATATTTACAATACCAAGCTCCTCTTTATTGCCAAGAGTCATTATTTCTTCGCCTTCCGGAGATATTACGAAACTTTTTCCATAAAATTCCCAATCTTTCCAGTGTCCGACTCTATTGACTCTAATCACGTACATATTATTTAAAAAAGCCTGTGTTTTTAACATTTCAAACCATCGCTGATGCGAATTAAAAGCTCCTACACTAAGAACGCTCACCAAATCCACTTTCTTTTCTCTGAAATATTTCCAAAAAGCGTCAAAATGAGCCTCAAACCCAAACATCGCTCCTATTCTATATTTGCCTATACTAAATACTAAAGGTTTATTTTCTTTTTTTGAAAAAAATTTCTCTTCGTTCCAGTGTGGATAAGGCATATAAACCTGTGAATAGTAATATCTTACTTTTCCATTTAAAAATTTACCTATTACTTTATATTTTTTATCGCCTTTTATTAAAACCAAAGGGGCTAAAATTGTCATATTATAAGAAAGCGACAATCTTTTTAATAATTTTATTTGATGATTCGTCTGATTTTTAATAAAACTCACGGGCATAGTTTCAATTTCTTTAAAAAATCTATTTAATAAATATTCCGGTAATAAAAAAAGCTTGACATTTTCTCTTTTAGCCTGAGCCAGATAATAATTTATCTTAGCTTTGTCAAGAGGTAAAGCATCTGATTGTAAAAAGGCTATTTTCATTTAATCTCTTGAAACTGAAGTTTTGCTTCTTCAATCATTTTTGTGGCTTCTTCTAAAAGTTTTATACCTTTTTTATAATATTCCATAGCTTCATGAAGAGTTATTTCCGGGTCGTTTAATTTCTCAAGAAGCTTTTTAGCCTCTTCAAGTTTTTTTTCAAAATCTTGCATCCAAATCTCCTTTTAATATATCACTGATTAAATAATCGAATTTTTCAATTTCAACTAAAAAGCTATCATGGCCATAATCGCTATCTATTTCATAATATTGGCATCTGCCCCCTACTTTATCCATATATTTTTTAATATTTCTCATTTCCTGAGGGAAAAAAAGCGTATCTCCGCTAAAACCTATTAAATACATTTTATCTTTTATCTGTGAAAACGCTTCATTTAAAGAATTAAATCCTCTGCCTATATCAAAAAGTGAAATTGCTTTTAAAAGATATATATAGCTTAAGGCATCAAACCATTTAGGAAACATCGCGCCGTTATATTCCAAATAAGATTCCACCTGAAATCTTCCAAACAGTTCAAACATACCGTCAGTTTTCACATATTCTCTGCCGAATTTTTTTTCAAACGTAGCCGGTGATATATAATTCAAATACCCGATCATTCTTGCCGCGGCAAGACCTTTCATTCCTTTTTCTCTTATTATTTCAGGATCATAGTTTCCGTCTTTAAATTCACTGTCGGCTCTTATAGCTTCAATCATCGCTTTATTTATCGCTATTACGTAAGGTTTAGTCTGATACGTAGTGGCAATCGGAATAACATATTCCGCAAATCCCGGATAATCCACTGCCAGTCGTAATGCCTGCATACCTCCCATACTTCCGCCCACAACAGCTTTTAATTTTTTAATACCCAATGAATCCAATAAAATTTTTTGGGCTTTTACCATATCCTTTATTGTGATTACGGGAAATTTAAGTCGGTACCTTTCATTACTTCCGGGATAAATAGGGCTCATAGGTCCGGTAGATCCGAAGCAGCTTCCTATTACATTTGTGGCAATTACAAAATATTTAGTCGTATCAATAGCTTTGCCATCTCCTATTAACCCGTCCCACCATCCCGGTTTTCTATCACCCTCATACCATCCAGCGGCATGATGCGAACCTGAAAGGGCATGTGTAATTAAAATAACATTATCTTTTTTGTCGTTTAATTCCCCGTACGTTTCATATTTTATCTGCCAGGGTTCTAAAATTCTTCCGCTTTCCAGATATAACGGTTTGGTAAATTCGGCTATTTTAGTTTCTATTTTCATATTTGCCTTTTTTATGAAATTTTATCATTTTTTAATCGGTTTATCGGTTGAGGCTTACAAAAATAAAATCCTTGATACTCATCAACCCCCATTTCTTTTAAAATTCTAAATATTTTTTCTCTACAAACATATTCCGCCGTAATCTGAATATTAAATTTTTTAGCAAATTGTATAATAATTTTTACTATTTCCCTGAATTTTTCATTTTCTATATTCTTTACAATACTTGAATCGATTTTAAGATAATCCGGACTTAATTGAACAATATTTATAAAGTTAGAATAACCGCTGCCAAAATCATCTATAGCTACTTTAGCATTAAATTTTTTTACGTTATTTATAAACCTTTTTACAACTTCAAAATCTTTAATACTTTCACTTTCAAGTATTTCAAAACAGACGTCATAATTTTTATTTTTTAAATTTTCGTAAATCATTTTTTTTATTTCATAATTATTTAAATCTTCAAAAGAAAGATTAATAGATACTGTTTTATTTATTTCAGGCAGATAATTAAAAATTTTTTCCAGCATTATTTTTGAAAATTTCAAATACATTTTTGATTCTTTTAATAAATCCATAAAATCTTTGGGTTCATATACTACACCTTCCCATACTATTCTCATCAGAGCTTCATATTTTACAATTTCTTTGTTTTCATTTACTATACAATGAAAATAAGGTTCAATCGCCCTGTTTTCCAAAACTTTATGTAAAAACTGTATTTTATCTACTTTTTTTATCTGTTGGTATTCTATATTCTCATCAAAAAACATATATTTCTTGCTCTGCTGTTTATAAGCAAATTTTAAGGCTATCTCCGCCGTTTCCAATAATCTTTTTTTATAATTACTGGCACCTATTGTAAAATTAATCACTACTCCATCATATGAGGGTTTGATATTTGAAAGTTTTATCAAATCTTCTTTTTTAACTTCTCTTTTCAACGGTATGGCAAATTCATCGCTTCCTATTTTATATACTTTTTCATAATAATTTTTTAAAGTTTTTTTCACCTGATTTAATATTTCGTCCCCGAAATTAAAACCGTATATATCATTCAAATCGGAAAAATCATCTATATCGATTAAAATCAACCCTTGATAAGTTCCTTTATTAATATCTTCTATAAGTTTAGCCCTGTTAGGAAGTTGAGTTATTTCATCAAAGAAAAATTTTCTCAAAAATTTCTTTCTCATCTGTTCGTAACTTCTTATTATTTCATTCATAATAAATTTAGATATGAAATAAGAAATAATAACAATGATAACGGTAATTAAAACAAGAAGAATTATCGCTTTTTTAAACAGCATATTTATATTCGCATAAACCTGATTTTCAATTTTTTTAAAATTTTCTAAAATTTGAGTTTCATACATTCCTTTTATAAAAACCCAATTATAAGGTTTCATAATAGCAAAATAAGATATTTTTCTCTCATATCGTTTAGTTAGAGGATTTAAAAACATATAACTCACAAAACAATCGTCTCTTTTGGCTTTCAGACACTCGAAATACTCTTTTCTGTATTTATGTCCTTTTACATCAGAAATATTAATCGAAAGTTTTTTTCCTATTAACATTCTCAATTTAGGAGGCATATAAATAAGCTCACCTATTATTCCGCTTTTGTCTGGATTCCAATTATCAATTTTTCCTACAGAAATATAAGAAATTTTATTTTTATTATATTCATCAAGAAATTCGAAAATGCTCTTTTTAACGGTTTTTTCTATTTCTCGAGTATCAATACCCACCGCTTTAACTAAATTGTCTTCTTTTAACAATTTAATAAGATAAGAACTGTTATTCGTTTCCAATAAATAAAATACCTTTCCTTTAATAATAAATGATTTAAGCATTGCCGAGTCATTATTAATTGAATCGAAAAATTTTATTTTCGAATCCGAAGGAGTTTTAAAACCGGATTCTAAAAACATATATGCATTTTCAAAAACCGCTTTTCTGAGATAAGAAAAAGAAAGAATTAAAGAATCGACTTCTTTTTTCAACTCCTGTTTTTTTTCTTTTATTAATTCAATTTTATCCTGTTGAAGTTTTTCCGTAGCTATATTTTGTAAAATGATTTTAAAAAACACAAAAAACACACCTAACACAATAATAAATGAAATTAAAGGTATTAAAATTATAGAATTAATTAATTTTTTCAAAAGCACCTTTCAAATCGTCAATCAAATCTTCAACATCCTCCAAACCTATACTAAGTCTTATAAGACCTTCAGGAACTCCCGCCGCTTTTAATTCTTCTTTGCTTAATTGCTGATGTGTCGTACTTGCAGGATGGGTTGCCAAAGATTTACTGTCGGCTATATTGGTCACTAATGAAAATATTTTAAGATTTTTTATAAACTTCTTAGCCTCTTCATAACTACCAAGTTCAAAACTCAAAATTCCTCCGGCATATTTTAAGTATTTTTTCGCCATTTTATAATTTTCGTCATTTTCTAAAAAAGGATAATTAACTTTTTTGACTTTAGGATGAGAATTTAAAAATTTCGCTACTTCAAAGGCTGAATCCGAATGTCTTTTGATTCTTAAATGAAGTGTTTCAAGACCATTTAATAAAAGCCATGAATTAAAAGGAGATATTACCGCTCCATAATCTCTAAGAAGTGCGAGTCTCGCTCTTGCTATAAAAGGATTGTCAAATTTTTCAGTATAAATTAACCCGTGATAACTCTCATCAGGAGTGTTAAAATGAGAATATCTTTGATCTTTTAGTTTTTCTTTTATAAAAGGTGCCTCAACTATAATTCCACCAACCGCACTTCCGTTGCCTCCAATATATTTCGTAGCGCTGTGAACCACCACATCAACGCCCAGCTCAATAGGTTTTACACCATAAGGGCTAGCCAGAGTGTTATCACATATACTCACTACTCCTTTTTCATTTACTATTTTTACTATTTCATCAAAATCAGGCACTGTCAAAGCCGGATTCGCAATACTTTCGAAAAGCACGGCTTTTGTGTTATCATCAATTAACTCTTCAAGCATTTTAGGATTTTGCGGATCAAAATATTTAGCGGTAATTCCAAATTGTTTTAATGTTTGAGTTGAAAGTGTAATACTCCCTCCGTAAAGTTTGGTAGAGATTACTATATTGTCCCCGCTTTTTACAAGATTCGCAATAGAATAAAAAATAGCAGCCATTCCACTGGCGGTAGCCAATGCGTCCACTCCTCTCTCAAGTGCCGTAACTCTTTTTTCAAAAACTCTGGTCGTCGGATTACCGATTCTCGTATAAATATTGCCTTCTTCTTCCAAATTAAAAAGTCTCGCGGCATGGTCGGTATCTTCGTATTCATAAGCAGTAGTCATATAAATAGGTACTTGCATTGTTTTTTGAGAGTCTTTATCATATCCGTAATGTAAAGCGAGTGTAGCATCTTTCATATTAGAACCTTTTTTGATAAAATGATTAAAAATTATACCAAAGGAAGAGCTTGAAAGATAAAGTTTTCGCCAAACCTATCGAAAAACAGTTCGAATTTGACGAAGAAGTTGCAAGTGTATTTGACGACATGTTAAACAGAAGCGTACCTTTTTACAAAGAAAACCTAAATTTACAAATAGAAATTTTGAAAAATTTTTTACAAAAAAACGATAAAGTTATTGATTTGGGAAGCTCAACCGGTACGTTTTTAATAGAATTGGCAAAAAAAAGTAATAAAAAGTTAAATTTAATAGGTATAGATAATTCCGAAGCTATGATTAAAAGGGCAAAAAACAAAGCAAAGGCATTCGGAGCCGATGTAAAATTTATAAATTCCGATTTTTTAGAATATGATTTTTCAGATTCAAAAGCTATTGTGGCAAATTATACCGTTCAGTTTATAAGACCTTTAAAACGGGAAAAACTTATTAAAAAAATATATGATTCTTTAAACAACGACGGTATTTTTCTGATGAGTGAAAAATTAATTACAGAACATAAAAAATTAAATAAGATTATGATCGATATTTATTATGATTACAAAAAGAAAATGGGTTACAGCGAATTCGAAATATCACAAAAAAGAGAAGCCCTCGAAAATGTTCTTATTCCTTACACGATGAATGAAAATATAGAAATGTTAAAAAATGCCGGTTTTAATGATATTGAAGTTATTTTCAGATGGAATAACTTCGCTACTTTTATTGCTTTTAAGAATTAAAATCAATACTTATATTCCCAAGTACTTCAAATTTAGCATTAGGGTCGATTTCAGCATGTGAGAGTACTACCACCTCAACTCCGAATCTCTCCAATATCTCAGCAAGTGGTTTTCTTATAAGAGGATCGACTATCAATACTACAGGCGCTACCCCTTTATTTATCAGTTCGGCTGCTGCGTTATTCACCTCTTCAACGAGTTTATTCATTTCCGCAACTGTCAGCATAAACTGTTTTTGTTCCCCTTGCTGTTTTAATTTGGACATAAGATACTGCTCCGTTGGGGCATCGAAAGTAATTAATTTGATAGTCCCGTCTTCACTTTCGTAAAGTTTGGTAATAACACGGCTTAGAGCACTTCTTACATGCTCCACAATCGTATCGACATTTTTTGTGTATTCGGCAATATCCGCTACCGTTTCAAGAATGGTTATCATATCTTTAATAGGAATTTTTTCATGAAGCAAAGATTTTAGAACTCTTTGAATAAGTCCTATACTTGCGACTTTTAAAGCGTCATCGACAACTGCAGGATAATCTTTTTTGACTCTATCAAGAAGTGCCTGAACATCTTGGCGGGTTAAAAGCTCTTCTGCGTATTTTTTTATAATCTCACTAATATGAGTTACGATTACGGTAGAAGGATCTACAACGGTATATCCGTTCATTAGCGCTTCTTCTTTTTTGTCTTCATCTATCCACAAAGCTTCGATTCCGAATGCCGGCTCTTTTACTTTTATTCCTTCAATTTCCTCGATAACCATAGGAGTGGACATGGCAAGGTATTTGTCCGGATAAATTTCACCTTTGGCAACTTCCACTCCTTTTAACAAAATTTGATATTCGTTAGGTTTTAAATTCAAATTATCTTTAATTCTTATCTGAGGTACCAAAAAACCGAAATCCGCCGCTATTTTTTTACGCATAGCCTTTATTCTGTCAAGCAAATCACCTCCCTGGTTGGGGTCTGCTATTTTTATCAGCTGATAACCTATATCAAGTTCCAAAAGCTCCACTTTTAAAATATCCTCTAAAACTTTTTCCTCTTCTTTTGCCGCTTCTTCAGGAGATTTTTTCTTTTCTTTTTCTTTTTTAAGTTCTTCCTTTTCTTTCTCAGGCAGCTTTGTAACAGGTTTTTTCTTTTTTCTGAATTTGTTTAAAAGCTCGCTAATAGGATCAACACCTTTTTGAGTTTCCATCATAAGATATCCGGCGATTAAAAATATACTTCCCACAAACAGCATACTTCCTGTAGGAAATCCTGGAATAAAAGCCATAAATATTATAATAATGCCTACTATTAAAACGACTTTATAATCACGCATCAATTGTTTGATAACGCCCTCTGCGAAGTTTGTTTCATCTTTAGTGGCACGCGTAATAATAATACCTGTAGCCGTAGATACCATAAGTGCCGGAATCTGCCCTACAAGCCCATCCCCTACCGTTAAAATCGTAAAAGTTTGAGCGGCCTGGGCCAAATCCATCCCGTATTGAAACACCCCTATTAAAAATCCGGCAATAATATTTACAATAGTAATAATTATCCCCGCAATCGCATCACCTTTTACGAACTTACTAGCCCCATCCATAGCTCCGTAAAAATTCGCCTCTTTTATAAGCTCTTCACGGCGTTTTTTGGCTTCTTGTTCATCAATAAGCCCTGCGTTTAAATCAGCATCAATCGCCATCTGCTTACCCGGCAAAGCATCAAGAGTAAATCTTGCCGCAACTTCAGCAACCCTTGTGGAACCCTGTGTAATTACCAAAAAGTTGATAACTACTAAAATAATAAATACAATAATTCCTATTACGTAATTTCCTCCTACTACGAACTCTCCAAATGCCGTAATGATTTTACTAACGGCGTCGGGCCCTTCGTAACCTTTACTTAAAATCATTCTTGTAGTGGCTACATTTAATGAAAGTCTATAAAGAGTCACTATTAAAATAATTGTCGGAAATGTTGTAAAATCGGTAGGTTTCGGAATATATAAAGAAAGCATTAAAATTAAAACTGATACCGCTAAAGATATTGTAAGAAAAAAGTCTAATATTCCACTCGGTAGTGGAACTATAATTATTAAAAGAATGGCAAAAACAAAAAAAACAACTCCGATATCGGTAATTTCGCTAAATAAACGAAGCGAATTTTTTAATTTATTTATCAGCTCTTATCCTTATTACATCCGCAAGCGTGTATTTATCTAAAATATGTGAAACTTCATTCTCAATTTTAGCAAAAAAAGGCCATAACGAACAAACATCGCTTCTGTCTCTTGTGCAATCATTTTTATCTGAAGAACAATAAAAAACTAAAGAATTTTTATCTTCAAGAACTTTAAAAACATCAACTATTTTTATATCCTCGGGCTTTTTCGCCAGAACAAAACCTCCGTGAATACCTTTATATGACTTTATAAAACCGTGTTTTGAAAGATTTTGCAAAAGTTTAGCCAAAAAAGGCTTGGGCAGCTCCGTCAATTCAGAAATTTTATTAACATCAACCGGTTTGTCGAATCTTGAGAGCTCAACCAACGCCTGTAAAGCATAAGCTGTAGATTTAGTAAAAAGCATTTATCACCTTTTTTATACAAATTATATAAAAATTATCTTATTTAGATAAGCTTTATCTCAAAAAAAGCACCGTTTTTATCTTTTTTTAAGTTTATGGCACCATTAAAATTATTTTCTAAAACTATTTTAGAAAATAACAATCCCAATGCCGAATTGTTTTCTATTTTATTTACAAACACCGGTTCTAAAATTTTATCAAACAATTCGTTATTTAAAGAATTATTCAGTTCTTTTATTTCCAAAGTTTTATTTTTCTTATCGAGATTTATTTCTAAATCGATATCAGGTTGCGTGGAAGCTTCGGTAATACTTTTTAAAATATTTAAAATAAGTTGCTCAAACTGATTTTTATCCGCCCTGATAATAAAATCTTCTCCTTTTATTTTCAGACTAATATTATAAATATCCAAATAAGGTTTGACAATAGAAATAACATATTCCAAAGATGATTTTACACTGAATTCTTCTTTTTTTTCTTTTTTAACAAACAGCGTTTCAAATTCATCTATTTTATCAGATAAATATTTTGTTAAATCTTTTAAATTATCTTCTTTTATTTCCGCATGTAGTTTTTTTATAGGATATTTAAGTTGAAAAACAATTCCGTCAATTATTTTTCTAAACGCTTCTTCTTTATAATTTTCAAACTGAGTGTCCCTTTTTTTTATCTCTTTTATGGCTTCATGAATTTTATCTTCAAGGGTTTTATTCATCTTCTTTATTTTTACATTATATCTATGTAACTGAATATTTTTCATAAACAGTATGATCAACACTACGACAATTATAAAAAACAATATTATCGCACTTATTATCCATTCTCGGTACATTTCAAAAAAAGTATCGGGTTTATTAACAAATATCGGATTGTCAAAATTCAGAGAATAAGCGTTAATCCCGAACTTTTCTAAATTTTTTACATTAAGATACATTTGATTGGCTTTTTCAAAAGTAAATCCGATATCTCTCATTTTTTTACCGCTTAAATATTCAATAACTTTTTGCGCAACCTCTTCCCCCTGCGTAATTCCGTCCGTCACTTTTCCGCCTACTATATTTGTTTTTGGTATATTCGCCAGCAAATCGGTATGAATAACTATAGGTCTGTTAAAATATTCGCTTAAAAACATTATTGCGTATCTATAATTTATATGGGAACCTTGAAGGGCAAAACTAAAAGGTGTAAGAAGCATCATGGATGAATGAATCGGCGCTTTTTTTATTCTTTCTACGATTTCTTCGAGATTTTTATTATTTATATATACAAAATCGAATTTTTTGATATTCTTAAATGCTTGTTGATATTCTTTCATAACGGATTTAGCTGAGTTTGAATTATCAGCCACCACATAAATAGTTTTTATTTCAGGATCTATTTTTTTTATAAATTTTAAATTTACAAGAGGTTCCTTTTTTTCAAAAACACCGGCGTAAATATTTTTATCCAAATGCTCTGCCAAACATAAATTATTCACTCCGGCAAAAAAAACTTTAGCTTTTTTAAAAATGGAACGGTTTTTGTATTTTCTGATAAAATTTAAAGCGTTGTCATCCGTGGTAATTATTATGTCGAATTTTATTTTTTTATATTTATCCAATAAATAAGAATAAAAATTTTTGAGCCTTTGAGGGGTGGGCCTAAAAACTTTAGTATCCATAAATTCCGTATAAATTTTTAAATCGCTTCTGTTTTTTAGTTTATTTAATATCCCCTCAAGCTCGGATTTAGTCCAGTCTAAATTAATAGAGTATGAATTCAATATTAAAATATTTTTGGCAAAAAGAGGCAAGATTAATATTAAAATCAAATACAGTCTTCTCAATTAGTTCCTTTTTTATTAAAATTGTAACAAAATTTGCTTTTTAATAAAAAACCGGTTATACTTTCATTTCAAATCAAATTTATTTTGAAAATTTACCAATCAGGAGGCTAACATGGCTTTGGATTCGGCGAAAAAAAGAGAAATTATCGCTAAATTCGGAAATAATGAAAATGATACTGGAAGTCCTGCGGTTCAAATCGCACTTTTGACTGAAAGAATCAATCAAATTAATGAACATTTACAAACACACAAACATGATCATTCAAGTAGACTTGGACTACTTAAATTGGTAGGTCAAAGAAAAAGACTTATGAGATATCTTAAGAAAAAAGATCATGACAAATATCTTGAAGTAATAGCTGCCTTAAATTTAAGAGACAGAGTTTAATCTCTTCTCTTACTTATTTAACGCTTTTCTTTCTATTTCATCCAACTTATCTTTATATTTCAAATTATCAGGTAAAATATTCCCGTGAAAATAATCAAAAATAGCTTTATTTCTATTTTTGTGATTCAATAGTTTTTCAAAAAATTCAATAGATTTTTTTTCATCATTTTCCATTTTAAAATTATCTTTATAAAGTATTAAAGCACCCAATAAATCGGCATTTTTTGATTTTGGATTTGACGCTATTTTTAATAAATCATTAATTGTTATCTCTTTTTTCCGATTATCTTTTGATAAATTTTTTTTACCTGCTTTTTTTGAAAGGATAATTATCAAGATTACTGATAAAAACAAGAATAAAAAAAGATACACCAGGAAAAACCAATCCTGGTTTGGCAAAAAATTTAAAAAAAAATCAACCGTATTTTCTAAAGCCTCTTTCACTTAAGTCTTTCTAACACCGATTTTTCATGAGCCGTAAG
>JAMOTL010000048.1 GCA_027062285.1 Nautiliaceae bacterium
CTGTTTGATGTGTTCATTCTTTTACCGATAAGCGCATCGGCTTCGTTAAAAAGTAAAACGGGCTCGTGTTTTAGCTCTTTTTTTGCTCTTTCGTATTCTTTAAATATGGCTTTTAATCTTTTTTCACTCTCACCTACGTATTTGTCTCTAATGTTTGAAATATCCACCTGTAAAACGTCTCTTTTTGATACTTTTGAAAGATAATATGCCGTTGCGGTTTTTCCAGTGCCCGGATATCCGTAAAAAAGTGCAACTATACCGCTTGAGAGACTGCATTTTTTTAATTGTTTTGTAATGTTTTTATAGTTTTTTTTATCTATTGTTTTGGCGATTAAATCAATGTCTTTTTTGATATTTTCATCTAAAAACAGGGTCTGTGTTATTTTTCTGTAAGGGATATATTTTACCAAACCTGATGTAAACTCTTTTTTCTGTTTTTTTACTTTGAAAAGCTTAAAATAAAAGGTTTTGTCAACCTCTATTTCCGGGTCGTTTACAAACCTTCCGTCTTCACTGATTTGAAGTATTTTGTCTTTAATTATTTTAAATTCGTGCTGATAGATTTTTTGCATAAATTTTGATATTTCAGATACGCTGTCGTATATGTCCTCGGCTATGGTGGAAACGTAAATACCGCTTTTACCTTTCACCTCTTCAAGCAAAACCTTGAAAAATAGCGCTAACTCGTCATTGCCGTATTTGACTAAGCAACTGAAATCCTTTGATTTTTCGGTAACCGTTCTTATGAGATTAAGAAATTTTTTTAAAGAAACCGTATCGTTGTACCTTCTTTCAAACAGTTTGTCTAAATAATCCAAAACACTGTGCAAATCGTTGTAATCAATTTCATCAATTTCGTTTTTATTTTCAAGTAAAATATTTAAAACGTTTTCGTCTATATTTATGTCATCCCTGAATCTTTTAGAGTCTTGAAAGATTATAACGTCTTTTTTAGCAAGATATCTTAAAAGTCTGATAAGTTCTATGTGTTCTTTTGAAGCGGCTTCAATGTTTAACTCTTCCATTAAATCCTCTACGTCAAGCCCTCTGAATCTTTTTCTCTCAAAATATAGTTTCAATATTACGCTAAAAAGCACCGCTTCTTTATATTCCAGCTCAAATTCTTTTTGTAAAAATTCTATTTCTTTTGTTTTTTTAGGATGTTTGTAGAAATTTTCAGCTGAAGTGATTGAATTAAGAAGTGAATGTAATACCATTTGAGCTCCTTGATTTGATTTATAACATTTTAACCCTTTAAAAAGTCATATTGTGACGTGTTTGAAAATTTACTCTTTTATGATATAATACTTATAAATATAAGTATAAGGGCAAACCATGAAAGCAATAGGAATAAGGGAACTTCAAAAAAATCCGTCATTAATAACCAAATGGCTTGAAAACAAAGAATATACAATTATTACAAAAAGGAACAAACCAATAGGAATAACCATATCATTTGATGATAAAATCATAACCGAAGGGCTTAAAACATCTTTTTTAATAGAAGCGTATCAAAATTCCCTTATAGGACTTAAAGAACTTGCAAAATCTTTGAATATGAATAAAAAAGAAGCCATGAAATTTTTATCTTCAATAGGGGTTGACATAATTGATTATGATTTTGATGACGATTTAAAAACGGCTGAAAAGTTTTTGTAATGATAATAAGCGACAGCACTACCCTTATAATTTTAGGTGATTTAAAAAAACTTGATTTGCTTGCTGTTTTTGAAAAAGTTTATATTCCCAGAAAAGTTTACGAAGAAAT
>JAMOTL010000049.1 GCA_027062285.1 Nautiliaceae bacterium
AAACTCCATATCATAGCTCATTGCTAAAAATCTATGGTATAAAAGTATTATTGAAACGATTAAAACAGTATCAATAATTCCCATCATTAAAAGGTCGTTTTTTTCTATAAGCAGAATATTTCCAAAAAGATAACTTATAGCATCCGCATTGTATCCCGGAGCCAAGTTTAAAAATATTATCCCCACACTCATACCAAGAGCCCAGATTACGCCAATCAGACTGTCGGCTCTGTGGCGGTAAAAAATTGTAATGGCAGCTAAGATTAGTGCTAAAATTAGCGTAAATACGGTAGTGGAGAGCAAAATATTTATACCGAAATATATTCCAATCCCTATCCCCCCAAAACTTCCGTGAGCGATACTTCCCGTAATAGAGGTGGCTTTATTTATAACTATCAAAGAGCCTATTATTCCAATCGCAATGCTTAGTAAGATTCCAGCATATACGGAAGTTTGTATTAAATCCCACATTCATCTTCCTTTAAAAAATCTATAAGCTCCACTTCGCAGAAGTGTTTATCTTTTGGTATGTTTAATTTCGGACCTTCGTGAATTACGGCTTTTTTATGGATATAGGCTATTTTATCTACGTTTCTTAAAAGTATTTTTATATCGTGGCTGACCACAAGCCTCGTCATTTCAAGTGACTCAATCAAATCAAGAATTTCTTTTTGACCTGCAGGGTCTATTGCACTTGTAGGCTCGTCCATCATAACGATTTTAGGTTCACACACTAGTGCTCTTGCTATGAGGACTTTTTGTCTCTGTCCTCCTGAGAGGTCTTTTATTTTTCTGTCTTTAAATTGATAAATTTTAAGTTTGTTTAATATTTCTTTCGCTTTTTCTTTATCTTCTTTTGAATAGAAAAATTTATCTTTTTTAAGTCTTCCCTGAAGTACAATATCAAACACCGTTATCGGAATATCAAGGGAAAAGTTAGTATGCTGCGGCACGTAACCTATAAGTGTTCTGTTTTCTTTTGGAGATTTGCCGTAAATTTTTACTTCACCTTTTGTAGGTTTTAAAAATCCCAGCAATATTTTTAAAAGAGTGCTTTTCCCACCTCCGTTAGGCCCGATTATAGCCATAAACTCTTTATCTTTAAGAGTAAAATTTATATCTTCCAAAACCCATTCGTTTTCATATTTAAAGTAGAGATGATTAACTTCGACGGCATTCACTTAAGTGCCTTTATTAATTTTTTTATAGTAATTCTCGGGTCTTCATTTAAAGGTGATATTATTATCACTTTGGCTCCTATTTTAGCGGCTACAATCTTTGCGTATTTGGTTGGAAACTCAGGTGAAATTATTACCGTTTTTACTTTATTTTGCTTAGCTATTTTTATTATTTTGGCTAAATAAGAAAAACTAGGGGATTTTCCTTCTTTTTCAATAGCTATTTCTTTTATCAAAAAGTCTTTCGCAAAATAATAAAACGACGGGTGAAAAGTTATAAAAGCTTTTTGTTTTATATTGAATCCCTCTTTTTCTAAGTTTTTAAGAGAATCTACATATTTTAGATAGTTTTGAATGTAATATTCTTTATTTTGCGGGTCGTGTTTTATAAATGTATTTAAAACGACTTTTGCCTGAAGCATTAAAAGTGCTGGACTTAACCAGATATGAGGGTTATTGTTCTCTTTTTTTATCCATTTTCCAAAATCTACCACTTCAATGGACGGATTTATTTCTTTTATTTTATTCAAATATTTTTTATCAAAAGGTACTCCGATGGTAAAATAAATTTGTGAGTTTTTTACGGCTTTTAATTTTGAAAATTCAGGACTGTATGTAGCCGGCGAATTGCCGGGAGGCACCATTACATTGATTTTGGCTTTCTCACCCCCTATTGCTTTTACTACACCTTTTTGCGGAAGTATCGTGACACTAATATTTAACGCAAAAAGCGGTAGGCTAAATATTAGAAGTATCAGTTTTTTTACATTCATTACATATTCCTTTGAGTTTAATTTCTATTTCATTTATTTCATTTTGAGTATAATTTGAAAGTGCGATTACATCTTCGGCTTTTAAAGGTTCAAGACAGTATATTTTTTTACAGATTTTACATTCGAAATGAGGATGTATTGGATTATGGATTTTACAGCTTATTTCGTAAAAACCGATTCCTTCACTGTTTTTTATTTCTCTAATCGTTCCTTTTTTTATAAGGTTTTTTAAGTTTCTGTAAATAGTTGCTTTATCTACCTTTATTTTGCCTTGCAACTCTTTTGCGCTCATAATACCGTTTTGACTAAGCAACAGAGCTATAGAGTATTCAGTTTTTTTGAGATTAATTATTTTTTCGCACATAAAAGAATTATATCAAAAATGCGACTGAGTTGCGTTATTTTTTAGTGTAAAATTAGAAATTATTTTAAAACAATAAGGGGTTTCTATGCTTAAAAAATCTTTTCGTTTGTGGCTGGATATTGCTAGTTTTATGTTTTTAATTATATTTGCGGATTTTATTCTTTTTTCAGATATTGTCAGTTATACGAGTTATTGGATTTATATGAAAGAAATCTTTATTTTTTTATTTATTAGCACAATTCTTTTTAGTATATGGGTTGTAGGATATTTTTTTAATTTATATGGTATTAAAGTAATTGGTTTTAAAAATTATTTAAAAGTTTATTGGAGTATTTTATGGAGAGCTTTATTAATTGTTATTCCTATAGTAGGAATAATCGCTTATATTTATAAAGGTTCTGTTTTTAGTAGGTTTTTGACGATATTTGTAGAAATTTTAGCCGGATTTCCTGCAATATATTGGTATTTAAAAAAATATTAAAAAAATAGTTGAAAATTTTTATAAATTTGTTATAATTTCAATCCATATTCCGGCGTAGCTCAGTCGGTAGAGCAGACGGCTGTTAACCGTCGGGTCGCAGGTTCGAGTCCTGCCGCCGGAGCCATTTAAACTTTAACTATTTAGTGACAGACCCTTTGTATCTGAATTGATTTTTTTGTTTTATACTTATAATTTATGATAATATGGTGTCAGAGATATTGTGTTAAAAAATTAGTAAGGGCAAAAGCCCTAACTAAGGAGGTAAAAACTTTTAAGGAGGGGAAATTGAGTTAG
This sequence comes from Nautiliaceae bacterium, assembly GCA_027062285.1. Taxonomy (GTDB): domain Bacteria; phylum Campylobacterota; class Campylobacteria; order Campylobacterales; family Nautiliaceae; genus Caminibacter. Next base: position 3,091 of record JAMOTL010000049.1, read on the forward strand.
AATTATAATAAATAATTCTTAAAGTTAGCTTAAACAGATATCGATAGAAGCTCTCTATTTAACTTTTTAGTTCTTTTTCAAAACTGTCACTTATTATTACATATTTGTTATTCATAAATTCAAATTCGATTTTTTTAGCGTGAAGCATTAATCTTTTTGCTCCTGTTTTTTCTATTCTTTCTTTTTCGTCTACTAATTTATTTAAATACCTATCAGCGAATTCGTTATCCACTCCATACAAAGGATCTCCTACAATCGGATGACCTATACTATATAAATGTACTCTTATTTGATGTTGTCTGCCACTTAGAGGAATACATTCTACAAGAGTGTTTTCACCTATTTTTTTTATGGGCTTTACGATAGTAATTGATTCTTTTCCTTCAGGATGAATTAAAACTTTTACTTTTATGTTTTCGTCTTTATTTACGGCTATAGGCTTTTTGATAGTCATTTCTTTTTCTAAATGACCTTTTACAAGAGCTATATATGTTTTTTGAATTTCTTTATCCTGAAACATTTTTTTAAGTATGCTCTCAGCAAATTTATTTTTGCTGGCCATTACAAGTCCGCTGGTTTCTTTATCGAGTCTATGAACCAAATTTGCGTCATTTCCCCATAAAGCCCTTACATCATCAAGAAGACTTTTTGTATTGGCAAGTTTTTTCGGATGAATAGCTACTCCGCTTGGTTTATCAAAAATAGCAAAATGAAGGGTTTCGAATATGGGTTTTAGTCCGTAACCGTTAGGTTCGAATACAATACATTTTAGTTTACCTGTGGCTCTTGCACTTTTTTGAGTGATTCTTTTATCATTTACACTGACTCTTCCTCTGTCAATCGCTCTTTTTGCTTCTCTTACGTTAAATCCGAGTTTTTTTACCAAAAAATCAAGAACTTTTTCATTTTTTATATCAAACTCTTTTACTATAAATCCCATTATTTAATCATATCCTTAAAATTTTTAGTATTTCCCATTGCGGTTAAATCATCAAGAGATGTAAGACCCTTGTTAATTTCAGCGGTATCTTTATTTACTTGTTCTTGTAATTTTTTTAGCTCTTCTTTATATTTTTGCATTTCTTCTTTCATCTCTTCAAGTTCAAGTTCGCGTCTGATATCCGCTGTGGCATCTCTCCACATTTTTTTCATTTTCCCTATCATTTTGCCTGTTGTTTTAAGAGCCTCGGGTAATTTATCAGGACCTAATACAATAATAGCTATAATAACTATAAATGTAAACTCTGGAAAGCCAATATCAAGCATAAGAAGCCTTTTTGTTATAATTGTATCAAAAAAAGGATATTTATGGTTGAAAGATACGCTAGAGAAGAGATGAAAAAACTATGGGACGAACAAGCAAAATTCAACGCATGGCTTGAAGTGGAAAAAGCAGCTGTAAAAGCATGGAACAAACTTGGTCTTATTCCTGATGAAGATGCTGAGAAAATTATTAAAAACGCAAAATTTGATATCCAAAGAATTCATGAAATAGAAAAAGAGACAAAACATGATGTAATAGCCTTTTTGACAAGCGTAGCGGAATCTTTGGGTGAAGAATCGAGATGGGTTCATTACGGGATGACAAGTTCTGATACCATTGATACGGCCGTAGCTCTTCAAATGAGAGATTCTTTAAAAATTATTATTGATGACGTTAAAATGGTAATGGAGAGCATTAAAAAAAGAGCAATGGAGCATAAATATACGCTGATGGTTGGTAGAAGTCACGGAATTCACGGAGAGCCTATTACTTTTGGATTAGTTCTGTCAATTTGGTATGACGAAATGAAAAGACATCTTAAAAACCTTGAAGAAACGCTTGAAGTAATAAGTGTTGGAAAAGTAAGTGGGGCAATGGGGAACTTCGCTCACGCTCCTATTGAACTTGAAGAACTTACATGCGAATATCTAGGGCTTAAACCGGCACCAATTTCAAATCAGGTAATTCAAAGAGACAGATACGCAAGACTCGCAAGCGCACTTGGGCTTCTTGCTTCTACAGTTGAAAAAATAGCCGTAAATATCAGACATTTTCAAAGAACGGAAGTATATGAAGCGGAAGAATATTTCTCAAAAGGTCAAAAAGGTTCATCCGCTATGCCTCATAAAAGAAATCCGGTTCTTAGTGAAAATATAACAGGGCTTGCTAGAGTTATCAGAGCATATGTAAATCCTGCGATGGAAAATGTGGCGCTATGGCATGAAAGAGATATTTCTCACAGCTCGGTTGAGAGATTCTGGCTGCCTGATGCGTTTATTACAACTGACTTTATGTTACACAGATTAAATAATATTATCTCTAATTTAGTAGTTTATCCTGAAAATATGATGAAAAACCTAAATCTTACCGGTGGTCTTGTATTTTCTCAAAGAGTATTACTTGAGCTTCCAAAAAGAGGAATAAGTAGAGAAGATGCATACAAAATCGTTCAGAGAAACGCTATGAAAGTATGGGAAGAACTTCAAAAAGGAAAAGCTCCAATTAACGAGAAAGGTGAGAGTTTATTCCTTGAAAACTTACTAAAAGATGAAGATTTAAGAAAAGTTATGAAAGAAGATGAAATTAGAAGTCTTTTTGATTATGATTACTATACGAGAAATGTAGATAAAATCTATAAAAGAGTTTACGGGGAGTAATTTGAATATCGAAGTCGTAAATTTTAGAACCTCAAAAGATTATGAATTAAATTTAAAGCGGGTTATTGAAAAGATAAAAAATTCTCCCGCGGATTTTCTTCTTTTTTCTGAAGTGTGCTTAACAGGTTTTGATTATGAAAACTGGGATGAGGTTAATAAGTTTGGAGAATATGCTATAAAACAACTCAGCACTCTTAAAAAAGCTTTTGGACTTACATTAATATATAATAATAAAAATTATTTTTGCCTTTTTGATAACGGACTTGTTTATAAGAGAGCAAAATTTAATCTCTTTGGAGATGAAAAAAAATATTTTATAGCAGGCGATAAGGCGGAGATATTTGAATGGAGAGGATTAAAAGCGGCCTCTCTTATTTGTTTCGAGTTAAGATTTATTGAGTATTGGATAGATGTTAGAGGAGTAGATTTAATTTTTGTACCTGCTCGCTGGGGAAAAGAGAGAATAGAACATTTTAAAATATTAAATAAATCTTTGGCCCTTTCCAATCAATGCTACGTAATTTCTTCAAATAGTGCCAATGAGTTTGCTTACGGATGTATAATCGACGCATGGGGAGAAGGAGTAGAAACAACTTCACAAAGTGCTATCGGGGGAATAGATTTTGCTAAAAATAAAAAAATAAGAAAAAAACTTAATATAGGAATATTATGAATGAATTATTAGCCGATAGAATTGCCGATTTGGTTCCTCTTGGTCCAAAAGAATATAAGGCTTTTTGTGAAATAGATAGAAAATATTTCGTACCTGCCGGGTTTGAGAGAAAAGCGTATGATATTACCGCTCTTCCGTTAACTGACGGTTCTACAATAAGTTCACCTCTTACAGTTGCTAAAATGACTTATTATTTAGATTTACACTATGTTGATAGTGTTCTTGAGATAGGATGTGGGAGCGGATATCAAGCGGCAATTCTTAGTAAAATCGTCAGACGTGTTTTTACGATAGACAGAATATGTGAACTTGTAAAAACAGCAAAAGAGAGGTTTAATAAGTTAGGTCTTTATAATATTAATGTAAAATGTGATGATGGAAGATATGGATGGAGAGAGTTCGCTCCGTATGACAGAATACTTTTATCGGCTTATATTGAAAATTTGGAAAAAGATTTATTCTATCAGGTAAAAGATGAAGGCTTTATTCTTGCTCCCGTAAAAAAAGGCAGCGAACAGATTATTACCAAGTTTTATAAAGACGGAAGAAAAGAAGAGCTTGAAGCGTGCGAATTTGTACCTATACAAAAGGGTGTAGAGAAGTAATTTTTCTTTTTTTTACTTTTTAAGCACTTCATTTAAGTACTTCAAATAAAAAACAAAAATTTTCCAAAAAATTTTCAGTGGAGAGATT
>JAMOTL010000050.1 GCA_027062285.1 Nautiliaceae bacterium
ATCTTCATAATATTTCTTTAAGTTCTCATCCATACTTTTTCTTGCTGAACTAAATCCTATTATCATTCCGTTGTCATGATATATAGGTGTTATAAACGCCTCTACCCAATAATATCTGCCGTCTTTTCTTAAAGTCAGTGCATTATGTTAACTTAAAAGTTACTTTTTTTTATTTAATTATCGTTGTTTATATAAAATTAATTTTTATTATTTGAAATATTTAAAAAAATATTAAATTTTTTTTTATTATGCCGATTTATTTATTGAAGTGGCAAGGAAGCCGCTAAAACAATAAAAGGAGTTAAAAATGGGTTTAAGAATTAACACAAACGTAGCAGCATTAAATGCTCATACTGCGTTACAACAAACAAACAGAAATCTTAACAGCTCATTAGAGAAATTAAGTACGGGTCTTAGAATCAATAAAGCAGCAGACGATGCTTCAGGATTGCAAATTGCTGATTCTCTAAGAGATCAAGCAGATTCTTTAGGACAGGCTATCAGAAATGCTAACGATGCTATCGGTGTTATGCAAATTGCCGATAAAGCAATGGATGAACAAGTAAAAATCTTAAACACAATCAAAGTAAAAGCAACACAAGCAGCACAAGACGGACAAACAAGCGATACAAGAAAAGCTCTTCAAGAAGATATTGTAAGACTTATGGAAGAACTTGACAATATCGCAGGAACTACAACTTACAACGGAAAAAGCTTACTTAGTGGAAGCTTTACAAATCAAGAGTTCCAAATCGGAGCATATTCAAATCAAACGGTAAAAGCCAGTATCGGTGCTACAAGTTCTGATAAAATCGGTAATACCAGATTTGAAACAGGTGTTACTATTACTGCTGCGGCTAAAGTGGGATTTAAATTTATTGCTCCGGATGGTGTACATGACGTACAATTAGAAAATGTTATTATTTCCACAAAAGCTGGAACAGGGATAGGTGTACTTGCAGAAGTGATAAATAAAAACTCAGATAAAACCGGAGTAAAAGCATCATGGCAAGTATTGGCTACAGGATCAGCTAAAATTGGCGGAGGAGATGTAAAAGGTCTTGAAATAAACGGAGTAAAAATCGGGGATGTACTTGGAGTAAAAGAAAACGATTCTGACGGGAAATTAGTAGCGGCAATAAATGCCGTAAAAGACCAAACAGGAGTAGAAGCTTTCGTAGATGAGAGAGGAAACTTAAATCTTAGAAGTTTGGATGGTAGAGGTATTAAAATTTCAGGAACAGGATTAGATAGTGCTGCCGGATTTTCAGCTGCTAAAATTGAAAATTACGGAAGACTTACATTAACAAGACTTGATGCTAGGGATATTGCTATTTCAGGAACTAACTTTACAAAAGCAGGATTTAACAATTCAGCTGCTGAAGCACAAGCAACAGTAAACTTAAGAAGCATTAAAGGTAATTTTTCAGCAAATATAGCAAGTGCTATAGGAGCGTTTGCTAATAAAAACGTGGCAAACTTCGGACAAGAGATAGGTGCTGGTGTTACTACATTAAGAGGTGCTATGGCAGTAATGGATATTGCTGACAGTGCTGCTAAAATGCTGGATAAAATCAGAGCGGATATCGGTTCTGTACAAAATCAGTTGGTAAGTACAATCAACAACATTTCAGTAACACAAGTTAACGTAAAAGCCGCTGAATCTCAAATCAGAGATGTTGACTTTGCCGCTGAAACAGCAAATTTCCAAAAATGGAATTTGTTAGCACAATCTGGAAGTTATGCGCTTAGCCAAGCAAATGCTGCCCAACAAAATGTAATGAGACTTTTACAATAATATTCTCTCCTTTAAACTATCGCCCTCCTTCTTGGGCTTTTGCCCATTATAAATCTTAAATTTAAACTTTTCTATAATTAACTTCTAATTTAACATCTGTTTTTATAATTGTTTTATAGTGTTTTGGAATGAAAATTGCTTCTTCTTGAAAAATAGAAGGAGTAAACATGGGATTTAGAATTAACACAAATGTAGCAGCACTAACTGCTCACGCAGCAGCAGTGGAGAATAACAGAAAACTAAGCGGCTCATTAGAGAAACTAAGTACGGGTCTTAGAATCAATAAAGCAGCAGACGATGCTTCAGGATTGCAAATTGCTGACTCTCTAAGAGATCAAGCGGAAAGTTTAGGACAGGCTATTAGAAACGCTAACGATGCTATCGGTGTTATGCAAATTGCCGATAAAGCAATGGATGAACAAGTAAAAATCTTAAACACAATCAAAGTAAAAGCAACACAAGCAGCACAAGACGGACAAACAAGCGATACAAGAAAAGCTCTTCAAGAAGATATTGTAAGACTTATGGAAGAACTTGACAATATCGCAGGAACTACAACTTACAACGGAAAAAGCTTACTTAGTGGAAGCTTTACAAATCAAGAGTTCCAAATCGGAGCATATTCAAATCAAACGGTAAAAGCCAGTATCGGTGCTACAAGTTCTGATAAAATCGGTAATACCAGATTTGAAACAGGTGTTACTATTACTGCTGCGGCTAAAGTGGGATTTAAATTTATTGCTCCGGATGGTGTACATGACGTACAATTAGAAAATGTTATTATTTCCACAAAAGCTGGAACAGGGATAGGTGTACTTGCAGAAGTGATAAATAAAAACTCAGATAAAACCGGAGTAAAAGCATCATGGCAAGTATTGGCTACAGGATCAGCTAAAATTGGCGGAGGAGATGTAAAAGGTCTTGAAATAAACGGAGTAAAAATCGGGGATGTACTTGGAGTAAAAGAAAACGATTCTGACGGGAAATTAGTAGCGGCAATAAATGCCGTAAAAGACCAAACAGGAGTAGAAGCTTTCGTAGATGAGAGAGGAAACTTAAATCTTAGAAGTTTGGATGGTAGAGGTATTAAAATTTCAGGAACAGGATTAGATAGTGCTGCCGGATTTTCAGCTGCTAAAATTGAAAATTACGGAAGACTTACATTAACAAGACTTGATGCTAGGGATATTGCTATTTCAGGAACTAACTTTACAAAAGCAGGATTTAACAATTCAGCTGCTGAAGCACAAGCAACAGTAAACTTAAGAAGCATTAAAGGTAATTTTTCAGCAAATATAGCAAGTGCTATAGGAGCGTTTGCTAATAAAAACGTGGCAAACTTCGGACAAGAGATAGGTGCTGGTGTTACTACATTAAGAGGTGCTATGGCAGTAATGGATATTGCTGACAGTGCTGCTAAAATGCTGGATAAAATCAGAGCGGATATCGGTTCTGTACAAAATCAGTTGGTAAGTACAATCAACAACATTTCAGTAACACAAGTTAACGTAAAAGCCGCTGAATCTCAAATCAGAGATGTTGACTTCGCTGAAGAGACTGCCAAATTCCAAAAATATAATATTTTAGCTCAATCAGGAAACTATGCATTATCTCAGGCTAATGCCGTTCAACAAAATGTAATGAAATTACTGCAATAGTAGTAATTGAGTGAAGTTTCTTTTGAAAACATAATGAAACTTTTTCAATAACTTTTGGGCTTTTTGCCCTTTTAAGAAATTGATATAAAAAGAGAATCAAAGAGGAGAAAATAGGAGGTTTCTTTTAGATAATTCTTTTTCTAAGACTGGAAGAGCTCTTTTTGTAACTATAAGTTGAGCATTTATACTTCCAGCCAGCATAAATAGCCACTCTTTGTGTTCAAATAACCAATCAATTATCTTTTCTTTCTTTTCTATATCAGTATCTGAAGGCCGTACCATAATTTTAGCAAGGTCAAGTTCTTTATTTACAAGATAGCTCTGAACAGTTTCTCCGTATAATAATGAAAATTTCCTTGTTTCTATAATATCTTTTATTTTATCGATTTTTTTTGTAAGTTTTATCAGTTTATTAAAATCTGATTTTTTTAATCTTTCTTCTTTTGACATTTTTTCAAGTTTATCACACTCTTTTGCTATTTGTAAAAATGCTTTTTCGATTTTTGCTTTTACTTTTTCTCCATAGACTATCATTTTTATAGTTTTGTCATAAGCTTTTTTAAGATTTTTTTCTATGGACTTTTTAGGAGGTTTTTTTAGACGAATAGGCTTTTTCTTTTCTTCTTTTACATATTGTTTTATGAAATTTTTAAAAGGCATTTCGATTGCTCCTTCGATTCTTGCGCCACCTTCGGTGCAATTATAAGTGGTAATATCTTTTTTCTTGGCAATTTCGATATCTTTTTCATAAAAATTTCTAAACATATTCCATACTCTTGTTGTTCTAATGAGTCCATTGCCTCCATATGCTGTTACGTATTCGTCACTGTCTTTGAATTTTACTTCATTTTCTCCTAAAACATGTCCTTTTGCATGAGAATTTCCATCCTCAGCGTAAGCCAAGTCCTGACCTATAAGAACTATTTTTTTATAATCCATCTTAACAGCCAGTTCATATGCCATATTTGCCGCACTCATTCCAGCTCCTAAATATCCATAATTGTGAAGTCCATAATAATGAGTATATCTAAAAGGTCTCATTACTAGTACTTTTTTTCCATGTGAATTTTTGAGAACTCTTTCATGTTGAAGGGATGCGTGTAGCATTATTATATCTTTTTGAAATTCGGCTGGAGTATTTTCAAAAAATTTTCCGGTGAGTTCCACTCTCTCAAGTGAAGTTACAAAATCCGGTTTTATACCCTCTCTTGCCAAAATAGGCAATGAGGCATCCACGCTAATTATAGTGACATAATCCTGAATTTTTTTCAGTAAAGGTAGTTGTTTTGCTAATGAAGGACCAGTAGCCACTATTATAGCTACATCAGCGTTTTTTTTCTTTTCTATTTGTTTAAATGTAGGGTTTTTAATCATTTCCGGTAAATTTTTTATATGATGTTCTATTCCTATTAAAGTATCAATTGTGTCATTTCCGAAATTAAGAATGGTTTGTTTTATTGCTCTTATTAAAATTTTGTTTAATTTTATAATCTCCTCTGAGAAAAATTTTTCATAATAAATTGAATGAATTTGTAGTTCGTAAGTTTTAGCAAAAAGTTGTACGTCTTTATCTGAAAATATGTCTAAAGCTTTAGCAAAAGTAAGTTGTTGAGGCAAAATGAATTTAATTTTATCGCTTAAAATTTCATTTGAAAAATCTACTATATGAAGTGCGATGTATAAAATCTCTAAATTGGGTTCGAAAACAAATATTTTTCTTAAAGTCGGATTAGCAAATAGAAGTTTAGTAAAAATTCCGTTACCGATACCATATAAAAAAAGCACGGGATATCTTTCGTATTTTTTAAATTCTTTTTGTTTTTGTTCTATTTCTTTTAAAGGGTCTGTTTCATATACTGGATAATTTTTATTTAAATCTATTATATTTAAATTAATATTATCTTCTCCTTGTTGTACCACTTGAAAATTTTTAGGGGGATTGGCAAAAATAAGTTCTGCTAAGTCTTTGTCTTTTTTATATAAAGCGGAAATATTTTTTTCGAAAATATTTGACATAATTGTCCTTTTTGTTTTTATATCGGCAAATATGATAAAATTATAACAGATATAAAAAGATAAAAATTATCCTAAAAAGGAAAAATAAGTGTTTGATTTTTTTAAGAAAAAAAACAGAACCCAAGTGAAAAATATGGTTAATCCTAAAAAAGATCCGTTTCCGGATTACGATGAGATAAAAAACTTAACTATTATTGACATCAGGGATCCTGAAGATGTAGAATATTATGGAAAGCTTGAAAATTCAATCAATATTCCTTTTGATGAATATTTCGCAAGTAAGCTTTTGATGCTTGATAAAAATAAAAAATACGGTATTATGGATTTAAGAGGAATAGTTAGTGAATTAGAAGAAGCTGAAAGAATAGCAAAAGAGAGAGGGCTTGATGCTAAAGCATTAAGAGGAGGATTTTTTTATATTACGGAAGTTTTGAATATTAAGCCTATAAAGGAGAAGTGATGAAAATTTATGGAATCAAAACATGCGGAAGTGTAAAAAAAGCTTTGAAATTTTTGGATGAAAAAGGCATCAATTATGAGTTTGTCGATTTAAAAAAAACTCCTGTAGGATGTGACAAAATAGAAGAATGGCTAAAAAAAGTCGATATAAACACGCTTTTTAATAAAAGAGGTACTAAATACAGGCAATTAAAACTAAAAGACTTAAATTTAGATGAAACAGGTATGAAAGAGTGGCTGTGTAAAGAAAATCTTCTTATAAAAAGACCTGTAATTGAGCTTGATAACGGTGATATGATAGTAGGATTTGATGAAGAAAAATATAAGGGAATATTCAAATGAACGCGGTAGTTTTGGCAAGTAGTGTAGGAATCGGAGGGTTAATCGGATATGTAACAAACTATGCGGCGATAAAGCTTCTTTTTCGTCCGTATGAACCTGTAAAGATAGGAGATATTACTATTTTTCCTCAAGGGGTTATTCCGAGGGAAAAAAAAACTTTGGCAAAAAAAGTCGGAGAAGTGGTTAAAAATTATATATTAAGTGAAGAGGAAATTCTTAAAATCGTAACATCTCCGGAAGTCAGATCGGAAATAGAAAAATTTCTGGACGAAAAAATCAAGTATTTAACAGATAAAGAGATTACGGAATTTATTTCAAAAGAAGAAATGGCCGATAATTTTGCCAAAATTATTACAAAAGTGGTTCAGGAAAAATTTTCTATGTTTGCGTCATTAATTAGTGAAGATATGATAAAAAATATTTTGATTCAACTTGAAGTTCCTGTGAAAATTAATGAATTAATAAAAAATGAAAAAATAAAAGAAATTTTAAAAAAGGAAATTTTTGAATTTTTGGAAAAAGAAGTTCCGCAAATTTTTTTAAAAGCTCATGTGGATAAAATAATTGAAGAGAAAGTTGCTTCTTTTGATGAAAAAACATTAGAGGATATGCTTTTTTCACTAATGAAAAAACATTTTGGATTTATAAATTTTGCAGGTGCTGTTCTTGGAGGCATTATCGGATTCGTTCAATATTTTATTGTTACCAATATGTAATTGTTTTAAGGCATAATTCCCACAAAAAAGGGAATTATGGAATTAATTAAAGAATATGCGGAAATTATT
>JAMOTL010000051.1 GCA_027062285.1 Nautiliaceae bacterium
GGGCAAAAGCAACTCCAAGACCAAAAACACCCATCGCAACCCCTCTTTTTTCAGGAGGGAAAAACGAAAAAATCATAGCGTGAGAAGTTACCATTATAAGCGCTTCTGCAAATCCCTGAATAACCCTATAAATTATAATCTCAGCCAAAGAATCTGAAATACCACATCCAAAGGAAGCTATGGTAAAAGCCCCTACCCCTATGACATAAATCATCTTATTTCCGTAATGCTTTATAAGCCACTCAACCACCAAAAGTCCAACGGCTGCTGCTATCATATAAGCCGTAATTACCCACTGAACGCCATACATATCAGTAGATAGGGGCCCTTTTAGACGCGGCACTATAATATCTACAACCGTCGTATCAAGAACGGCCATAAAAGCACCCACTGTTACCAAAAGAACATAAATAAAAAGCTCACTGCCTTTATAATAAGTTATTTTTGACATCTTTTAATATCAACCTCCCCGCTCATTCCTACAAGCACCCCTTTTGGCATTTCTTTAAATCTTATTCTTACATAAAATCTCTGAGCAAGCTTTGTAAATTCACCGCTGCTTATATCTCTTGGAACAAGTGCAAAAGTCGCGGCACTTGCTGGAAGTATTTTGCTAACATATCCTTCAAAATCCTTATCAAGTGCGTCTATATGGATTTTTACTTCACACCCTTTCCCTATTCCTTTCATTTTTGTCTCTTCAAGCAAATCAAGTACATATAAATCTTTTAAATCTAAAATACTAAGCACTCTTTTACCAGCTCCCACCACTTCTTTTGAAGAGACAAATTTTTTAGCAATTTTCCCATTAAATGGAGCATAAATAAACGAGTCTTTTATATTTTTTTCTATCACTTTCAGGTTTTCTAAAAGAGCTTTTTTATTTTCTTTCATAGAGGCAATCGCTTTTTCAAGTCTTTTTACATCTTTAAATGAATTTCTAGCCATTTTAAGTTTTATATTTAAAATATTTAAATCATTTTGCATAGAAGAGAGGATTTTTTTATCGGCTTTTATTTTTTCATTTAGTGCTAAATATGCAGTTTTTACGCTTTCAAATTTTTCTTTTGAAATTTTGCCTTTTTTATAAAGATTTTGAAATCTTAAAAAATCGCTTTTTAATTTTTCAAGTCTATATTCTTCGGCTTTTATGGCATGTTTTTTAGCTTCTATTGTTTTTTTGAGTTTTTCAATATTTTCATTAATTAAAGAGATATTGTCTTTTATATCATCTTGCAATTTATCTTTTTGAATTATCGTAGCTTTTATTTTTTCATCAAGCGAGTTTATATTATTCATTAAAGCCTTTTGCTTAAGTTCCAGCTCTTTCGTATCGAGTTTTGCTAAAAGAGTGCCTTTTTTTACTTCATCGCCTTCATTAACATAAATTTTTTCTATTTTTCCAGGAATTTTAAAACTAAGAAAAGTCAAAGAATCAGATTTTACAAAAACGGCGTTGCTTGAAGCGTAGTTTTTGGTAAATACGATATATTTATAAAGACCAAAAGCACTTACAACAATTAATATTGTAAGCAAAACCAAAGCAATTTTTTTTTTCATTATCTCCTCTTTTTTATAAAATACTACTACAAAACTATTGATATGTCAATGAGAAGAGGGAGTGTACTCTTTTACAATCTCTTTTAAGATTTTTACAATTTCCTTTTTCTCTTTTGCCTCAGAAAGTTTTTTAATAAGAAAATTCAACTTTTTTAAATCAAATTCAACTCTTTTTCCTACAAAAATAGACTCAT
>JAMOTL010000052.1 GCA_027062285.1 Nautiliaceae bacterium
ATTCCCGTAATAGGGGAAAAAATCGATGAAATTACTCTTAATGAAATTAAAAATCATTTTAAATATCTTTCTAAAAATTCGGCCGTATTCATAAACGGCGGAAAAAGAATATCAATAGAGGAAATTATACAAACCCTTCCTAATACTCCTTTAAAAAAAGATTTATATTTTGAACCAAAAGAAGGTTTTATTACAGAAAAAAAAGACGTAGAACAGAGCTATATCTATTTCGGGGCTCCTTTTAACGTAAAAAAAGAAGAACTATATCTGGCCAAAATCGCCACTTTTATTTTAGGCGCTGGGGGATTTGGAAGCAGAATGATGGAAGAGATAAGGGTAAAAAAAGGTTATGCTTATTCTGCTTACGCACAAAACGAATTTAAAAAAAGCTATAAAATTTTAAAAGGCCATCTTCAAACAAAACTTGAAAATACTGAAGACGCTTTAAATATCGTAAAAGAGCTTATTTTTGATTTCACTCAAAAAGGAATAACAAAAGAAGAGCTTGAAGATGCTAAAAAATTTTTAATAGGAAGCGAACCGTTAAGAAACGAAACCTTAGCCCAAAGACTTCTTAGAAAATTCAACGAATACTATCTCGGACTTGGAGAAGGTTATTACGAAAAAGAATTAAACCTTATTAAAAACGCAGAACTTGAAGAGGTAAACGAATTTATAAAAAAACATCAGGAAATTAACACTCTAAGTTTTTCAATAGTTACAAAATGAAAATAACCGACGCAAAATTAAATAAAATAGGTATAACCAATACAATTGAACTTGCTTTAATTAAACCAAAAGAGTGGGAAGATAATAATCTTTATCCTTTTATTACAGGCAAGCCTCAAGCATTTGAGGCCGAGGTTTTGGATGTTGTCAAATCTTCAAAAATAACAAGGGTCAAATTTTATTTAAAAAACATCCAGACCATTATATGGGGTGTTTTTTTTGTTTTTAAAAAATGGCATGAAGCCACTTTTTACCCGGGTAAAAATCTTTATATAAGAGGAGAAGTTAGAAATAATCAGATAATTCAGCCAAAACCTATTACAAAAGTAGGAGAAATTACTCCTGTTTATAAAACCGCTATAAATCAAAGAAGCTTTAAATCCCTTCTAAAAAAATATCTGACACTTGATAATTTAAAAGAATTACCTGAAAATATAGCTAAAACCCTTTATTACATGCATTTTCCAAGAAAGTTTGAAGACATAGAGGAAAAAAAAATAAATTATGCCCTAAAATGGGCTGAAATTTATAACTATTTAAAAAAGCTCTCATCAAAAGTAAAAACATATCCGGCAGTTCCCGTAATATCAGACCCTGCCCCTTTTATAAATTCCCTGCCTTTTAAATTGACAAACGACCAGTTAAAAGCCATATACGATATAAAAGAAGATATTTCAAAGCCTATTCAAGCAAGAAGAGTTATTATAGGGGATGTAGGAAGCGGAAAAACGCTTATAATGCTCGCTACTGCTTTTATGGCTAAAAAAAGCGCTATTATGGCACCGACTTCTATCTTGGCCAATCAACTATATGAAGAAGCTGGGAAGTTTTTAACTAAATTCGGTTTTAAAATAGTTCTTGTAACCCAAAAAAGCAAATTCACTGAAGATGATATAAAATCGGCAGATCTATTAATAGGCACTCACGCCCTTTTATATCAAAACCTGCCGAAACTCAACGTCATTATGGTTGACGAACAACACAGATTCGGAACCAAACAAAGAGCGCTTCTTGAGAAG
>JAMOTL010000053.1 GCA_027062285.1 Nautiliaceae bacterium
GGAATTTTAAAACTAAGAAAAGTCAGTGAATCAGATTTTACGAAAACAGCATTGCTTGAAGCGTAATTTTTGGTAAATACTATATATTTATAAAGTCCAAAAGCACTTACAACAATCAATACTATCAACAAAACAAGAGCAATTTTTTTTTTCATTATCCCCTCTTTTTAAGAAATTTTATCAAAAGATTGTTGATACGTCAAAAAGAATAGGGATTATATTCAGGAATTATTTCTTTTAAGATTTTTACAATTTCTTTTTTACTTTTTGCTTGAAGAAGTTTATTAATTAAAAAATTTAACTTATTAAAATCAAATTCCGTTTTTTTCCCTATAAATATAGATTCATATTTTGTTTTCTTTTCAGCCTCACTTATCAAAAGTTCTTCATATAATTTTTCTCCTGGTCTTAATCCGATATATATAATATTGTTTTCATCTTTTCCGTAAAGTTTCAACATTTTTTTTGCCAAATCCACTATTTTTACCGGTTTTCCCATATCCAAAATAAAAATTTCACCGTTATTAGCCAAGCTTCCCGCTTGTAGTACTAATTGACATGCTTCAGATATCAACATAAAATATCTGGTTATTTCAGGATGAGTTACAGGCAAGGGTTTATCTTTTGTAATATATTTTTTAAATTTTGGAATAACACTACCGCTGCTGCCAAGAACATTCCCGAACCTTACAGCAGCTATCTTCGTACTATTACTATCGATATTTTGAGCATAAAGCTCACAAACTCTTTTTGTTGCTCCCATAATATTAGTAGGTCTTACGGCTTTATCAGTTGATATTAATATGAAATTTTTAATATTATATTTTACTGATAAATCTATGGTATTTTTCGTACCAATAATATTATTAACAACGGCACTTTTAGGATTTTCTTCACATAACGGAACATGTTTATAAGCAGCAGCATGTATTACTATGTCCGGTAATTCTTTTTCAAAAACCTCATTTAAATCTTCATATCTACTTACATCTATTAAGTATCTTTTTCTCTTGATTTGCAATTCTTCATTTATAGAATACAAATTGTATTCACAATTATCCACCAAAATAAGTTCTTCTGCGCCAAATTTTTCACAAAGCCTTGCTATTTCACTACCAATACTTCCGCCAGCACCAGTTATCAAAATTTTTTGATTATTGACAAAATTTTTAATTGAATCTTTATCTAAGTCTTTGGGTTTTCTTGCAAGCAGATCTTCAATTGATACGTCTTTGATTTTTTCTTCGAAAGGATTATAGATTTTGATATCCTCAAAACCTTTTTGAGTTAAAAAATCAACCAATCTATTCAAATCTTCTTGAGTCATATTTTTTGCGATTATCGCACTTTTGACCGATGAATCTATATCTTGTAAATTTTTTACCTTAAAACCGTAAATATAGCTTCCAATATTGTTTTCTTCGTCATCATAAATTTCAACAACCGAATAAGGAGTATCTTGTTTTAAAATTAAAAGCGCTTTTTGATTGGCGCCTATTATAACCGCAGGAGTTTTTTGGGTCGAAAGTTTTTCTAAAAAGAGCCTTTTTAATATTCTAAATCCCCCTATAAAAAGCAAAGATAAAAAATAATCTATCAATATTACACTTCTTGGAAAAGGTAAAAAATAGTCCCTAAACAATAAAAGAATCGAACCGCTAAAAAGATAAGCAAGAGTCGTTGCTAAAAAAAATCTTTTAAATTCATAAATAGAAAAAAATCTCCAACTTACAAAGTATAGTTTGAAAATAAAATAAAAAAAGACTTTAAAACTCGCAAAAATAAAAAAAATTACAAAAAAGTTTTTTAAATATTCTTTGGGAATAAAAAAATTAAATCTCAAAAGGTAAGCGAGATAAAGAGTAACAAAAGACAATATAAAATCACCTATTATAAAAAAAAGAGCTCTTTTGAATTTAGTAGGCTTAAAAATTATATTCAACTAACTCTCCTTAATGAGATTTGCTATTTTTATAACTTCTTCATCACTCATAGCGGTACCACTTGGAAGACACAATCCTTTTTTAAAAAACTCTTCGCTTTTGCCATTAATATAACTTTTTGCGTTTCTAAAAAGAGGCTGAAGATGCATCGGTTTCCAAAGAGGACGGCTTTCGATTTTTCGCTCGAAAAGATACTCCATAACTTTTAAAGGCTCTTTTTGGTTAAATAGCAAAGTGGTTAGCCATCTGTTTCCGCGAGAATTATTAATCTCAGGCATAAATTCAGCAATATCCGAAAGTTCTTTCTTATAAAGATTAAAAATTTCTCTTTTTCTTTTTATTCGCTCTTCTACTACTTCCATCTGCCCTACGCCGATTGCCGCAAGAATATTACTCATTCTGTAATTATACCCGTAAGTTTCATGTTCGTACCAAGGAAAATCTTCTTTTGCCTGAGTTGATAAAAATTTTGCTTTTTTAATCCACTCTTCGTTATTACTTACCATGACTCCTCCCGCAGACGTCGTTAAAAGCTTATTTCCATTAAAACTATAAACTCCTATATCACCGAAAGTACCGGCAAATTGATTTTTATATTTGGCACCTAGTGCCTCAGCAGCATCTTCTATCAAAAACACTCCATATTTTTTACATAAATACGCAATATCCTCAATTCTTCCGATTTGTCCGTAAAGATGAGCTACGATAACCGCTTTTGGTCTTTCTTTTTTAAGAGCGTCTTCAAGCAAATTAACATCCATCTGCCAATATTCGTCACTATCGATAAATATAGGCTCGGCGTTTTGATAAAGTATAGGACTAACGCCTCCTATGAAAGTAAACGTCGATACAGCGACTTTATCACCAGCTTTTATACCAAGAACCCTCAAGGCAAGATGTAAAGCGCTTGTAGCGTTTACAACTGCCAAAGCATATTTTGTACCGGTGTAATTTTTTACCATTTCTTCGAATTTATCTATAAATTCCCCCACAGGAGCTATATAGTTACTTTCAAATGCTTTTTTTATATACTCAAGCTCTTTTCCGCTCATATGAGGAGGTGAGAGATGTATCATTTTAGCCTTTCAATGTTTTTAGTATATATTTTATATCTTTTTTAAGTGACCAGTTTTTTACATATTCTTTGTTTATGTTTACCTTATCAGGCCATATTACTTCGTCGTTGTATTTTACGGGGTTTTTTACTTTTGCCAAAATCTCTTCTTCGTTTTTGTATTTTAGCGTCGCAGGTCCTGTGATACCGGGCTTTACGCTTAAAATTATCCTGTCTTCCCCTCTCAACTTATCAGCGTATCCCGGCACATCCGGACGCGGCCCGACAAAACTCATATCTCCTTTTAGTATATTGATAAGCTGCGGCAGTTCGTCTATTTTATATTTTCTAAAAAACCTGCCGCTTTTGGTGATTCTTTTATCCAAGACCGTCGTTACGGTGCCTCCCGGCATATCTTTCATGGTTTTTATTTTTATAATTGTAAAAAGCTTTCCGTTTTGCCCCACCCTTTTTTGTAAAAAAAAGCCGTTTGATTTCGTCTCAATCGAGGCTATAGCCCACGCAATCAAAATAATAGGCCAGGTAACCAAAAGCCCAAAAAGAGCCAGCGTAAAATCAAAAACCTTTTTTATAATTCTATCTTTTTTACTCATTTTATTTTATATATTTTCATAAAAGGCGTAATTATAACCGGCTCGAAAAGATTTTTGTCATACTCTTCAAACAAAAACATCTTCACAAACAAAGAATTATAATAAAAATCGTCCAGAATCAAAGCTTCGCCGTAATTTGGAAGAATAATAACATTTAAGCCTTTTGGGTGTAGTGTTTGTCTTTTTACAATATTTTTGCCGTTTTTTGAGAGTGTAACTACTGCGATTTCTTTTACCGGAATACCTTCTTGAATTTCCAAAACCCCTTTTTCAAGATTAAAAGGAATCTCTCCTATATAAAGACGTCCGCCTCTTTTTAAAAGTGATGCTTTATAAAAAAAGTGAGGCGGATATACCTCGCCCGTATTTAAATTTCTGTTGCTAAAAGAAGTGACTGTAGGGAAAATATTAAACATCCTGTATGGAAGAATCAGATATACGTTTCTGTCAAGTTTTGGAGGTTTTTCTTTTGAAATTTTCTTAAGACACTCTTCCACGTTTAGAGGTTTTGAATCTTTTATAAAAAGCTGAGGCGCTACTGTTTTATTAGTTTCGACATATTTTTTTATCGAGATTTTCGCGAGGTTTGCACTTAGGCGCTGATTTTGGGAAGTGAGGATTTTTGAGACCAAAAAGTTATCTTCGTTGTGTTTTCCTCCGTCAATTAAAGTATTTACGTTTGCATAATACCATATCGGATATCCATAATCCCACCATGTAAGCGCGTAATCTTTCGGGGATGCTGTTTTTTTTAATCTATCCAGCACTTCAACTTCAGACGCCCTGAGGGTTGTAGGCACGAGATATGGATAGCTTTTTAGAGGATATATTTTTTCGATTTTGCTTAGAATTTTTGAATCCTCGCAGCATCCCAAAATATGAGTAATGTTCGGAGCCAGCAGGATTATGGTCCCAAGAACGGGAATGGTGATTTTATATCTTTTGTCTTTTGATTTTTTCGCCAGCCAGAAAAAGAAATAAACGGCACTCATTGCCGCTATCGGCACGGCGTATACCGTAAACCTGAGCCCTCCGAAAAACGCAAAAAACCCAACCCCCCAAAGAGGAAGGGCAATTATAAACTCTTTATGCCTTTTTACAAGCAATATATATCCTATAACAGCAATTACAATACCTACACTGCTTCCTATTATCCTGTCAAATACGATATACCACGGGATTTTACCCGCTTCGCTGACTGTCGTGTTTACATTTAAAAATTTAAGTCCTTCAACAGCGGTGGTTTTGGTGGAATAAGCAAATATTTTATGTAAAATAATTCCAAATACATTTCCTGTCATGAAAAACAATACAAAACCAACTCCTGCTAAAACTTGAAGATATTTAAACTCTATTTTTTTATTACTTAAAAACCAATAAAGTCCAATCGTTAAAATCGTCTTAACAAAAGGATTTACAGCCATAAGTGAAATTGAAAGAAGTACAATAAATTTATAAGTAAATTCATCTTTTAAATTAAATACCAAAAGATATAAAAACGCCATAATTCCCATTGCATATACAATAGATAACCCCTGATCGTAAGCCCAGGGATAAATTATTGCAGTAATTCCCGCCAAAAGAGCAAAAAACAAATCCCTGTTTTTAATGGAATACAAAATAAAATATAATATAAACATAGGCAGCATTGCCGCAAACATATCGGTATCGTAATATCCAACAAGCGTTCTGTTGTAATAACTCCATCCTATTCCCGCTATAAGAGCCGCCAAAAACCCCCAAAGAATATTATTGTAAAGTCTTCCGATAAGAATTATTGGAATCACCACAAGCGAAGAGACGATTGCGGGCAGATAAAGCATAAGGGTATCGATGCTTATGTGAAAAAACTTCGATAAATATGCCGTAATCACCGCCGTTCCATAACCCCATACGTTTTGTAGCCGAGGGTTATACTCATGCGCCCCGTCCACTATTTTCTGAGCCCCGCTTCCGTAAAAATAACCGTCAACGTTATTTATCATAAGCTGACCGTTCCAGTAAAACTCCGGAATTTTACCCGCCCAGCTTAACCAATACAGATGAAATACAAACACAAAAATATAAGCAATTGCGATATAAATTAACGTTAATTTATTTTCTTTCATTTAATTTCTCCTTAAGTACTCTAAAAATTCCAACAATACTACCTACTCCATAACTAAAATGAAGAACTAAAAATGCTAAAAACTGATGAAAAAATGTCGTATTTCGTTTTATTTGAAAACTCCTTATTGAAATGATACTTAAATACAAAATTAAAATAGTAAAAAATATAATCTTATTAATTTCATTAAAAAACGCACTAAACCCAAATATTATTAAACTCAAAACAAAAAACATAGGTACAAAGTGTCTAAAAGATAAAGACGATAAAGTTCCCGTGTGATAAGTAGTAAGAATATTCCAAAGTCCGTTGTTAAAATTATTTTTAGCTAGATCTTTAAAAGTTTCTCTAGCAAAGTATGTGCATCTAATTTCCGGCACCAGATATATTTTACCCCCTGCTTTTTTAAGCCTTTTATTTAACTCGATATCCTGATTTCTAACAAGTCTCTCATCATAAAGTCCGATTTTTTCAAACACCTCTTTTTTATAACATCCAAAAGGCACGGTATCAACTTCTTTTATTTTATCAGCACCTATCCTAAACTTAGTACCACCAACACCTATTTTATCACTTAAAACATTCTTTATAGCAATTGAAGTGTTTGTTTTATTTAATACATCGGTTATCCACACTGCCCCTACATTATCAGCATTTAATTTTTTATGCCAATAAATCAATTTACTAAAATAATCTTTCGGATAAAATGAGTGAGCATCAAGTCTTATAATATATTCGCCTTTTGCGTTTTTTATGCCGATATTCATAGCAGTTGGCACTATTTTTTTAGAATTATAAAGAAGCTTAAAAAAAGGATATTTTTTTTGATACTCTTTTATAATATCAAGCGTTTTGTCTTCACTTCCCCCATCAACAAGCAACACTTCCATATCATTTTTATCAAAATCACTATCAACTATTGAATCAAGACATTTAGCTATATATTTTTCTTCGTTTAAGATTGGAATTATTACAGAAATTTTTGGCATCTTTTATAAACCTCCTCTACACTTAATTCTTTTAAACATTTAAAATCACT
>JAMOTL010000054.1 GCA_027062285.1 Nautiliaceae bacterium
TAAAAAACATAAACTACCTTGCCATAAAGCCAAAAACAATCGGTCTTGTAGGAGACAGTGGAGGAGGAAAAAGCAGTTTTGTTAGTCTAATTGAAAGATTTTATGATGTAAGTGACGGAGAATTATTGATTAATGATAAAAATATTAAGAATATTGATATCAAAAGTTTAAGAGGGAAAATAGCTTACATCCCTCAAAGCATTCACATTTTTAATGATACTATCGCCGCAAATATAGCTTACGGAAAAGAAATCGACGAGAAAAAAGTAAAAGAAGCTTTAAAACAGGCTAATTTGCTTGAGTTTGTGGAAAGTCTGCCAAATGGTATTTATACAGTCTTAAACGAAAACGGTAGCAATTTAAGTGGCGGACAGAGACAAAGAATAGCGATTGCAAGAGCACTTTATAATAACCCTGATGTATTAATTCTTGATGAGGCAACTTCAGCCCTTGATAATAAAAGCGAAGCCGTTATTATGAAAACGATTGAAAATCTAAACGACAAACTTGTTTTTATCGTAGCCCATCGACTCTCAACCATAGAAAACGCCGATGAAATTCTGGTCTTTAAAAACGGAGAAATAGTCTGTAAAGGCAAAAAAGAAGAACTTTTGAAAAACTGCGAAGAGTTTAAAAGATTATATAATAAGGAATAGTTTTTGCTTTTTTACAAAAAAGGGGCGTTTTAAATGTTTAACGGAAAAAACATATTAATCACAGGCGGGACAGGGAGTTTCGGTAAAAAATACACCGAAATTCTTCTTAAAAACTACAAACCAAACAAAATCATCATCTACAGCAGGGATGAACTTAAACAGTTTGAAATGGCCCAAAAATTTAACGACAAATGTATGAGGTATTTTATCGGGGATGTAAGGGACAAAGAAAGACTCCATAAAGCAATGGAAGATGTGGATATCGTAATCCACGCAGCAGCACTAAAACAGGTACCTGCAGCAGAATACAACCCTATGGAAGCGGTAAAAACAAACATAAACGGAGCAGAAAACGTAATTGATGCGGCAATTAAAAACGAAGTCGAAAAAGTAATAGCTCTAAGTACCGATAAAGCAGCAGCACCTATTAACCTATATGGAGCCACAAAACTCGCAAGCGATAAACTTTTTATTGCGGCGAATAACCTGGTAGGAAAAAGAAAAACGAGATTTTCAGTAGTCAGATACGGAAACGTAATCGGAAGCCGTGGAAGTGTTGTGCCATTTTTTATGAAGCTGATAAAAGCGGGTGAAAAAGTACTGCCTATTACTCATCCGGAAATGACAAGATTTTTGATTACTCTTGAACAGGGCGTTAATTTCGTACTCAAAAACTTTGAGAGGATGCAAGGCGGTGAAATATTCGTTCCGAAAATCCCTTCTATGAAAATGGTAGATTTGGCAAAAGCCCTGTGTCCTGAGTGTGAATTAAAAATTGTAGGAATAAGACCCGGAGAGAAGCTTCATGAAGTTATGATTACAAGAGATGACAGATGCGTTGAATTTGATGACCATTTTGTAATAAAACCTACAATTACTTTCTCTTTTGAAGCAGACTATACAAAAAACAATTTAGGAGAAATAGGGAAAGAAAAAGAAATAGGGTTTGAATACAGTTCCGATAAAAATGACTGGTGGCTAAGTCGTAAAGAATTTTTAGAGTTAGCAAAAGAATTTGTGGAGAAATAGATGGATAAGTTTATACCTTATGGAAAACAGTTTATTGATGAAGATGACAAAAAAGCTGTTCTTAAAACACTTGAGAGTGATTTTTTAACAACAGGCCCAAAAGTTAAAGAGTTTGAAGAGGCTCTTGCCAAAAAACTCGGATTTAAATATGTAGTTGCCGTGGCAAACGGCACGGCAGCTCTTCATCTCGCAAGCAAGGTTTTACTAAACAGAGGCGATAGAGCCGTAACCACCCCAAATTCATTTCTTGCAACTTCAAATTCAATACTTTATGTAGGGGCAAAGCCTGTTTTTGTGGATATTCAGGATAATGGGCTAATTGATCTTAATTTAGTGGAAAACGAACTAAAAAAGAAAAAGATAAAAGCAATTTATCCTGTCAGTTTTTCAGGGCTTCCTTTTAATGATAATAATTTAAAATATCTAAAAGAAAAATACGGCGTTAAGATTTTACTTGATAACGCACATTATCTTGGAGGCGGATATTGCGATTTGGCAACTTACTCTTTTCACCCTGTAAAACATATCACTACTTTTGAAGGCGGTGCAATTGCTACAAACAACGAAAAACACTATAAAAAACTTCTGATTTTAAGAAATCACGGAATGGTAAAAACCCCTGATATGTATCCGTGGGAATACAAGATGGTAGAGCTTGGATATAACTACAGAATAAGTGACGTCGCGTGTGCAATGGGAATAAGCCAGCTTAAGAAATTTGATAAATTCTTAGAAAAAAGACACCAAATCGCCAAATATTACCATGAAAACCTGCCTGAGAATATAAAACCACTCTATCCTTACACCCAAAAATCACACTATCACCTTTTTGTAGTGAGATATCCTTTTGAATCGCTTGATGAAAAAGCCGAATTTTTTATAAAAATGCGTCAAAAAGGAATAGGACTTCAATACCATTACATTCCTATAAATCAGCAGCCTTATTACGTCAAAAAAGGGTATTTTAAGAAATTTCCAAAAATGGAAAAATACTACCTTGAAGCTTTTAGCCTGCCAATATATTATCAACTTACTCAAAAAGAACAAGATTATGTGATAAATTCTCTTAAGGAACTTTTATGAACCTTTGCATAATCCCGGCACGTGGTGGCAGCAAAAGAATCCCCAAAAAAAACATAAAACTTTTCCACGGAAAACCGCTTATCGCTTACAGCATAGAAAAAGCAAAAGATTCAAAAATTTTTGAAAAAATAGTAGTTTCGACAGACAGTGAAGAGATAGCAGATGTTGCCAAAAAATACGGAGCCGAAGTACTTTACAGACCAAAAGAACTTGCGGATGATTTTTCTACAAGTATGGAAGTCTTTGAACATGCCATTAATGAAATTAATAAAAACAACAAGTTTAAATATGCCTGTATGATCTACGCAACGGCTCCTCTTCTTGATACAAAATATCTCAAAATCGGACTTGATAAATTAAAAAATTCCGATTCTTGCTTTTCATTTAGCGCTACGACGTATGATTTTCCTATTTGGAGAGGATTTGAGATTGAAGATGAAAAAGCAAAAATGCTCTGGCCTGAATTTTTAAACACAAGAAGCCAGGATTTAAAAGAAGTCTATCATGACGCAGCCCAGTTTTACTGGAAAAAACTAAATTGCAACAAAAAATTCACATTTGACGGAAATATTCCCATATTGATTCCGAGATACTTGGTCCAAGATATCGACACGATTGAAGATTTTATAAAAGCTGAATTAATGTATAAGGCGCTGAATGACTCTGATAAGAGTTGATTTTTCAAGTGAAATAGGATTTGGGCATTTAAAAAGAGTTGAAAATTTTATAAAAACATTCAATATAAAAAACATATATCTCGTTTGTAAAGAATGCAAACAACAATATACCGCCATTCCTATAATTAAAATAAAAAATGAAGATGAGTTTTTTGAAGTCGTCAAAAAACTAAACCCCGATAAAGTAATCGTAGATAATTACGACTTCACCTATGAATATGAAAAAAAATTCAAAACTCTTTTCCCAAACGTCAAACTTATCTGTTTTGACGATCTTTTTTATAAACATTACTGTGATGAAATTATTAATATAAATCCTTATGCAAAAAAAACAAAATATAAAAATTCGATTCCGAAATTTACAAAAATAAGAATATTAAAACCTTTTATAAGAGATGAATTTAAAAAGGCAAAAAAAAAGCGTTTTCAACGAAAGGGAATTTTTATAAGTTTTGGAGCAACCGATGCTAAAGGCATAGGATTAAAAGTTTTGCAAATGCTAAAACCACTAAAAAAAGAAGTCCATTTCTATACTACAAGCGCAAACAAAAACTTAGATAAACTGAAAAAATTTTGCTTTTTAAACAGATGGTGTCACCTTCATATTGATGAAAATGTAGCTGAAGGAATGGCAAAAGCAAGATTCGGAATCATTACCCCCTCAACCATAACATGGGAAGCTATGTATATGAATATGCCATTTATCGCCATTAAAGTTGCGGATAATCAAAATTTAATTGCAAAATATCTAAAACAAAAACGCATAAAGGTTTTAAAAGAAAATGAAATACAAAAAGTTCCAAGACTTGTCCCTTGAAGAAAAAAAAGAGGTTTTAGCATGGAGAAACCATCCGGAAATTAGAAAATGGATGTATAATAAAGAAAAAATTCCACTTGAAAATCATCTGAAATTTATAGAAAGTCTAAAAGAAAAACCAAATAAAATTTATCTGAAAGTAGATGATTTAGGAGTTGTAAATTTCGAGATTTTTAAAAATTACGTCGATATCGGAATACATAAAAATCCGAATAAACAAAAAGTAGGTAAAAGACTTTTAGAATTTGCAATAAATTACGCTTTTAACGAGTTAAAAGCCCAAAAAATAGTTCTTTATGTTTTTGAAGATAACATTAAAGCTATAAACCTTTATAAAAAATTCGGATTTAAAAAGACGGATAAAAAAGACAACCTCATCAAAATGGAGCTGATTAATGAAAATAGGAAAACATGACACCCAAAAAAAAGTATTCATAATAGCCGAACTCTCCGCAAACCACAGCGGAAGTATCCAAGTGGCAAAAGATACGATATATGCCGCTAAAGTTGCTGGAGCGGATGCTGTCAAACTTCAAACCTACACGGCTGATTGGATGACGATAGACTCAAAAAAAGAAGATTTCATCATAAAAGGCGGAACGCTTTGGGATGGAATGAGTCTGTATGAGCTGTATAAAAACGCGGCTATGCCGCTTGAGTGGCATGAAGAGCTTTTTAATTACGCAAGAAGTCTTGGACTTGAAATTTTCAGCTCTCCTTTTAGCAAAGAAGCCGTGGATTTTTTAGAAAGGTTTAATCCGCCCGCTTATAAAATAGCTTCTTTTGAGATTACGGACTATGAGCTTATAGATTATACGGCGAGCATTGGTAAACCTGTTATAATTTCAACAGGAATCGCTACTTTACAAGAGATTCAAGACGTAGTGGAAATATGTAAAAAAAGAGGAGTTGAAACGGCTCTTCTTAAATGCACCTCAGCCTATCCGGCGCCAAGAAGCGAAGTAAATTTAAAAACAATTCCGGCTCTTAAAGAAATATTTAAAACTGAAGTCGGATTTTCAGACCATACCCTTGGTATCTCAGCTCCGGTAGCGGCTGTGGCTATGGGAGCAAGAATAATAGAAAAACATTTTATTTTGGATAAATCTATTGAGAGTCCGGATAAAGATTTCAGCTTAACGCCTAAGGAATTCAAAGAAATGGTAAGGGCTGTAAGGGAAACGGAAGAGATGATAGGGGAAATCAATTTCAAACCCAAAAGCGGAAGGCAATTTGCAAGAAGCCTGTATGTAGTAAAAGATATTAAAAAAGGTGAAGCCTTCACTCGCGAAAATGTAAAAGCAATAAGACCCGGATTTGGACTTCATCCTAAATATTTACCGAAAATTCTTGGCAAAAAAGCATGCCGCGATTTAGAAAAAGGCGATAGACTCAGATGGGAGGATATAAATGATTGATTATTTTTTTCATAAAGTAGACCCAAAAAATGTAAAAATATCTATGGTAATGATGGTAAAAAACGAAGAAGACATTATCGCAGACAATATTAAATTTCATGCGAATATAGGAGTTGATAATTTTGTGATATTAGATAACGGTTCTACGGATAATACCGGGGATATTCTAAAAGAATTGAGTAAAGATTACGAAATAATAATCGACTATAATCCGTCTAAAGCGTATAAACAAAAAGAATGGATGACAAAACTTGCAAAAAAAGCAAAAAAACTTTTTAACCCTGATTGGATTATAAACAATGACGCAGATGAATTTTGGGCACCGAAAAATGCAAAAAGTTTAAAAGAAGTTTTAAATTTCAAAGGCGGGGTTTTACAAGTTCAACGTTCAAATATGCTTTTATACGAAGGTATAAATAATTATAAAGAAAGTGAATACAGAGTAATAAATCAAATTTTAACCAGAGAAGATTATGAAAATTTAAATATTATGCTTGGTAAAATCGGTAGAAAAACTATTATAAATCCACACGGCTATATAAAAACAAATGCTGGAAACCACAGTGCCGAACATATAGCATTTTGGAAAAAGAATACACCAGATAATATTCATATTTATCATTACCCTTTTAGAACTTTTAAACAATTTGAAACAAAAGTAAAACTTTACGTAGAAATTTTAAAAGCAAATCCAAAAGCTAAAATAGGACCTCACGTAAAAAAATGGGCGAAACAGTACATGGATGGAAAAATAGAAGAGGAATGGAATAAAATAAAAGTGGCTCAAAAAGATCTTGAATGTCTTCAAAAATTCAATATTATAAAAAAAGACACAACAATGAAAAATCTATTTAAAGAATTCGGGCTCTTAAAATGAAAATGATAGGCAATTTCATATTTGCTACTTTGTTTACTCTCTTTTTACTTCTCCCCGATTTCTTAGCAAATTTTTGGTGGAAAAACTATTACATAATAACTTCAAAAAACACTTTAAAAGAGATAGTTATTACTTTCGTTATAGGGCTTTTAATCTCTTTTTTACCAAAAAAACAAAAATTATTTTGGGGGCTTTTTTT
>JAMOTL010000055.1 GCA_027062285.1 Nautiliaceae bacterium
ACGATACTTATTCGAAATCTTTTTGGCAATATAGAGTATAATTTATTAGAAAAAATTGAAAAAGAAATAAGAAATATACTTTTTCCAAAAAAATCAAAAGAAAAAGATATATATGGATTTATTTCCTCATATTCTACTGGCATTGATATGGAAGAAATTTTTGTAAAAGTAGCATTTGGAGATATTAAAAAATCAATTGATATGGAAAAATTAACTAACGAAATTTTAACATTAAAGAAAATAATTAATAAATTGAAAGTAGGGCAATGAATTATAAATATCAACCAAAAGATTATAATGAATTAATGAAAAATATTGAAAATGAAATATATAATATTCAAGGAACTCCAAATAACCCAAATTGGGAAGCAGATTTAAATTGTATTGATACTTCACAGATTAATAGAATGTTTGGAGTGTTTTCTATTTTGTATAATAATTTTAATGGAGATATCAGCAGGTGGAATGTAGAAAAGGTAGTAGGTTTTGATAAGATGTTTGAAAATAGTGAATTTGATGGAGATATAGGGGCTTGGAAAAATAAATATTTGAGAAAACAATTTGAAACAAAAAGAAAGTTTATTTATTTAATTACACAAACATTTCCCCATAATTTCAGTACGTATGTTTTTTTTAGAAATAATAATCTTCCAGTTTATTATGATTCAACAAAAAATGTAATTATTCTTAAAAAAGATGAAAATAATATCTTTGAATTTAAAGAATTTATAAAACTTCCTGCAAAAATTCAGACATTTGAAACTTTATCTATGGCTATTAAATATAGTGATGATTTTAATTTTACATATAAAAAAATTGTACAATCAGTGGATTCTAAATATTTTACAAAAATGGAGGTTAATGATATTTATTTTTTACTTGGAAAAATTAATGAATTAGATAAAAAAGAATTAAAAATTTTTAAAGATTCATTAAAAACAATGATGGACAAGACTATATCTTTAAAAGATAGAACGAAAATTTTGGCATATTATAATATTATGGCTAAAAATATTGATTCATTAGCTAAATATAAAGAAATTTTAGAAATAAAAGATTATAAAATAAAAAAAGTTTTAAAAATTTTCCTTTTTAAGGAAGTTTTGAAAAATAAAAAATAGTATAGTTACAAGTTTAAAAAAATTTAATTTTCTAAATTTTAGGGTAGGTTTTTAAAAAATATATTCTGTATAAAAAAATGATTTGCAATTACTTTTGTTCAAGGGTAGGTTTTGCGGGTAGGTTTTCAATGGTTAAAATTGCTTGGAATGCCCGAAAATACATTGATTTGAAGTAGGTTTTATGGTGCGGTGGGAGGGACTCGAACCCTCACGGGCTTATCGCCCACAAGGCCCTCAACCTTGCGTGTCTACCAATTCCACCACCACCGCGTTTGTGGGATAAAATTATATCTAAAAATTATATTTTTTTAAAGTATCTCTTAAATTTTTTACAATTTTTTGTATTTCTTCTTCCGTCACATGTAGCTGTATATAATTAAGAATTCTATTTACTACGTTTATTATACCCCTTGAATTCTTTATTTCATCCAGTTCTTCATCAATTCTTTCAAGTAAAGCTAAAATAAAAGGTATGTTTCTTATTTCTCTTTTTAATTTAAGTTCCAAATCCGGATAACTCTCTTCGTAAATATAAGAATATTTATTCTTTTCTTTCAGACTCTCTTCAATTTCAAAATCAACAATCTTATCTTTATCAAAGGAATAGACAATAAAATGTTTTTTTCTAAGACTCGGTCTTTTATAAAGTTCATCAAATTTTAGAAAAATCTTATTAATAATAAACATATCAATATTTTCTGCCATAAAAATAACTTTAAAAAGTTCTATTTCATCAAAATCTTCGTTTTGCGGATTATAAAAAGGTAGTTTGTTTAATTGTTTTATTTTCGAAATGTCATTTTTGCTAATAAGTCCTATTAAAATATCATCTTTTATAGTAAAAAAAGGACTAATTTTTTTTGTAAAATATCCATAAAGATATCTGTTCTTTTGTTTATCATCAAATAATTTCACTGTCAATAAGGCACTGTTTTCAATATCATTCAAAAATTCCAGGAACGCTTCAAAACCGAGTATTCCGTCATGAAAAGTTTTTTTAAATTCGATATTTTGTAAAAGGGTTAAATTTTTTTTGAAATTTTGTTTGAATTTTTCTTTTTTGTCTTTTTCGATTTTACATTCATTAAATAATTTTTTTAAATTTTTTGAAACAATTTCATTGTTTTGTTTCACTTCTTCAAGTTCATTTTCCAAATATTTTATTTTTTCCAGTAGTTTGTTATACATTTTCACCTCTTAAAAGTTCTTTTGCGTATTCAAGCGCTTTTTGAGATTTTTCTTTCCCGCCTATAATTCTTGCTATTTCCTCAATTCTTTCTTTATTACTAAGCTCTTTTACAAAAGATTTGTTTTTGTCTTTTGTTACTAAAAAATGCTTATCAGCTTTACTTGCTAGTTGCGGCTGATGTGATATAGCAAAAATTTGATATTTTTGACTTAAATATTTTAAAACATTTGCCACACTCATACTCTCTTCTCCGCTCAAATTCGCATCAATTTCATCTAAAAACAGTGTTTTCTCTTCATCATCATATTCTAATTTACTTGCTAAAAGCGCTACTCTTAATCTGTTAAATTCCCCTGTTGAAATCGTATTTATATCTATATCGTTAACAACGATTTCCGCTCTATTTTTTCCTGATTCAAAAAATTCATCGACTAATTCTAATTTTACTTTAGCATCGGGCATATATAATTTTGATAAATAAAGATTTAATTTTTCTTCGAAGCGCTTTGCTGCTTTTTTTCTTTCTTCATGCAAATACACGGCTATTTCATTTAATTTAGAAGTTATTTCTTTCAATTCTTTTTCTAAATTTTCTTTTTCGAAAGTTAAATTTTCAAGTTTTTCAAGTTCTTTTTTCTTTTCGTTATAATATCTCAAACTTTCTTCCAGAGAACCGAATCTTCTTATTAATTCTTGTAAATCAGATAATCTGTTTAAAATTTCCTCAATATCTATTGTTTGTAAATATTCGGCTTTTTCATTTGCTTTATCGATAGCTATTCTAAGTTCGTTCATAGCATTTGAAAAAAATTCGCTATCCTCTTCAATCATGTCAAGAAATTCATATACGGAATTTTCAAAATCAAATATTCTTTCTGTTTCAGCTGCTTTTTCTTTTATTTTTTCTATTCGGCTTAAATCTTTTTTTATTTTCATCAATTCTTCAAACTCACCCTCTTTTGGATTAATCGTTTCAATTTTATTTAACTCGTATTTTAAAAACTCCATTCTTTCAATAGCATTTTTTTCTTTTTCTTTTAGATTTTTTAATTCGTTTTTTATAAGATTGTATTTTTTAAAAAGGTTTTTGTATTCTAATAACTTAACATAATAATCTTTCTCTTTGATCATCTCATCCAAAACTTTTATAATATTTTCACTCTCAAACTCTTTTATTTCCCTTAAAGACAAATAATCTATAAAAGTATCCGCAATAGTTCTGACAATTTTTTTACTTACGGCCTGATTGTTTATAAAATATCTGTTTTTATTTTTTTTAATTTGCTTGAAAATGATAACTTCATCGTTTTCAATACCGTACTCTTCAAGATTTATATCATTATCGACCACCGCTTCGCTGATTTTGGCATTTACGTCAAAGTATCCGAAAATAGAAAGTATTCCTCTCATAAGCACAGACTTCCCTGCCCCGCTTGGCCCGGTAAATACTATCAAGCCTTTACTAAATTCCATCTCCACTTCACTAAATTCCAACTCAACTTCTTCGAAAGTCACATATTCTTTAAGATAAACCCTCTCTATCACTTCACTTCTCCCCAATTTAATTTCTCTCTTAAAACGTCAAAATAATTTCTCTCAAGTCTATGGATAAGTTTGGCAGGTTTTTGTGCTTTTTTTATTTTTATTTTACTTGTCATATCATATATCTCCTGACCGTCTATTATTAATTTTGCCGTTTTTTCCTTTACTTCTGCTTCAAGTTCGAAATTACTCGGAAGTATCAAGGGTCTTTGAGTTAAAGAATGCGGACATATCGGTGTCAAAATAAATCCTTCCGTCAATGGATATACCACTGGACCGCCTGCACTTAAATTATATGCCGTAGATCCTGTAGGAGTGGAAATTATAAGTCCGTCACCGTGATAAGTATTTAAAAAACTTTCATTTGTATCGATTTTTATATGTATCATTGAAGAAATAACATCTTTGCTAATGACTACATCATTAAAAGCATAAAGTTTTTTACCCTGATAGTCAATTTCTATTACCATTCTTTCATCGATTCTATACTCGCCTTTTAAAAACTTATCGAGAAATTCCGCTATGTTTTCAGGATTAATATCTGTAAGAAAGCCCAAATTTCCAGCGTTTATACCGAGAACCGGTTTATCGTATTTATACGCTCTTCTAGCTAAAGAAATCAAAGTCCCATCACCTCCTAAAGCAACTAAAAAATCAACTTCTTTACACATTTCATCAAATTCCACTCCCAAAAGACCTATAGCTTTAGCTGAAACACTCTCAAGCAATACGTCTATTCCCTTTTTTTCGAATATCGATTTTATTTTTAAAAAAACCTCTTTTAATGCAATAGTATTTTTAGGTTTTAGTACAAATCCGGCTTTCATTATCGGCCTTTTTTATAATAATTATATCAAGTTATTATATTTTCTTATAAATGGAAAAATTTTATTATCTGCTAATTTTTTGTGATATAATTTTTTAAAGGAGAAGAAATGAAAAAACTTATGATTTTTATTGCGGGTTTGGCTTTTGGGTATCCAAGCTGTAATATGTGCCACAACGGAAGAGTAGCACCCAAAATTGATTCGATGAATGCTGCTGAACTTAAACAAAAGCTGCTCGAAATGAAAAAATCTAACAACATTAATCCAAAAATGGCGTTTATAAAAAATTATTCGGACAAAGAAATAGAAAAAATGATAAAAAACTTTAAGGAAAGAAAATGAACAAACAAAAATCAATCGAATTATTAAATAAAGCCATTTCTGAAGAATTAAGTGCAATACATCAGTACATGTATTTTCATTTTATTTTAGACGATTTAGGTTATGACCTTTTGGCATCTATTTTTAAAAAAACGGCAATAGACGAAATGTTACATACCGAAAAATTTGCCGAAAGAATTTTGTTTTTAGGCGGAGAAATAGAAATGAAACCTTCACATGAAGTTGAACATATCAGAGATGTGGAAGAGATGCTAAAATGGGCTATGAAAAGTGAAGAAGAAGCTATGGAAATGTATAACGATTTCGCAATAGAAGCAGCAAATGCCAGAGATAGCGGCACAAAACAGATTTTTGAACAAATTATCGCCGATGAAGAGAGACACTTTGAGACATTTGAAACGGAATATGAAAACCTACAAAAATTCGGTGACAGATATCTGGCCCAGCAGGCAATGGAGAGAAGTAAAAAAATGGGAATCAACCCTGTAGAGTAAGTCTTACTTTTTCCGCTTTTCTTATGTATTTAAGTTTTTTTCTAACTGCTTTTTTCGGATTTTTTCCAAATTTTATCAACAATTTTTCACAATTATAATAATCATGAGCTTTTCCTAAATAATCCTGAATTTTTTTTAATTTATCTTCAAGCTTTGGATTTGTATATCTACATTTTTTTACCAAAATTCTTAGTTTGTGTAAAGTTTTGTCATCCTTACCGATAAAAGAAGTATTAAAAATTTCTTCACAGTTAAAATCATTTTTCTTTTCAAAAAGTACAATTTTTCTCTTAAATTTTTTTATATATTTTAAAAACTTTTGTCTTAGTTTTTTATGTTTTTTCTTTAAATATTTCCGTACCTTTTTATCTTTGCAAATTTCCAGCAAAACATCCGTGTCTCTTAATTTTGAAGACTTTTTCAAAAGTTTTTTAAGGCCTAAATCCGTCTTGCCCTCTTTTTCTAAAATACTAAGTTCTTTTCGTGCCCAGACTCTCAGGTCATGTAAAACATCCGGATCGTCTTTTTTTATGTATCTTCGAATGAGTCTTTCCATAAATTTTTCCTTTCGTCATAAAAAATGACACTGGTCGGATAAGCCAGTTCAAGTTTTGAGTTTTTAATGATTTCAAGAATCTTAAACATTACGTCTTGTTTTACTTTTAGCCACTCTTCCCAGTCAATAGTCACAGAAAAAGCATATACTAAAATATCCATCGAATAATCATCGAACTTATCCAAATAAACTAAAAGAGTTTTTCTAACCCCATATTTATCTTCTATTAAAAACAGAGTGTTTTTTTTCATTTTTTTCATCAAATAAGAGTTTATTTTCTCATTTGTTACGATTTTAGGATGGGATAAAAGCATATTTCTTATTTCATTTATCACACGCTCAAGTTCTTGCGTGTCAGTGGTGTATTTTATTTTTATCCAAAACTTTATTCTCCTGCCTATCATTCTTCTTGACCAGTTTTTAACCCATTCGTTTGCCAATTTTGAATTGGGTATAGTTATCAAAGCATTATCAAAAGTTCTTATTTGAGTAGCGGTAAGGCCTATTTCAGTTACAAAACCTTCAAAATCTTTTGTCTCAATCCAGTCGCCCACATGAAAAGCGTCTTCACTTACCAGTCTTATAGAATCAAAAAAATTACCTAATGTTTCTTTTGCCGCAAGTCCGATAATAACACCACCGATTCCCAATGATGTAATGATAGCTGTGATATTCACTCCCATATGCGAGAGTATTATTACAAATATAACTAATACTATAAATACTTTTGTCAAGTTTATCGCCAACGCAAAAAGTTCTCTTCTAACCGTTTCTTTTTTTGAGATCTTTATTGAAATTGAAGTATAGATAATGTATTTAATAACTTCATAAAAAAGCCATGAAATTATTATTACATTTAAAAAAAATTTAATATTGGCAATTCCGTTTAATCTATTTTCGAAAACATAAAATAAGCCGTTTATATCTATTAAAAGTAAAAGAGGAATACCTATTTTATAAACACGAGAATAAAGAAGCTTTAAAATTATATTTTTTCTCTTTTTAAATAAAAAAAATTTCACCCATCTGGCTATAAAGTAAAAAAGTATATTAAAAAGAATTAAACTTATTAAAATATACGTTTTCATTTCTTCGCCTTTTTTGAATTATATCACAATTTGATATAATTGCGCCAAAAAAGGAAATTAATGAGAAGCCATTACTGCGCGGATTTAAATGAAATGAATGTTGGCGAAGAAGTAGAACTTGTCGGATGGGTTAATTCACACAGAGACCACGGTGGAGTTATTTTCATCGACCTAAGAGACAGAAGCGGAATAATTCAAGTGGTAGCGGATCCGGCAGACAGTAAAAAAGCACATGAAATTGCGGAAAAAGTAAAAGACGAATACGTAATTAAAGTAAAAGGAAAAGTAAGACTCAGAGGTGAAGGATTAGAAAATCCAAAACTCAAAACCGGAAAAATAGAAGTGGTTGCGGATAAAATCGAAATAGAAAATACAAGCGAAACCCTTCCTTTTCAAATAGGTGACAAATCGGTAAATGAAGAACTTAGACTTAAATACAGATACTTAGACCTCAGAGATAAAGATATGCTCGATACTTTTATATTAAGAAGCAAAGTAACAAAAGCCATCAGAGATTATTTTGATAAACACGGATTTATCGATGTAGAAACTCCGATTCTTACAAAATCTACTCCAGAAGGAGCAAGAGATTATCTGGTACCGAGTAGAATTCATCCCGGGGAATTTTACGCACTTCCTCAATCCCCTCAGCTTTTTAAACAAATTTTAATGGTGGCAGGTTTTGACAAATACTATCAAATCGCAAAATGTTTTAGAGACGAAGACCTTAGAGCCGACAGACAGCCTGAATTTACCCAGGTGGATGTTGAGATGAGTTTCGTAGAAGAAGACGACGTAATAGAAGCTATCGAAGGCATGATAAAAGAAGCATTTGAAGTGGCTGGAATTAAAGTAAATTTACCGATTGAAAGAATTTCTTATAATGAAGCAATGGAAAAATATGGAAGTGACAAGCCTGATTTAAGATTTGATTTGGCAATGGTGGATGTAATTGACGAATTTGTGGATTCAAACAATGAAATTTTCGCTGAAATTGCTAAAGACAAAAAAAACAACCGCTTTAAAGCTCTGAAAGTTCCGGGAGGAGATAATTTTTACAGTAGAAAAAAATTAAAAGAACTTGAAAACTTCGTTAAAAAATTTGGAGCAAAAGGGCTTGCTTATATTCAGGTAAAAGAAGAAGGACTAAAGGGACCTATTCTTAAATTTATGAGCGAAGAGTCTCTAAACAAAATGATAGAAAAATTAAAACCGCAAATCGGAGATATTATTTTCTTCGGTGCGGGAGATAAAAAGACCGTTCTTGATTATATGGGAAGACTTAGACAAAAAATAGCAAAAGATATGGGATTAATTAATGAAAACGAATATAAATTCGTATGGGTAGTGGATTTTCCTATGTTTGAAAAAGACGAAAACGGAAATCCAACTCCTCTACACCATCCGTTTACTATGCCTGATATGGATACATGGGATGAAGAAAATTTTGAAGATATCCAATCAATCGCATATGACTTGGTATGTAACGGATATGAAATAGGAGGAGGAAGTATCAGGATACATAAAGAAGAAATCCAGGAAAAAGTATTTAAACTTCTTGGAATCGACGAAATGGACGCAAGGGAGAAATTTGGATTCCTGCTTGACGCTTTAAAATTCGGAGCACCACCTCATGGAGGATTTGCTCTTGGACTTGACAGGGTAATTATGCTTATGAGAAAAACAGATAATATCAGAGACGTAATAGCATTCCCTAAAACTCAAAAAGCCCAGTGTCTGCTTACCGGAGCACCGGGAGAAGTTGACAAATCTCAATTAAAAGAATTACATATCAGAGTAAAAAAGCCAAAAGCGGATAATGAATAAGTATAGACTTATCGATTTAAAAAGCGGTGATGTTTTTAAAATTGTAGATTTTGATGAAAGTTGCAAAAATTTTAGACAGAGGTTACACGATTTAGGAATTCATAAAGGACAATTAGGACAAATTATTAACAAATCCTTTTTCGGTCCTTTGGAAATAGATGTAGACGGAAGAAAATTAGCCATAGGGAGAGGTATGGCAAAAAAAATTTATGTAAAAAAATTCGAATGTCCAATCTTATAAAAAAAGGAGATACAATGAAGAAAAAACTATTCTTAATTATAGGTGCACCTGGAAGTGGAAAAACTACAGATGCCCAGCTTATTGCTGAAAGAAATCCTGATTTGGTAGTTCATTATTCAACAGGAGATTTACTAAGAGCCGAAGTTGCAAGCGGAAGCGATCTTGGAAAAGAAATAAAAAGTTATATCGACAACGGAAAGCTTGTTCCTCTTGAGATTGTTATTAACACAATCAAAAGCGCAATAGAAAAAGCTGACAAACCTATCGTATTAATAGACGGATTCCCAAGAAGTGTAGAACAGATGAAAGCTCTTGATGAGATGTTAAAAAACAGTGATGATATTGAACTGGTAAGCGTAATAGAAGTAGAAGTTAGCGAAGAGGTGGCAAAAGACAGGGTTCTTGGCAGAGCAAGAGGTGCGGATGATAACGTCGAAGTGTTCAACAACAGAATGAAAGTATATTTAGAACCTTTAGCTGATATAGAAAAATTTTATGAATCTCAGGGAAAACTTATTAAAATAAACGGTGAGAGAACAATTGAAGAAATAGTAGATGAAATGGAAAAAGTAATTAAAGAAAAAGCAGGAGTTTAATGAAAAAAATTTTTCAAATCATTATAGGCAGCGAAATTCTACAAAACAGACGAAAAGATAAACATTTTGAATTTTTAAAAAATCTTCTTTTAGAAAGAGGCTACGAACTTTTCGCCTCTTTTATTATCAAAGACGATCCTAAACTTATGGAAGATACATTTAATTTAATCAAAAACACTGAAAATTCATATCTTTTCTGTTATGGAGGAATCGGAGCCACACCTGATGATTATACTAGAGAAATAGCTGCTAGAGTTTTCACTAATTCCCAAATGGAATATAATGAAGAATTCAAACAGTTAATAGACCAAAAATTTCCTAACGAAGACAACACAAAAAAATATCTTTTGGCTTACTGGCCTAAAAATTCCAAACCCATCTGGAATAATCCGATAAACGGTTATCCCGGATTTATGATTGACGAGAGATATTTTTTTATGCCCGGATTTCCGCAGATGTCTCATCCTATGACAGAATGGATTATAAAAAAATATTTTCCCATAAAAGAAATCAAAAAAAGATATACTTTAATAGCTTATGCTAAAGAATCGGAAATGCTGGATATTATGAAAAAAATTCCAAAAGAAGTGGAATTTTCTACACTTCCGAAGCTAGATTATACTTCTGAAATATCTTTTGCCGGTAAAAAAGCAAAAGAAACTTTCGAATGGTTTAAAGAAGAATTAAAGAAAAATTCAATAAAATTTAAAGAGTTAACATGATTTTATATTACGGATTAATTTTTGTCGGAATTATTTTGACTTTAATGGCTGTTTATAATTTATATTCTGCCACTAAAATAGAAAAAAATTTGGATAATTATTTATTTATTATTACTTCTCAAAAAGGTTATTTCATAGGAACCACCCTATTCGCTCTAGCAATTTTAGCAATCGTTTCTTATCAGGCCAGCGGATATATTTTCGATATAAAAGTATTTTCTATTGTTTTTTTCTTTTTGAGTCTTTTCTTTTTAGCTTTATCTCATTTGATATATTATTTAAGCGCAGAAAAAAAACTTTCTGATTATGAAAAATTTTTTAAAGATTTTGATATTGATTTAAATAATAAATGCCAAAAATTAATGCTAAAACATATCTATTTAAAAGAAAAAGATTTAAAAAAAGTTAAAAAAATATTTAAAATGAATAAAGAATTATGTAAGAAAAAAGAAAATTAATCTTTTTTCTCTTGATTTTCTTTCAATTTACATCTTTGAACTTCAAGTTCTTTTATTTTTTCAACTCTTTTTATAAGCTGATCGAGTTCATTTAACTGCTCTTCACATTTCTTTTGGAGTTCTTCTTTTTTTTCTTGAAGTATTTTTAATTGTTTTTCAATTTCTTCCATCGGTATAGCACACTGTTTTGCCGCTTCTTCTTCTTTTTCTAAAGCCCACTCAGTAATTTTTTTAATTATTTCTTTTAGCATTTTCTCTCCTTTTTTGAAAATTATATCTTAATATTAAAAAAATAGTATAATAATTTATTATTTTTAAGGAGAAAAAAATGAAAATAGCCTTCCCTACTAACGATAAAAAAACACTTGCGCCTAAAATAGGTCTGGCAAAAGGTTTTTTGATTATTGACACGGAATCACAAGAAGAAATATATTTAGAAAATGAAAGACTAAACAAAATAATAAAAAATCACGGAAAATTAAAAGGTGACTGCGGAGAACACGGCCTGGGAATCGGTCAAGTTATTCCCAAAAAATTAAAAGAATTAGGAGTTGAAATTTTTATAGCAAAATTCTTCGGGGAAGGAATGCTCGGTAATCTTGATTTTTATCAAATCAATACTTATGTATCAAAAAAACATTATATAAAAGATATTTTAAACGACTTAAAGGAGCACAATGGAAATCAATAATTACAAAAAAGCCGCTGATATTATAAAAAATTCTAAATTTCCCGTAGCATTTACGGGAGCTGGGATATCAGTTGAGAGCGGTATTCCACCATTTAGAGGGCCTACAGGGCTTTGGAGTAAATACGATCCGAAAATTTTAGATATCGATTTTTTTATACAAAATCCAGCTGAGAGTTGGAAATATATAAAAAAGATTTTTTATGATTATATGGGGAACACGCAGCCAAATGACGCTCATAAATTTTTAGCCTGGCTTGAAAATATCGGTAAATTAAGAGGTATAATCACCCAAAACATCGACAATCTACATCAAAAAGCGGGAAGTAAAAATGTAATTGAATTTCACGGCACGGCAAGTCAAATGGAATGTATCGACTGCAAAAGAAAATTTCCTTCGGATTCAATTTCTCTTGAAAATTTACCTCCTTTATGTCCTGAATGTCAGGGAATATTAAAACCGGACTTCGTATTTTTCGGCGAACCGATTCCTCCAAAAGCATTTGAAGAATCAATAAAACTCTGTGAAAATGCCGATTGCCTTATTGTAGTTGGTACAACAGGGGAAATTATGCCGGCAAGCCAACTACCGATACTCGCAAAACAAAACGGAGCAAAAATCATCGAAATAAACATCGAACCGTCCAACTATACAAATACTATTACTGACATATTCCTAAACGACAAAGCAACAGTCGCCAGCAATAAACTAAAAGAAAAGCTGGAAAAAATTATATAAGTCCCAGTTCTTCTGATATATCTTTTATCAGTTTTGAAAGTGGTCGTTTGTTTATTTCACTTTCATTTATATATCCATCACTGACTAATCTCATTAAATCTTCCAAATTTCTAAAAAAAGTACCTTCATATTTTTTAAAAAGTGATTCTAAATAATCCTCATTATACATATATTTTTTTTGAATAAGTTCTAGGATTATGTCTTTTAAATAACTATATCTTTCCTCAAGTTTAAATATATTATTATGATTTACTGCTTTTTGTGATAAATAATCTATCTCCAACTTAAACCCGTCAATTGAATGATAAAATTTTGCATTAATTATTTTTATTTTAAATTTTATATGTTTATCTATATTATCAATATATGGATGTAAATAATTCCCTAAATCAAATTTTTCTTTCCCTTTTAGATTTGAATTACATTGATGACAAGATGGAATAAGATTGTATAACGATAGTGCCAATATAGGATAAGTTGCTTTATCAAAAAAATGGTCAAATTCTGGACGAATAATTTTTTCATTATTTTCATCAATAACAGTATAAATAGAATTAATATTACAATAGGGACATGTATTTACATTAAGACTCTTTGCCAAATCATATGCATTATACTCTTGTTTCTTTTTTGTGAAATTATTGTATAAATCATTAATGAAATTAAAATTTATATTAAAAAAGGTATATCTTTCAGAATGTTTGTACTCATTTTTTAAAGGAATAAAATATATTTTCTTCTTACTCCATTGAGCTATTTCGTATAATTTATAAGGCTTTGCCAACAAAACATCATTTAATGAATAAGGAGCTTTTATTTTTTTTAACAATTTTTCTAACTTTTTTAACTTATCTTTCAATTCATTAAAATGTCTATTTTTTGTATCTTCAGTTATTATTATTTTTTTCATTTTCTAAATATTCCATCATTTTTTGTAAAAGCCTTATTTGTTCTTTAATATCATCTATTTGTTTACATTTATTCAATTTTTTACTATCAAGTCTTCTTTGAAGTTCTTTTTTAATTATAGGCTCTCCTATAATATTTATAATTTTTTGTGCTTCTTCATTAGATTTAATTTCAGAATCTTCATCATTTAAATATTTAATTACTTCATCAATTTTACTTTTAGCATATTCACCCATAAGCCCGTCTTCCATAAAAAATCCGTGAGTCAAAAGTGTATGAATATTCGCTCCAAAAGTTTTGATATCTACTTCATCACTAACGTTTTTGCCCTCTTTCATAAAAATAATATTTTCTTTTGGAAGGTCTGAGAGAATGAATGGAGAATGGGTAAGTAAAATAAAATCAAGTTTTATCTCAAAATTTCCATACTCTTTAAAAGATTTAAGAGAAAAAAGTAAATCACTTATAAAATTTTTTTGCCATTCTGGATGCAAACCTAATTCAATTTCATCTAAAATTAAATACACTGATTTATATTTACTAACTTTATTTATGTTTGAAAGTTGATATAATAAACTAATTATAAATAAAAATTTATATTTCTCACCTGTGCTTAAAGAATTTAATGATTTTTCATTTTCATAAAAATGTACTTCAAGCCAACCAGGAAAATAATTAACAATATTATTTTCTGGTAAATTGTTTAAATCAATTTTATTTGTATTATTGGGTAATTTATTAAACAAAGAATTCTTATGAAAATTTATTGCTATTTTTAATTTTAACAAATTATAATTTTTTTCATCAATAAAATCGAAATTATTTGAATCAATAAATCTTTCAAATTCTTTAATTAATTTTTCAAAGTTATCTTTATAATTTTTTTCTATTTTTATAAGCTTTTGCTCAAAATAATCAATTTTATCAGCGATTTTATTTAAATATTGTTTTTTTTCTATCATTTTAAAATATATATATAATAAATTTAATTCTTTGTAATTTTTATTTTGATAAAAATTAATAATTTTGTCAACTATTAATAAGTTATCAATATCAAAAGTTTTGAATAATTTTATATATTTGTAAATAATTTTATATTTAATGCTTTTAAACTTATTAAATATTGGTTGATATTCGGCCCCGTATTGGGCTGTTTCATAATCACTAAAAAAATCATTTATTTGATTTTCTAATTCTTTTAATAAAACCATATCTTTTTCACTATTTGCATATTCAAATCTTATTTGGTTGGGATTAAAAAAGTTAGTTATTTTATTTTTAATTAATTTTTCTTTAAAAAATGAATAAAATAATAATATACGTTGATTATTTATTGTAATTAATAAATCAATATCAATTTTTCTATTTTTTTTATAAGGTTCAATTAATAGTGGAAATTCATAATCATCTTTTCTATGATATAAGTATTCTTGCCATTGAAACAATTTTTCATTCCAAGTATCAATAGTAAAATTATAATAAATAAAAAAACTATCAATAATACCATTAAAATTATCAATACATTTATTACTTTTTATATTAAATTCAAAATGTACGTTATTTTTCAATCCTAAAACATTTAAATTATTTTGTTGTAAATAATTTTTTAACTCCTCAGAGTCAATTTTATAAAATTTATTTCCAAAATTTAATATTAAAAAAAAAGAGTTTTTTTCTTCAGTCATTGACATAAGTGACATTATTATTATTAAATCATTAACATTCTCATCCTCAATTTCCGATTCCAAATAAAAGTTTTTTTTGTCTTTATTTAAAAATAAAAAAGTTAATTCATAAATAGCTTTAATTAAATTACTTTTCCCCGCTCCGTTTTTCCCAACTATTGCTGTTATATTGATATTATCCGGAAATATATTAACATAATCTTTTTTCTCTTCTATAATTAATTCGCTCTCATCTGGAATCAATTCATCATTTTCGTTATATTTTGGCTTAAATTCACAATCAAATCTTGGAGAAAAAGTAAATCCTTGACGTTTTATATTTTTATATTTTTCTATCCATAAATAAACAAGCTCCATTTTATTTCCTCTGACACTTTTGATTTTTATAAGGGCAAAAGCCCTTTTGAAAAATTATATCAAATTACATCCCGGGGATTCTTGGGATTTTATTGAGTTTTGAGTTTTTAAAATACCAGCCCC
Source organism: Nautiliaceae bacterium (assembly GCA_027062285.1). Lineage (GTDB taxonomy): Bacteria > Campylobacterota > Campylobacteria > Campylobacterales > Nautiliaceae > Caminibacter. The sequence continues at coordinate 15,505 of JAMOTL010000055.1, forward strand.
AACCTTTTTTCATCCAGTGTCCAATAACAGGCAGTGGAATTAAGATAGCTCTTTTATTGTCTCTATATACGAAAGCTGCGCCATCACCACTATCCATCAGACATAAAATATTTATATGAGAGATGTATTCTTTTCTAGCTTCCTTGCCTTCTTCCATCATTTTAATATTGTATGCCGTAACTCTTGCCATTACTTCAGCTAAGTGTCCCTGTTTTGCTCTCCAGTCAGGTCCGTCGATTGCCGCACTGTCACCTATCGCAAAAATAGGAAACTTATCCGAACTTGTTTCATCAAAATCATGCATAACTTCGCAGTATTCGTTAATTTTGATAAATCCTGCTTCATTTAACGGAAGCCCGGTATCTTTAAAAAGTTCAGGCCCGTTACCAGCCGGGATAAACATAGTCAAATCACTCTCAAGCTTGCTTCCGTCTTCAAAAATCACGCCGTCTTTTACAAATTCGGTAATTTTTTTACCCTTAATTTGTTTAATATTTAATCTATCAAACCACGCATCCATTATTTTTAAGGCTTTTTGACCCATTCTGGCGCCCGGTTTTGGCATAGGAGCAAAGAAAGTTATCTCAAAATTATCCCTAAGTCCTAATTTTTTTAATTTATGATGAACGTTAAACATTACTTCAAAAGCAGGTCCCCCTCTTACGTTGCTCGGGTCTTTTGGATTTCCACCAAACCCGAATGCCAGTTTGCCATGCCCTCTTTTTATAAGCTCGTCAAGTTTTTCTTTTATTTTTAAGGACTCCTCAGGAGCGCCGCAGATCGAAAGAAAATGCTCGCTTCCTTTGTGTTTTACTTTATCCGCCCCGATTGCGATTATTAGATAATCAAAATCACATCTTGATTCATCATTTTCGCATTCTACTTTTTTATTTTTAATATCAATTTTTTTAACTTTATTAAATTTTAGCTCAAATCCGTGAACACGGCTGAGTTCTTTCCAGTCAATTATACAATCTTCAAACTTGTATTCACCCGTAGGTATCCAAATAGAAATAGGATACACATACATATATTCTCTATTCGTTACAACCGTTACGTCAAAGCCGTATTTTTTTAGCCATATAGCACTCTCAAGAGCGGCAAATCCTCCACCTAAAATCAATACTTTTTTAGCCATTCAAATCCTTTAAAATATAGAATATCTAAAATGAACAAAACTTAAAATATTTTGAATATCTCTAACAACCTTTTCCATAATTTTTGATTCTGGCGTTAAGCTTAACATTCTCGTCAAAAGATATCCGTTCATAAGAGAAATATAAACTCTTCCCATACTGTCTTCGTATATGGCAATGCTAAGAGGCATTTTAACAGCCATAAATTTTGTTCTGTCATCTTTTAACATCTCTCCCGCATATTTTGCGTTACAGAATTTTATAATTTTAACAGGACCAACATCCGGTCCTCCGTATTTTTTTATTTCTTCTTCCTGATTAATTACTGTAACAACATGCCATCCTGGCTGTTTATTGATTCTGTTTACTAAAACCTGAACGGTTTTCTCAAAATCATACGGACTTTTTACCTGTTTAAACAGCATATCTTCAGCTGCAATTTTAAACATTAAAGGAATTATAAAAACTGCCACAACAAATCCCAAAATAATTCCACCGATTAAACTTCTTTTATTCATTTTATTCCTCCTCAGGTACACAGATTTTTTGATTTTTGATAGCAAGATATGTTTTATAACTCACATATCCAACCACTACGGTTGTTAAAGCTAATAAAAACAGAGCAAATGCTTTTATAAACCACTTATGATATACACTATCCATTAGGATAGTTGCTATTGTTATTGCAGCCAATGGGAACGTATATGCCCACCATGATATAAAAAACTGCAGTTTAAGAAAATTTTTAAGCATAATAAGCAGTAAAAACAGAATAAAAAATGCTATTAAATATAAAAAGAGACTAAAAAAATCCACTATTCCAAAAGTTATTCTAAAATAACTGATAAATCCTACAGCCGGGGGTGCTATAAGAATAAAAAAAGTAGGAATCAGTCTTTTACCAAGAGGTAAATGGAATATCATCCTGTACATTACGATAGTAATTAATATTATCCAAAAGAAAATACCTATACTAAAATAAAAATGATTTACCACTTCATCACAAACATCAACACCTACTATAGGTACCAATACGTTACCAACAATAGGGATAAACCAGGCAGGATTTATATGTTTAACTTCAAGTTTGTCATGCTCTATCCAAAATTTAATGACTTTGTATGTAAAAAAGAGATGAAGCACAGCTCCTATAAACCAAAAAGTAACGGATACAGGCGGTGCAAAATCGCTTATTGCAATGGAAACAAGCAAGAAACTAATTGAAATAGCCGCACCAAAAGAACTTTTGATTGGATGAGCAAACTCTTTTTTTACGGCATCAGGATATTTTATCCATTTTATCATATAAGCACCGAATATTACGAAAAAAAGCATAACATCAATAAAAAGTAAAATTAAATAAGGCCAATACGGAAAATTTAAAAAATGATATGCTTTCGCAAAAGCGATAGTAAGACCAGAAAATCCCATAATAACTGCAAACAGTTGGACAGGAAAATATTTTAGGCTTCTCTCCATAGCCCCTCCTTCATTTTTTGGAAGTATACCACAAATAAGTTTTAATTATAGTAGTTATAATTAAAACTTATAACTAAATTTTCTTTTTATATTTTACTTAATTTTAATATGAAATGAAATTTATTGACATATGTTCATAAATATGCTATAATTTTATTGAACATATGTCAAGGAGCTCAAATGCCTAGAAGGATTAGAAGAAGAATAAGGGGAAAATTTAATCATATATGTTTTAAACCATGCGGTATCCCATCTCATTCTCTTGAAAGAGTCTTTTTAACAAAAGACGAGATGGAAGCTATAAGACTTATGGATTTTGAAGGACTTTATCAAGAGGATGTGGCAAAAGAAATGGGAGTATCTCGCCCGACAATAAGCCGCATTCTTAAAAATGCCAGGGCAAAAATAGCAGATGCCCTGATGCACGGAAAAATAATAGAAATCGAAGAATAACAACTTTTAAGGAGGGAAAAATGAGAATAGCATTTCCAACAAACAATCAAAAAACAATAGCAAACCACATAGGTTTGGCAAAAGGATTTTTAATTATTGACACAGATACAGGTGAAAAATTTTATATTCAAAATCCTGTTCTTGAAAGAATACAAGAAGAAAACATCAATCTAAAAAATCTTCCTGAAGGCCAAAGAGGTTTAGGCACGGGAAGAGTAATACCGCCTTTACTTAAAGAAGCAGGCGTTGATATATTCGTAGCAAGAGATTTTGGAGAAGGAATGATAAGAAATTTGGAATTTGAAGGTATTCAGGCTATGGAAACAGATGAAAAAGATATTGAAAAAGTACTTGAAAATTTTGAAGATTTTACACATCCTGTAAATTATGAAGGAGGATACGAAATGAGAGGGAGAGGCTTTGGATATGGCAGAGGATTAGGATATGGTCGTGGTAGAGGTTTTGGCAGAGGCTTTGGTCATGGTAGAGGCTATGGAAGAGGTATGGGATACGGAAGAGGTTTTGGCAGAGGATTCGGTAGAAGATGGGAATGGGAATAAATCCATTCCTATTTTTTTAATTTTAAATAAATAAAAGTAAAAACAGTTATAAAAATTAAAGTAAATATTGTTATTTCTTTTATATATTTATGAATAAGCTCACTGTTTTCTCCTATAAAATATCCAAGAAAAGTCAAAATTAATATCCAAACACCGGCACCTAACGCAGTAAAAACGGTAAATTTCACAGGATGCATCTTAGCAAGTCCGGCAGGAAAAGAAATATATTGGCGAATACCAGGAATCAATCTTCCGTTAAATGTAGAAATTTCTCCGTGTATTTCGAAAAACTTTTCTAATTTTTCCAGATGATGTTCTTTTAAAAATTTCAAAAGTGCCGCCCTTCCCCATTTGTAAGCAAGAAGATAATTAAACCAAGCCCCGGCAATACTTCCGGCAATACCGCTTAGAATTGCCAAAAAAAGATTCATTTCACCTTTACTTGCCAAATAACCGGCAGGAATCATTACCACTTCACTTGGAAAAGGAAAAAAACTGCTTTCCAAAAACATCATAATAAAAATTCCTATATAACCTAAACCCCCTACACTATCTACAATAAAATCAATAATTCCTTCCATTATTCAGCCTTTAATTTTGTAGCGAAAAACAGCCCCACAAGCAACATAAAAATTGTAAAGAGATATAAAACATCATAACTGAAAGCTTTTAATATAAGTCCTCCCGGAATAGCAAAAAAGAGACCTATTGAAGTGAGATTATTTTGTAAAGCGACATATATCGGTCTTTTGTCCTCCGGAGCTATTTCAAACAAAAGATTCATACCGGCTATTTTAAACCCGTCCATTGCAAAACCTATTAAAAAAAACACAAGAGCATATTGCCATGAATTCGAGGCGAAATAAGCTACAATAAAAGCTAAAATCATCGAAAGATAAGCTAAAATTATTATAAGTTTATATTTTGGTGCTAGTTTTTTCCATACTAAATTACCAAGCAACGCCCCTATCATCTGAACCGTCACAAATCCTCCCACAAGCCAACCGGTTAAATGAATTGTCTGATTTGCTTTTAAAATTACAAAAGGAAACGCGAATAAAAATGAATAACTGAAAAGAATAGTTAATATCTGAATCTGAAGGGCTTTATCTTCTTTTAAAAATTTAAAAGCGTTTTTCAAAAATTCCAAAAAGCTCTTTTCTTTAATTCTCACGTTTTCTTTTACCGGTTCTTTTATCGTAGAAAAAGCCCAAAGTCCGAGACCAAGTAAAAAAGCGCTAATCATAAAAAGATACGCATAGCTTTTTGGAGGTTCGAAAGTAGCTAAAACCCATCCTGCAATCCCGCCGCTTATTATCGAACCTATTGCGGCAAAAAACTGTCTGTTAGCCATAGATTTTCCGCGCTCTTCTTTATTAAAAACTTTAGCGATTATCTCACTAAAATAAATACTCCCAAATCCTGCGGAAAAAGAGAAAATAAAAAGCCCTATACCGAATATCCATAAAGTAAGGGTCGGATTTTTATCCCCTATAAGCAAAATAGCAAGACCTATGGCAAACCATGAAAGAAATCTCGCCAAAAAAACTTTTTTAAGATAAGGCATTACCCTTTTGTAACCCTGGGCGTAAAAAGCGGCAAAAAGCTGAACGGCAATGGCCCCTCCTCTTAAAAGAGAGGCAAAAACCCCAACAAGCACCACGCTCTCGCTAAAGTGATGTACAATAAGAGGCAAAATGGTGGAAGGTTCGGCTATAGTCATAGCTATTGCCAGAAAAAAACCGTGTAAAACATTTTTAAGATTATTTTCTTTATAATTAAGACTCAACAATTCGCCTTTTTAAAGCGAATTGTATCATAAAAGTTTATATTTTTTTATTGGAGATTTCTTTTTTAATTTTACTGGAAATTTCTTTTATTTCCTCGCTTGTTTCTGAAAGTTCTTTTACAATTTCTATATTTTTATTATCTATCTCCTCTATCTCTTTCATAGAATCATTAATTTTATTAATTTCTTCTGTATTTTCTTCGATGTTCTTTACAATTTCGCTGATAGACTGAACAAGCGTATGTATCGTCGTATCGATTTCGGCTAAGGATTTTTGAGTTCTCTCAGCCAGTTTTCTGACCTCATCCGCAACTACGGCAAATCCCCTTCCGTGCTCACCGGCCCTTGCAGCTTCTATTGCGGCATTAAGAGCTAAGAGATTTGTCTGGTCTGCAATTTCTCTAATAACGGATACTACATTTTGAATTTCTTCTGCCTGGGAGGCAACCATATGAGCTTTTTGTGAATTCTCATTAAGACCGACTGTCGTACTTTCAACTAAATTTGTAATTCTATCTATTAAAGATTTTAACTCTCTCATAGACCCGTCTAAAGATTCCACATCTTTGCTTAATTTACTGCTAACCTCATCAAGTTCTTCTGAATTTTGAATACTTATTTTAATCATTGTAGCTATAACGTTTCTAAGTTCGTTAATCATTTTTTCGACTTCACCCACAGGCTTTTCAATTTTAGCGCTGAAATCATAATTGGCATATCTTTCTAAAACTCTGTGAATTTCGTTTAAATCGGTACCGATTTTCTGATTTAAAACGTCAAGCATCTGATTAAGCGCAATTTTCAGTTTATTAAGTTCGGGATTACTGGTATTTAACGTAATTCTTTTATCCAGATATCCGTCTTTTACCCTGTTTGCTATTTGAATGGAATTATTTACGAGTGCTTTTTCCTCTTCAATATTTTTATGGACATTTTCAATACTTTCGTTTATCAACTGCGCCATCTGTCCGATTTCATCTTTTGTATCCACATCTATTTTACTGAAATCATTTCTTTTTCTTGATAAAAATTCAAAAAATTCAACAAGACCTTTTTCTATTTTCTGAAGAGGCTCGATTATGTATCTGTTGCTTACAAAATAACTGATAAATACAATAATTGCAATCAGAATTATATTAATACCCACTATTTCTAATATCGCATTTAAAACTTCTTTTTTAGCATCCTGTTTCATTTTTTCGATAGTATTATACATATCCTGAAGATAAGTTCCCGTTCCTATGACCCATCCCCATGGTTTAAAAAGTCGAACAATTGAGAGTTTTTCTTCATATTGTTCTGTTTTCGGATTATAAAACTTGTATTTAATATATGCATAATCTTTACCTGATTTTTTAAGGGCGTCCACGCCAAGCTGAACAAAAGGCACTTTAGGAGTATTAACAAAAATTTTTCCTTCCAGCTCGGGCTTAATAGGATGCATTACCATTTTATAATTCATATCGTTTACCCAGAAATATCCGCTTTTTCCAAATCTTACTTTTCTAATACTCTCAAGTGCTTCTTTCTTAATCTGAGGCGTTACATCACTTAGATATTTTCCAGTTCCTATTATCCAGTGAAACGGTTTAAATTCCCTAACAAGAGAGACTTTAAATTCATATTTTTTGCTGGCAGGGTTATAAAACTGATATTTAATATATGTGGCGTCGCAGTTGCATTTTTTAAGGGCGTTTACTCCAAGTTCTACAAATGGAACTTTTGGAGTATTGATAAACGTTTTTCCGTCAAACTGAGGTTTTATAGGATGCATTACCATTTTATAGTTAAAATCATTTATCCAAAAATAACCGCTTTTTCCGTATCTTGCGGATTTTACAAGCTCTTTTATACGTTCTTTAAGTTCACTTTCGCTTAATTTGTTTTTATTTTCCTGATAATAAGTATTTATTATGTGAAAAAGGATATCCATTCGCTGAGCCAAATCTTCTTTGGCGTTTTTTTCAATGGATTCCGGTTTTGTCCTGTCATAATAAGACAGAACAATTTTTTCGATAATTTCACTTTTATCCATCAGCTCTTTTTTCTTCTGAGCCATAATAGTATTTTTAAAATTTTCTATATTTTTATTGGTTACCTGATAAATATTGTTTACGGCAACCATCGTTGAAACAATACTCACAAGAATCACCGAGGATATTACAATAAGCAAAATTTTATTTTTTACCGATAAATTTTTCATCCCTACCCTTTTTAGCTCCATTTTAGCACACCTATCCCCCTATGTCAATTGAACAATTATTCAAAACTCAGTTTATACGATATCCAGCCTCAGTTAAAAATCTACTAGGTTCATACTCCTGATTTCTAATTCTGTCGCGATTGGCTAAAGCAAAAAAAAGCTTGTCTTTAGCACGAGTTACAGCTACGTAAAAAAGACGCCTCTCCTCCTCAATTCCACCGGCAGGTTTTGAAAGTTTGATATTCGGAAATCTTCCTTCCATCATATCTACAATATACACCTCTTCAAACTCAAGCCCTTTACTAGCATGGACAGTTAATAGATTTACACCCTTGCCTTCGCTCATTTCACTCGCACCAAGCACCATAGCATTTAAAAATCTTTCAAGTTCCGTATAGTTTCTTAAAAGATTACCGAGTACTTTTACTTTATTTTGAATTTTATCTTTTGCTTCTTCAAATCTATCTTCGTCTATTTTTCCATTCTTATCTTTTGCTCTTTCCCTTGCCAGACTCATAACAATAATTTGAAACATTTTAGAATTTATAAGTTCGTTAAAAATCGACATCGGATTTTTCAATCTCTTAACTCGTTTTAAAAATTGATAAAAATAGTGTAAAAATTCCGCACCTTCTGTGGAAAGTTTCGGATGTCTCAAAATCGGATTTGATAAAAACTCCTCTTCAAATCCCAAATCCTTAAACTTACTTACACTTCCAAGAGTTACAAAATCATCAAAAAGTCCCAATTGATAAGATGTTCTTTTTTTAGTGAAAATTTTTTTTGTTGTATCAGGATTTAAAAAACCCTCTATTGCGTTACCGTCGCCAAGAATATTAAGTGCTTCAAATATTTCTCCTGCTATAGCACTGCCAACGCCCTTGGCATATTCGAAAATATGAATGAATGCCATTATATCTTTTGGATTTATCAAAAAAGTAAGTATATCCAATGTAATTTTAATTTCTCTTGAATCAAAAAAACTGACTCCTCCCTTTCTTCTACACTCAATTCCTTTTTCCCTAAGCATTGCTTCAATCGCATCGGCACTTGAATTGTTTCTAAAAAGTACGGCAATTTCATCTCTTTTTGTAGTTGATGTTAAAATTCTACTGGCAATATCCCTATATTCTTCAAAAGTATCGTTGTAAATAAGTACTTTTGGAAATTCTCCGCAATATCCTCTCGTAACTTCAAGAGTTTTAGGGTAAATTCTGGGGTTATTTTTTATAACTTTATTCGCTATATCTAAAATTTCTCCATAACTTCTGTAATTTTTTTTCAGAGTGTAAACTTTAGCGTTTTCATATCTTTTATCAAACGTAGAAATTATTGAAATATCAGCACCGTTAAAAGCGTAAATGCTTTGGTCGTAATCACCTACACAAAAAAGACTGTTTTTTTTGACCGATTCTATGAATTCGTTTTGTAAAGGATTAGTGTCTTGGTACTCATCAACCAAAATTTCCTTATAAGGATTTTGAATTCCTGATTTTAACGCGTTAATCATTTCAATCAAAAGAGAATTGAAATCAACTAAATTATGTTCTTTTTTAACCATTTCGTATTCATCAAAAATATCTTCATAAATTATTGCGTATTCTTCTTGAGCGGGAGCTCTTGAAATCAGCCACTCTTCAAAACTTGGAGCATTCGAATTTAGATATAAAGAATATAAATCAAAAAGATAATTAGCAGAATACGGTTTTTCTTCAATACCTAAACGTGAAAAATCTCTTTTATCATAAATCGATTTAAAAAGAATTCTTAAATCTTTCGGTTGTTTTAATACTAAATTTTTATTAAGTTTTTTAAGCCATTTATAACTGACTGAATGAAATGTCCCGGCTTCTATGTTTTTTGCCTGAGGCAAAACATTAGCAACTCTCTCTTTCATTTCGGCCGCCGCTTTATTCGTAAAAGTCAAAAGAAGTATCTCTTCTGGCTTTAAGCCTTCTTCCAAAAGATACGCAATTCTTCCGACTATTGTAGAAGTTTTGCCTGTCCCGGCACTCGCTATGACAAGATTGTGTCCAAGCGGCGCGGTTGCGGCTTGTAGTTGTTCGGTGTTTAATTTACTAAGAGGCAACTCCACCCTTTTTGGGTGGAATTGTATCATTATTCTTTTATAAATTCCTTAAGTGGAGCATATCCATAATTATCCAAAATAACCTGGGCTACAGTATTGTTTTTAGGATTTATTAAAATTGGAGCTTTAAAATTAACTATCGATTCTTCAAAGGGATCTTTTTTGACTAAGTTACAATATACTAACGGAAGATTCTTTTCATTAATATCCAGCAGTACTTTTACATCACTCGGAACTTCAAAAGAATAATCTTTCATCAAAGAAAACGGATTTATTAAAATAAAACTGACATTTCCCAATCCTAAAATAGCGAAATTTTCGTCAATTTGTTTAAAAACCGCTTTGTTTTCTTTTTCAAATCCCGGAATTGGTTTTTTAATCTCTAACATTTTCTCTCCTTTTTAAGGAGAAAAGCAAAAACTATTCCCGTTCGTATATAGGTTTAAACCATTTTAATAAAAGAGGAACGGAAATATTAAGTAAAAAAGTGGTAAACATAAGTGTATAAAACTCTTCTTTTGAGATAAGATGATTTTGGACGTATGCTATATTTATAACTATAAAAGCAAGCTCGGAGCGTCCTAACATCCCTAAACCTATTAAGAAACTATCTTTATTGGAATACCCTCCCGTATATTTAGCCGCACTCGCAGCAGACAGTACTTGTAAAACCAATACACTTAAAAAAAGTACCAATGTAGAAAAAATTACATCTTTTATTACACTAAGTTCAAATAATATTTTACTACCTAAAAGTATAAAAAATACAGGACCAAATACAGTATATGCCATTGTGTCAGTGATTTTTTCTATCTCTTTTGCTCTGTTTTGATTGCCTACTTCAAAATATTCTGCTTTTAATATCAGTCCTGCAAAATACGCACCGATTGCCGGATGAAATCCAAGAATATGCGCCACATCCCCAAACATAAACACCAAAATGAAAACACCAAGAACTGCGTAATTCCCATTATCCACTATAAATAAATATCTTATGCCTTTTTTATGAGGTACGATAAACTTTCCGACAAGATACACAAACCCGAAAAATGCCAAAACATCGAAAATAGTGTATAAGAGTTTTTCAAAATCTATTGTCAACTCTCCTCCGCTTGAGCCGCTGTTTAAGATAATTGGCAACAATACGGCAAGCCCTATTAAACTTAATACGTCATCGACAACGGCACTGGTCATAATTCCCATAGCAGCGGGGGTTTTCTCGAGCCCTAAAGATTTTAGACTTACCATTGTAAGAGACACTGCGGTAGCGGTCATTGTAAGTCCCCATATAAGAGCCGAAGTTGTTGAATAACCAAAAAGTTTAGCGGTAAAATACCCGGCCAAAAACGGGAAAATAGCCCCTATTACCGCTATTCCCCAAGCTTTTTTTAATCCTTTTATAAATTCGCTTAAATTTTCTTCAAATCCAAGAGCAAACATTACCAAGATAATACCAATTTCGCCTAAAAACTCTATTCTTTCATCTTCAGGCAAAAGTCCTAAATTTCCAAGAAACGCCCCTAAAATTATATACCATAAAACATCAACAGTATTTGTTTTTTTAGCAAGTATTTTTGCTATAAAAACAGTTAAAAAAAGAATAAACATTTCAGTCCAGATGTAATGCATTATTTTTCCTTGATTTCAGTACCGATACCTTCGCTTGTTAATAATTCCAAAAGTATGGAATGCTCTACTCTTCCATCAATAATATGAGCTTTTTCCACTCCTTTTTTAACAGCGTTTAATGCTGCGTCTACTTTTGGGATCATACCTCCGGCTATAGTTCCGTCATTTTTTAATTTTTCTATTTCGTCACTGCTGAGTGAGCTTAAAAGATTTCCTTCTTTATCTAAAACACCCGGCGTATCGGTTAAAAATATAACTCTTTTGGCATCAATTGCCACTGCTATTTCGCTTGCCGCAGTATCCGCATTTATATTGTATCCCGGATGAGTCGGTGAATCACCGGCTGCTATGGGAGCAATTACAGGAATTAGATTCTCGCTTAAAAGTTTATTAATAAAAACTCCATCTATTGAAGTAATCTCACCGGTATAACCTATTAATGATTTTGCTTTCATAAAGCTCATATCTTTTCCGTTAATCCCTATGGCTTTTGCACCGTGCTGATTTAACATATTCACTATTTCTTTATTTATCTCTCCGCTTAAAACCATTTCGGCAATTTTTATTGACTCTTCAGTCGTTACCCTCACCCCGTCTTTAAATTCCGTTTTGACGTTAAGGGCTTTTAAAATTTCCGTAATTCTTTTTCCTCCCCCGTGCACTATTACAGGCTTAATCCCGACCATATAAAGCATTAAAATATCCACAGCAAAACTCTCTTTTAGTTTTTCGTCAATCTGAGCGCTTCCCCCGTATTTTATCACTATGGTTTTACCGTAAAATTTTCTTATAAACGGAAGTGAATCAAGAAGGGTTTTTACCGTTTGAATTTTCTTTTGCATTATTCTCCTTTTTTATGTGGTTTTGAATAAAAATATCCCTGAGCGCAGTCAATGCCAAGTTCTTTTAATATATTGTCTATTTCTTCATTTTCCACAAATTCTGCAATAACTTCAATATTGAGTTTATGAGCAAAATATACAATAGATTCAACAAGAATACGCGATTTTTTATTACGGTATATGTTTTTGATAAATTTAGCGTCAATTTTAACATAATCTATCTCCAAATCCGCAATTTTTTCAAAATTACTGTTTTCCACCCCGAAATCGTCAATTGCTATTTTGTATCCTAGTTTCTTTAAGGTTTTAAGTTTATAGTTAATTGCATTCATCTGTTTGTTTGCAATATTCTCAAGTATTTCAAATGTTACAGACGAAGGGTTTAACCCGTATTTTTTTGTTCTATTACAGATAAAATCTATTAAATCATCCCTTAAAAAATCCTCTTCGGTCAGATTAATCGATACGTCAAAGCCGTATTCCTTAGCGGCTTTCATGCTTTTTTCTATCATTATATTGGTCAAATCCGTAATAAATCCTGAAGTTTTGGCAATATCAATAAAATAATACGGAGTATATACCCTCTCTTTTACTATAAGTCTTGCGAGTGCTTCGTATTTTACTATTTTTTTGTTTTTATAAGAATAAATCCCCTGAAAATACGGTTCAATTGAATATCCTTCTTCATTATGAATTGCTTTTAATAAATAATCATTAAATTTAAAAAAATCTTTAAGTTCTTTTTCCTCTTCTTTTTTAAATACAAAATATTCCGAGAGGTTCTTTTTTGCTGTTTTCAAAGCAATCGTCAAATGCCTGAGTATATCTTCATTATTTTCCGCTACACCGAAATAAAACGAGAGTTTAAAATAGAGATTGTTAATTTTTATTTCTTTATTAAAAGCTTCCTTTATTTTCTCAATATCTTTTTTATAGTCATTGCTAAAAATTATAAACTCATCCGCATCAAGCCTGTAGACGTTTTGTTTTATTTCTTTTAATTTTTTACATACAGCTCTTAATACCTCATCACCTACAGAAAAACCGTAAATTGAATTGATTTTGCTAAAATTTTTAATATTTGTAATAATTGCGTATTTTTCAGGGTTTTTATCATCAACCATTTTCGCTATCGTATAACACCCAGCAACATTATCCACATAAATCGCTTTTAATTTTTCCGACACTGCCTTTTTAACTTCATCTTTTAGGCGTTTATTCATTTTTTTAAGCAATATATGTCTGTAATAAAAAAATACAGCTATTATAAAAAAAGATACAATTACACCTATCACAAGTTTATAATCAATTTTTGAAATAACCGCATACATATATTTTTTGGTAATGGAGTTTATTTCATTTGGCTCTATTGTATCAAGCGCTTTTGAGAGGGCATTGTAAAGATAAGGATATTTTTTATTTACAGCCATTGAGATATTGTAATTTATATCGCTATACCCAGAAACTTGCAAATTTAAAAGATATTTATAGTTTATATAACTTGCAACCGGCAGTATGGCTAACGTATAATATGCCCTTCCCTCAGCCACCGCTTTAAAAGCATCAAGGGTCGTCTCAGTCTTTAATATCTTAATATTAGGATATTTTTGCTTTAATATTTCAATCAGCGCACTGCTTTTCTGCCTGGCTAACGTTTTATTCAAAACTTCCTCTATAGAATTTATAAAAGGCGTGCCTTGACGCGTAATAAAAGCCATTTTATATGTTAAATAAGGTTTGGTAAAGTAGGCAAATTTTTCACGTTCTTTTGTCTTAACAGCTTCAGCCAACAGCTGACATTTACCCTCTTTAAAGAGTTTCATACTCTCTTTCCAAGACCTGGTTTTTATTACGTTAAATTTTACGTTTAATTTATTTGCCGCTATTTTTAAAACATCCTGGGCAATTCCTTTGGGTTTTCCATCCTCAACATACTCAATCGGAGGCCAGTTAGGGTCTATGCATACATTAAAGACTTTATGTTGTTGCAAATACTCTTTTTCTTTTTCAGATAAATATACTTTGCCGGGGTCATAAATAAAATTTTTAACGTCTTTTTTAACCTTCAATCCCAAAATTTTATAATAATTGCTGATTTCCTCTAGTCTGTTTAGAGATATTTCGCCTATATTCTCACCTGCCAGTTTTTTTAAAACGTTTGCTTCATATTTTAAAGCCTCTTTTGACTTATGTAAAAGATTATATTTGTTATAAATTAAATCAACCGTTTCGTCTATATGCGAAAAAGCCCATTTCCAGCCTTTTATTGTGGCTTTTAAAAATTTTTGCACCGTCTTTGGATTTTTAACAAAATATTCTTTTGTAGTAAATATAATTCCGGAATAAAAATGAAAACCGTAATCTTTAGGCGAAAAAATTACAGGGGTGTAGCCTTTTTGTTTTAATAAAAACGGCTCATTTGAAATATAAACAGTAATGGCGTCATATTTTTTGTTTATCAAATCATTAATATTAAATGTTACGGGATAAAGTTTAAAATCACTCAGCTTTAAACCATTACTTAAGAGCATAAGTTGAATACCGACCGGTATTTTTTTACCGTATTTTAATGCAAGTCTTTTATGTTTTAAATCATTTAAATCGGTAATATTGTATTCCCTGATAGCCATCAGTGCATGGGGAGAATCCTGAAAAATCGCAGCTATTGCCTTAAACGGCTCGCCTTTTAAATATTTTTCAAATACGTCGATTTCTTCTATTCCGAAATCAGCCTTTTTTGATTTTACCGCATTCATTACGGTAATTTTAGGATTATAATACAAAAATTTTACATTAAGGCCCTCTTTTTGATAAAACCCTTTTTCCTTTGCAACTATATATCCGGCAAATTCAAACTGCGGGAGCCAGTTAAACTGCAAGGTTACGTCTTTTGCAAAAAGCATTGCGGCAATTAAAAGAATTAAAAAACGCATACTAACCCTTGTACGGAATTTTATCTCTTATACCTGCTTTTTCAAACCCTTTTAGTCTAAGTCTACAGCTGTCACAAACACCACACGCCGCATCTTCTTCTTTATAACAGCTCCATGTAAGTCCAAGAGGCACTCCGACTTCTATGGCTTTTTTTACTATATCTTCTTTTTTTAAATGAATTAAAGGAGTCTTTATTTGAATATTTGTTTCAGGTTTTGTACCGGCATTTATAGCTTTTTCCATGTAATTAATAAATTCCTCACGACAGTCAGGATATCCGCTGCTATCTTCCTCAACCACTCCGATATAAATTGCTTTGGCTTCTTCTTTTTCCGCAACAGCCGCGGCAATAGATAAAAAAATTCCGTTTCTAAACGGCACATATGTAACAGGAACCCCGGGTTTCACTCCATCTGTCGGTACTTCTATATTTTCATCAGTAAGTGCTGAAGCACCTATTTGTTTAAAAAAAGGAATATCAATTATATATCTTTTATTATCAGGAATTTTTAGATATTCACAAATATCATTAAAGGCTTTTAATTCTCTTTTTTCAGTTCTTTGCCCGTAATTAAAATGAACGGGAACAATATCATAACCTTCATTTTTTGCGATAAAAGCGGTCGTTGTAGAATCCATTCCACCGCTTAATATGACTACAGCTTTTTTCATTTATAGCCTTTTTGTATAATTTTACTAAAAAAGGCCTTAAAATGATAGATTTTGACAACAGAAGCGAATTTGAGTTTGATATTGATTTACTACAAGAGATATATGAAAGTCTTACGGATAAAGACATAGAACTGGTTCTTACTACGGATAAAGAGATACAAGAACTTAATAAAATATACAGAAATAAAGACAAACCTACAGACGTATTAAGTTTTCCTCTTGAAGAAATGCCAGGAATGCCTCTTGGAAGTATCATAATATCAGTAGATACGGCTAAAAGAGTAGCTAATGAATTGGGTCATTCGATAGAGGATGAAATAAAACTTCTTTTTATTCACGGTCTTTTACATCTATTGGGATACGATCATGAAACAGATAATGGGGAAATGAGAGAAAAAGAAGCTGAGATTATAAAAAAATTTAATTTGCCGGAAAGCTTAATAATCAGAAATGAATAATTTTAAAATTTAGATAACATTACCTGTTTTCCAATTTATACAGTCGTTTTCTTTCACGGCTGCTCGGAATTTTTAACGCTTCTCTGTATTTTGTGATAGTTCGTCGCACAAGTTTTAAATTATATTTATTATTTATAATCTCACAAATTTTTTCATCGCTTAGAGGTTTTTGTTTATTTTCTTGTTTTATTATATTTTTTATTTCTTCTTTTATCTGATTTGCTGAAACATCTTCATCAAGAGCCGTTGAGAAGAAGTTTTTTAAAGGAATTATTCCTCTGTCACAAAGCAGATATTTATTTGCTATGGCGCGGCTTATGGTAGAAGGCGCGAATTCAAGCTCATCTGCTATATCTTTTATTTTCATAGGTCTAATTACCCCGCCTTTAAAAAAGTCGTACTGAAGCTCCACTATCATTAAAGCTATTTTTTTTAATGTGGCTTTTCTCATTTCAAGAGCATCAACTAAACTTCTTGCCTCTTTTAATTTTTCTTTTGAATACTTATCATCTCCGCACTCTTTTATATATATTTCAGGATAATATTCTTCATTTAATCTTATTTCCAATTCTCCGTCATTATTTAAAACAATAATTTCAGGAATAATTTCTTCTGAAACCGAATATTCTATAGCAGGGGTTATATTAAAATCTTTTATTATTTTTATCGCCTCTCCAAATCTCGGATGATTATAAAATTTTTCAATATCAGAAAGATTTTTAATTATATTTTCTGTTAATTTATAAAGTTCTTCATCGATATCCATACTTTCAAGCTGAAATAAGAAAGCCTCTTGCATATTTTTAGCACCAACCCCTTTAGGCTCAAGATATTTAAATCTTTCTCTTATTTTTTTAACTTTTTCCACATCCACACCTATTGATGCTGCTATCTCTTCCTCATTACCTTCAAAATATCCTTCCGGAGAAATATCCTCAGCTATGAGTAAAGCGATAAATCTCGATTTTTCCGTAGGAAAATAATGAGAGTTTTCTATTTGCTCTACAAGTTCTTCATAAAAACTTTTTTTCGAAAGACTCAGTGCTTCAATTTCATCAGTAATGGCATTTTTTAAATTTCCAAAGGTTACAATTTTTTTATTTTTAATTTCCACCAGGGGATTTTCGAACGAAACTTCTTTTAAATAATCATAAAGTTCGTCAATTCCAGCTTTTAATACAGGTAAAAATCCAATAAGTTTAGTTGATATTTTATTAGTAACTTTTGTTTTTAATTTCATAGTCTGAAATCTTCTCCCAAATAGTATTTTCTAACTTCGGAATGTGAAACAATATGTTCCGCATTTCCTTCGGTTAAAATTTTTCCGTCTTTTAAAACATACGCCCTGTCGCATATAGATAAAGTCTCCCTTACATTATGATCGGTAATTATTACACCTATGCCTTCTTTACTTAATAAACTTACCAATTCTTTAATTTCATTGACATTAACAGGATCAACTCCTGCAAAAGGCTCATCTAAAAACAAAAATTTAGGATTCGGCACTAATGCTCTGGCTATTTCAACCCTTCTTCTCTCTCCCCCGCTTAAATTAATTCCTTTTCTTTTTCTTATAGGCTCAATATTAAACTTTTCCAATAAATCTTCAACTTTTTTTTTCTGTGTTTCCTTATCATAATATTCTTCCGCCACAAGATATAAATTATCTTCTACGCTCAAATCCCTAAAAATAGAACTTTCCTGCGGAAGATATCCTATTCCCAGTCTTGCTTTTTTATGAAGCGGATATTTTGTAATATCTTTTTCATCTAAATCCACTCTGCCCTCATCAGGTGTTAAAAGACCGCAAATCAAATAAAAAGTCGTAGTCTTTCCTGCTCCGTTCGGTCCTAAAAGCCCTACTACTTCTCCCGTTTTTACGTATAATGACACTCCTTTTATAATAAGAATATTTTTAAAAGATTTTTTTAAGTTCTTAGCTTCTAATTTTGACATTCAAACTGCCTTTTATTTTCATCGATATTTATTTTTATTTTCAAAAAATCAAATCCATATGTTTTTAAAATATCTTCTAAATCTTCTCCCCATTCTATAAAATGATATCCTTCTTTTTCGAGCTCTTCCAACATACCAAGACCCAAAAACTCATCTGTCCCTTTATTGTAAAGATCATAATGATATATTTTATTCCCATAAATATTTTGTATAGCAAAAGTAGGAGAAGTAACAGTTTCATTCAAACCTTCATTTTTAGCAAATTCTTTTACCAAAGTTGTTTTTCCGCTCCCTAATGTACCGCTCAATATAATTATTTTTTTTCCGCTTTTTTTTATACAATTGATAACTTTTTTTAAATCTTTTATATTTTTTACCTCTATCATTATCCAACTTTTTAAGTTAATTTTAACACAAAATAAGTCATTCTTCTTTAGAAGAGAATATAAAATATAAAAAGTTTTAATAAATTAACATAAAAATTCTCTTTTAAACCAATTCACGCAATTTTTTTTCAATCTCTTTAATCTCATTTTCACTTAAGACTTCTCTGATTTGTTGTAAAAAAAGTCCTTCTTCTTTCTTCAAATAAGCTTTTAAAATTTCTTCGAAATCATCAAATTTTATAAAAGCATCAGGTGAATTTTCCACAGCTTTTGCCTTAATAATATCAAGCATTCTAAATAACATATCTCTAACAAGTTTATTTTCCATAACAAATTTTTTAGTTTTTTCATTTTCACCTACAGAATAAAACTGTAAATTAAAATGATAATCGAGTTCATTTCTCATATCTTTTACCAAATCATAAAGTTCCTCATAAAATGCTTTAAGATTTCCAAAGTCAAAATTGTCTCTTAAAAATTCCATCTTTTTAAAAATTTCTTTTATCTCTTTTTGATGGTTAATTATCGGTTCTAACATATATCCTCCATATTATTAAACTTACAACAATTCCTAAA
>JAMOTL010000056.1 GCA_027062285.1 Nautiliaceae bacterium
TTATAGTTGCTGCCCGCTTTTTTTAACTGAACATAATTGCCGATTACATCAACGATATCGATGAGGGATTTTAGATTTTCAATGGATTCTTTGCTTATCATTTTGGTATTATACTATAAAAAAAGGTTTGATTTGGATTACAGGGATCCGCTTTTTAGTTTAATTGTTTTTTTTCTTATTATTCTTATTACAATAATATTAACCGTAGCTTTTGGAAAATTAAAAGATCTTTTAAAGCAAAAAGAAATAGAAAAACTTTTAAAAGATTTCGAATATGTTGATATTGAAGAATTAAAAGTTGATAAACAATCCATTAATGCTCTTTTAATGCTGGCAAAAGCATATGAGATAAAAGGGGATTATGAAAAAGCTCTTAAAATCTATCTTTTGATAGAAAAACAGACAAATTCTCCTGAAATTTTAAAAAATATTGCTTTTTTGTATTTTAAAGCCGGTTTTTTGGAAAAAGCAAAAAAAATTATTTATAAAGTATTAAAAGTTAAACCTAGAGACAAAGAAGCTCTTAAACTTTTAATCTGGATTGATGAAAAACTCGGAAATTATAAAGAAATAGTGGATGTTATAGAGATTTTTAACGAACTTGGAATCGATTTACCAAAAGAAAAAGCGAATGCACTAATAAAACTTTATCTAACAAATGGATGTAATTTGGAAGAGTTTTGTAAAGATGTTGAAAGTTTTGAGGATATTTATAAAAAATATCCATTTGTCAGACGGGAATATGTCTCTTATCTTTTTAAAACGAATCCTGAAAAAGCTTATGATATTTTAGATGTTTATGAGGATTTGGATATTTATTGGAATAGAAAAGATATTCCGGACAATGATAAATTTTGTAATGTATTGGCTGCTAAAAAATTGAAAAAATGTGATAAAAAAGCACCTTTTGAAATAGAAGCCTTAAAATATTTGCCTAACAATTTGGCGGAAATTGAATTTGAATACATCTGTACTCATTGTAAAAACAATTTTCCTCTTTATTCAACCAGATGTCCCAACTGTCATGAACTTTTCTCTCAAAATCTTATAATGAGGCTCAGCGAAAAAAAAGATATTGAGAATATTGAATTTTAATGGTAAAATTCAAATAAAAAAGGTCTGATATGGGATATATGGAAATTGATAAATCTCAGCTTGATGAAATTCTTGCGCGTCATAAATTGACTCGTGAAGATTACGAACATATAATTAAAATACTGGGAAGAGAACCTAATCTTGTGGAACTTGGAATTTTCAGTGCTATGTGGAGTGAGCACTGTTCTTATAAATCAAGTAAATGTTATTTAAAAGGTTTCCCGACTGAAGCGCCTTGGGTTATTCAGGGTCCGGGGGAAAATGCGGGTGTAATTGATATCGGTGATGGAATGGCCGCCGTATTTAAAATGGAATCTCATAACCACCCGAGTTTTATCGAGCCTTATCAGGGTGCTGCGACGGGAGTAGGGGGAATTTTAAGAGACGTATTTACGATGGGAGCAAGACCTGTTGCGAACCTTAACGCCATCAGATTTGCCCATATTAAAGGAAATGACGATATCGCAAAACTTCACAGACATTTGTTAAGCGGTGTTGTCGCTGGAATAGCAGGATATGGAAACTGTGTAGGAGTTCCGACAATAGGAGGAGAAACTGCTTTTGAAGATAGTTATAAAGGTAATATATTAGTAAATGCGTTTGCTTTAGGAATATGTCCTCAGGATGAAATTTTTTACGCAAAAGCAGAAGGTGTAGGAAATCCAGTGATTTATGTAGGAAGTAAAACCGGACGTGACGGGCTTGGCGGGGCCGTTATGAGTAGTGATAGTTTTAAAGAGGGTGATGAAGATCAAAGACCTACAGTTCAGGTAGGTGACCCTTTTACCGAAAAACTTTTAATGGAAGCGTGTCTTGAACTATTTAAAACCGATTATATCGTAGGTATCCAGGATATGGGAGCTGCCGGTCTTACATCAAGCAGTTTTGAGATGGCAAGTAAATCGGGTAGTGGACTTAAAATGTATCTTGATAAAGTGCCTATGAGAGAAGAAGGTATGAATCCATATGAGTTGATGCTTAGTGAATCTCAAGAGAGAATGCTTATCTGTGCGAAAAAAGGATATGAAGATAAAATTATTGAAATATTTAAAAAATACGACCTTGATGCTGAAGTAATCGGTGAAGTGACCGATACCGGAAAAGTTGAACTTTTCTGGCATGGTGAGAAAGTCGCCGATATTCCTGTAGCACCTATTACAGAAGAAGCGCCTGAACTTTGTCGTCCGGTAAAAGAGCCTGAGTATTTAAAAAATATTAAAAACGTAGAAATTCCGAAAATTGATCCGCAAAGTGCTTTTGAAAAACTTATGAGAGAGAGTGAAGTAGTTGATAAAGCTTGGATATATGAACAGTATGATTCAATGGTTCAAACAAATACTGTAGATACAAAAAGAGCGGACGGAAGTGTGATCAGGGTAAAAGAAAATGGTAAATATCTTGGTATGAGTGCTGATTGTAACGCGAGATTTTGTTATATCGACCCTAAAAAAGGTGCTGCTGCCGCTGTGATGGAAGCGGGAAGAAATATTGCCGTTAAAAAAATAACACCACTTGCTATTACGGACTGTCTGAATTTCGGTAATCCTGAAAATCCTGAGATTATGTGGCAATTTAAAGAAGCATGTGAAGGCATTAAAGATGCATGTAGAATGTTAAATACTCCTGTGGTGAGCGGTAACGTTTCCTTATATAATGAAAATGAAGGTGAAGGCGTTTATCCGACTCCGGAAATTGCTATGGTAGGAGTTGGAAACGATTATAGAAGTACAGAATTAAAAAATGAAGGGAACACTGTTTATATTTTAGGAGAAACCAAACCTGAATTCGGAGGGAGTTTATATTTGAAAGTTTTTGGTAAAAAGGTAGCGGGAGTTCATCCTGAAATTGACTTTGAAAAAGAGAAAAAACTTTGGAGTGTTCTTCAAAGTGATTTAATTGAAAGCGCAAAAGATATCAGTGCTGGGGGAGCTGCGATAGCGGCTTATAAATGGGCATGTGTTAGTGATAAAGGGCTTGATATAAATATAAAAGTTCAAAATCCTGAAGATATTTTCTCAGAATCTCTAAGTCGTGCGTTTGTTGAGATTAAACCTGAAAATGAAAAAGCATTTGAAGAACTGTGTAAAAATGAAGGAATTTACTTTGAAAAAATAGGTAAAGTCGGAGGAGATAAAATTAAAATCAACGAAGTTGAGGTTGATTTAAATAAAGCAAAAGATATTTACTTTAACACATTTCCTAAAATTATGAATAATATTCACGATTTTGCCGATGATATCTGGGAGGGGTAAAAGCCCCTTCTTAGTCTATTTGTAAATTTTTCCTGTGATATCTCTGAACTACATCCGGATCAGGATGAAGAGAAACGGTGGCTTTATTTTTTCCTTCATATGGGATTTGAGACAATACATATCTGATGCTTTCAAGCCTCGCAGTTTTTTTGTCATTTGAATTTACTATGATCCATGGGGAATAACTCGTATGTGTTTTACTAAACATTTCTTCTTTATAGTGAGTGATTTTATCCCACATTTCCTGTGCTTGTTTATCTACAGGAGAAAGTTTCCATTGCTTTAAAGGGTTTTTTAATCTTTCGTTAAATCTCATTTTTTGAGTTTCTTTTGATATACTGAACCAAAATTTAATCATAATTATACCGTCATCTATTAAAGCATGTTCCATTTCCGGGACTTCCATCATAAATTTTTCATATTGTTCTTTATTACAAAAACCAAAAACCGGTTCTACAATAGCACGGTTATACCAGCTTCTGTCAAAAAAAACTATTTCGCCCGGATTTGGAAGATGTTTAAAATATCTTTGAAAATAAAACTGTCCCGTTTCTATTTCTGTCGGTTTAGGAAGGGCAACTACTCGGTATTTTCTTGGATTTAGATGTTCGGTAAATCTTTTTATCGCTCCGCCTTTACCAGCGGCATCCCGTCCTTCGAATATAATCATAATCCTTTTTTTATTTTCATAAGCCCAGTTTTGTAACTTAATTAATTCAATTTGTAACTTCTG
This sequence comes from Nautiliaceae bacterium, assembly GCA_027062285.1. GTDB lineage: Bacteria > Campylobacterota > Campylobacteria > Campylobacterales > Nautiliaceae > Caminibacter. Next base: position 4,081 of record JAMOTL010000056.1, read on the forward strand.
AAGTTCATTTTCATATTCTATGTCTCGTAAAACTTTCCTTAATTTCTTTTTTCTAACAAGACCTTTAAGACCGGTTTTTGTGCGAAGTTTTTTGAATGAATCTTCTAAATAATCGAGTTTGGAAATTAAATTTTCATTATTTGTTTCATTTTTTAATTCTTTTATTGTTTGAAATATAGTTTTCATTTAGTTCCTTATAAATAAATTTTTTCTCCCATTTCTACAATATGTGCTTTTTTATTAAAGAAATTTTTTATTACGGATTTAAAAACGAGCTGTTTCTCATATTCTCCGTGAATTAGAAATATTCTGTCGAGTTTTTTAAATTCGCTCATCCATTCAAGAAGTTCTTTTTGGTCCGCATGAGCTGAAAATCCGTTAATCGTATATATTTTAGCTCTTACGATTATTTCTTCATGAAAAATTTTTATAAATTTAGCTCCGTCTATAATTTCTCTTCCGAGTGTACCTTTGGCCTGATAACCGACGAAAAGAATAGAATTTTTAGGATTCCAGATTCTGTGTTTTAGATGATGAAGAATTCTGCCTCCCGTACACATTCCGCTACCGGCTATTATTACGGCACCTCTGTGAATATCGTTTATTTTTTTAGATTCTTCGACGTCTTTTATTAATTTTAACTGTGGAAATTCAAAAGGATGTTTTTTGAATTTTTGACATTTTTTACTTAAAAGTTTATGCCACTTTTTATAAATTGCCGTTACTTTATTTGCCATTGGAGAGTCAAGAAAAACTTTTGCTTCTTTTGGGAGTGATTTTTCTTCGCTCATCTCTTTAAGCAGACATAACAGTTGCTGTGCTCTTTCTATGGCAAAAGTAGGAATTATTACGTTACCTCCGCTAAGGAGTGTTTCAATTATTGCTTTTTTAAATTCAAGCTTACTTTCTTCAAAACTTTTATGGTTTCTATCTCCATAAGTAGATTCTATAAAAAGTGCATCAGCAACGGAAGGTTTTTTCGGAGGTGGTAAAATTTCGTTGTCCCTGTTTCCCAAATCGCCGCTGAATACTACATGTTTTTTTATTCCGAAATTTTCAAATTCAATTTCTACAAATGCGCTTCCTAAAATATGTCCCGCATCTCTAAAAACGGCTTTAATATCTTTAGTGATTTTTATTTTTTGATTGTATTTTATTTTTTCTTTTTTCATTTTTTTAAATATTTCTTTGACATCGTCGCGTGTATAAAGAGGTTTTGTAACAAATTTTTCTTTTCCTCTTCTTTGGGCTTTTTTATATCTTGTCTGATAATCTTCTTCTTGAAGTTTTGCACTGTCCATTAAGACAACCTTAGCTATGTCAAAGGTTGCCGGGTGAGCAAAAACTTTTCCTTTAAAGCCGTATTTATACAAAAGAGGAATTCTTCCTACATGGTCTAAATGACCGTGTGTTAAAATAAGTGCTTCGATTTCTCTCGGATCAAATCCGAGAGGTTCGTAGTTTTTATGTTCGTCAATTCCCTGAAACATACCGCAGTCTATTAAAATTTTGCTTTTTGTGCTGTCAAGCAGGTGGGCTGAGCCTGTTACTATTTTTGCAGCCCCGAAACTTTGTTCGTATGCTTGATTATTTATTTTCATCTTTACTCTCCATTTCAGCTATGTCTTTAATAATTTTTAATACACTGTCAGGATTTAAACTCATACTTTCAATTCCTATTTTTACAAGAAATTCTGCAAAATCAGGATAATCGCTTGGAGCCTGTCCGCAAAGACCGTTGTATTTGTTGTGTCGTTTTGCCCCTTCGACAGCCATTTTTACCATTCTTTTGACTGCTTCGTCCCTTTCGTCATAATCAAACGCGACTATTTGAGAATCCCTGTCAACTCCGAGAGTTAGCTGGGTTAAATCGTTTGTACCGATACTTATTCCATCATAAATTTCTAAAAACTCATCAATTAAAATGACATTGCTTGGAATCTCACACATCATATAAACTTCAACATCTCCAAGCCCGTTTTGTTTTAACGCCTCTTTTACTCTTTTTGCCTCATCAATTCTTCTGCAAAACGGAATCATCAAAACAATATTGTCAAATCCCATCTCTTCTATTGCCCTTTTCATAGCGCGGCATTCAAGCTCAAACCCTTCTTTATAGTTTGGATGGGTATATCTTGCCGCTCCTCTAAATCCTATCATCGGATTGTCTTCAATAGGTTCAAAGTGTCTTCCACCAAGTAGATTTGCATATTCGTTTGATTTAAAATCGCTCATTCTTACAATACATTTTTTTGGATATACGCTGCTGGCAATTGTAGCAACCCCTTCACTGAGGGTTTTTACAAAAAAGTCTTCCGCATCCCCGTCAAAAGGAAAAGCAAGCTCATCTATAAGCGCTTTTTCTGTTTCACTCAGCATTTCAGGGTGTTTTATAGCCATTGGATGGGCTTTTATGTAGTTGTTGATAATAAATTCCATTCTTGCAAGACCTATTCCATCAACCGGAAGTTTTGCCAGAGAAAAAGCAAGTTCCGGATTCCCTAAATTCATCA
>JAMOTL010000057.1 GCA_027062285.1 Nautiliaceae bacterium
TTAATTATAAAGGTAAAAAGAGGCGCTGGGAAGTTTGTAATTCTATGGATAGTGTTGCCGTTTTGATTTATGACAGGGATTTAAAATCAATTATTTTAGTTAAACAGTTTAGACTGCCTGTTTTTCTGAAAAACAGAGACGGTTATACTTATGAGCTGTGTGCCGGGCTTTGTGATAAAGATAAATGTTCTATAGAAATAGCCAGAGAAGAGGTATTGGAAGAGTGCGGGTATGATGTTGAGAGTGAAAGAATAGAAAAAATAACCTCAACCTGGGCAAGTGTAGGAACAAATGCCGCTAATCAGACGATATATTACGTTGAAGTTACACAAAAAGATAAAGTAAATGAAGGCGGCGGAATTGATGATGAGGATATAGAAATAGTAGAAGTTAAAAAAGATGATGTTGAAAAATTTATTTTTGATGAAAGTAAAGTAATAACACCGGGCGCTAAGTTTGCTCTTATGTGGTGGTTACATTATAAAAAGGAGAGAGGATGAAACATATTTTCAGAGAATATGATATCAGGGGTATTTTTGAAAAAGACCTAAATGAGAATATAGTAAAAAAGATAGGATATTATCTCGGTAAGAAAATTGAGGGAGATTATGTTTTTGTTAGTTATGATGCAAGAAAACATTCACCAATTCTTCATAATTGGCTTGTAAGCGGACTTAATAAAGCTGGCAAAAAAGTAATAAGCGGTGGGATGTTACCTACCGGAGCTAATTATTTTGCCAATTTCAGACCTTTGTGTATTGATGGTGTTGGAAAGGTTGAAATTGGGGGCAGTATTCAAATTACCGGCTCTCATAATCCTCCTGAATATAACGGATTTAAAATTACGATAAATAAACTACCATTTTATGGAAAAGATATATATGCTTTAGGAGATGAAGTAATAAACAGTGATATGTCAATAGAAAATAACACTGAGGTTATCAAATACGATTTAAAAGAAGATTATATAGATTATATTGTAAATCAGTTTTCTCATTTAAAGGGACTTGATTTAAATGCCGTATTTGACTGTGGAAACGGGGTAGCTGGAGTGGTTTTAAGAGACATTTTAGAAAGAATAGGGATAAAGAATTACGAAATACTTTTGGAAGAACCCGATGGGACTTTTCCAAATCATCATCCTGACCCTACTGAAGAAGAGAATCTAACTTGGGTAAAAGATGCTTTAAAACAGGGAAGAGACTATGCGTTTGCTTTTGACGGGGATGCCGATAGGATTGCTTTTTTGGATAAATATTATAACTATAAAGGTGATATATTGGCTTTCTTTTTTGCTAAAAACATGAAAAACCCATGTGTTATAAGTGAAGTAAAAGCAACTCAGGTTATGTATGATGAAATAAATAAATTCGGAAAAGCCATCATGTACAAAACGGGACACAGTAATTTGAAAACTCTTTTAAAAGAAAAAAACTGTGATTTGGCTGCGGAAGTCAGCGGTCATATTTTCTTTAATGACAGATACTTTGGAATTGATGATGCTATATATGTAGCTTTTAGGATAATGGAACTTATAAAAGAGGGATTTAATTTTAAAGAAGAATTTGAAAAACTGCCTCGAGTTTATAATACTGACGAAATAAAAATAAAAACTACTGAAGATAAAAAGTTTGAAATTATAGAAAAACTTAAAAAATATTTGAATGATAATAAAGACAAATTAGGTATAAAAAAGATTGTTGATGTAGATGGTGTTAGGGTGATTTTTGAGAACGGCTGGGGTCTTGTTAGGGCAAGTAACACGACTCCTGTATTGGTTACCCGTTTTGAATCGACCAATGAACAAGATTTAGAAAAAATAAAAGACACTCTTACAAAAACTCTTCAAAAATTTCTTTAATTTTTTCCTTCTTTCTTATATTTGTCAATTTAGTTTTTGTAAGCTAAATGTAATAATTTTGTTATATAATAACAACTTAACTTTTTCATGTTTAACAAAATTGATTGACTTTTACTCAATTTTGTTGTATAATTCTCCTATCAAATAATAGGTGTAGTATATATTAAGGAGGGGAAATGGCAAAGAGTTTATACGAAGTATTGGGTGTTAGTGAAAATGCTACTCAAGATGAAATCAAGAAAGCTTATAGAAAGTTGGCAAGAAAATATCATCCTGATATTTGTAAAAAACCTGAATGTGAAGAAAAATTTAAAGAGATTAATACTGCTTATGAAATTTTGGGTGATCCTGAAAAAAGAAAACAGTACGATCAAATGGGTGATACTATGTTTAACGGCCAAAATTTCCAAGATTTTTACAGACAGCACAAAGATGTTGACTTGGAGGAAATACTAGCATCTATATTTGGTGGAGGTTTTGGCCGCTCTCGTGGAGGATTCGGAGGTTTCGGCGGATTTGACGAGTTTGGATTCGGCGGAGGCTTTAAACCTGATTTAGATGTTCATGCAAAAATTCAAGTCCCTTTTGATCTTGCCGTAACCGGCGGAGTTTTTCCTATTAATTATAATGGAGAAACTATTAAAGTAAAAATTCCTGAAGGAATTCAAACAGGGCAAAAATTAAGAGTAAGAGGAAAAGGTAAAACTTTCCAAGGACATAAAGGTGATTTGATCCTTGAAATCGAAGTTCTTCCGTCAAACGAATGGGAAAGAAAAGATAATGATTTATACAAAAAAATCGATGTACCTTTAAAAATTATGATGTTTGGCGGAAAGATAGGTGTGGATACGTTTAAAGGTCATATAAATGTAAAAGTTCCAAAAAACTCTAAATGTTGTCAAAAACTGAGAGTTAGAGGATATGGGATAAAAGGTGGTGATTTATATTTGGAAATGAGACCTGTGATTCCAAAAGTGGAAGATCTTGATCCTGAACTTGCCAAAATGATGGAAGAAAAACTTCCGTCATAAAATAAAAAATTTATAATATTCCTGAAAAGGGAGAAAAGGAGGTTGATATGTACGGATATGACGAACCGGTATATTTAATAAGTGTGGTGAGTAAAATACTAAATATACATCCTCAGACATTGAGACAATATGAAAGAGAAGGTTTAATTAAACCCAGCAGAACAGAAGGTAAAATGAGACTTTATTCCCAAAGAGATATAGACAGATTAAAACTCATTTTATCTTTAGTAAGAGATCTTGGAGTAAATTTAGCTGGAGTTGAAATAATTCTTCAGTTAAAAGAAGAAATTGAAAATCTTCAAAGAGAAATAGAAACTCTAAAAAAACAACAAGGGCAGATTCCAAGAAACAGAAGTGTAGTAATTAGAAAAGAAAATTATCAGTTGATTTTGGTTCCTGAACATAAAGAAGAGAAGGAGTAATCCTTCTCTAGAATAAATTAAACGGCAGGGTAATAGCACGTTTGAAAAGTTGAAAAGGTGTTAATAAAATGCTTTTTCCTATGTCTTGAGTGACTTTAGGATTCTCAAGGTTTCCTTTTACAAGGATTTTTACATCTATATTTCCATCTTTTCCAAATAGAATATAACTTAAGCCTTTTCCGACAATAGGTATTTTTTTGTATTTCATTTTCATTATAGCCGTTATTTTCAAATATATTTTTTGAGTGTTAAAATCAATATATCCTTTTCCTATAAAATCCAAATTTATTCCTGTTATTTTAAGTTGTTTAAAATATAAGATGTTTTTATAAAAAAGATAATCCACATAACCTTTTTTTATTTTATAACCTTTAGCTGAAAATCCTGGTGTATTTAGGGATAAAAGGGACGGAATTGTATTTAAAAAGGCAATAATATTATTTAATACCGTTAATTTTTTTACTATACCGGAATTAATATATATTTTTCCGGTATAAAAATTATCAGGTGATTTTACAAAAATAAAATCTAAGTTTATATTTTTGAAATTATTAAAAAAATCTAAAAGAGCTACCAGTTCTTCTTTTTCATAATGTTTGCCTTCCATTAAAAAGTATCCTTTTTTTGTGTAACCTTCTAAAAAGCTGTTTTTATATTTGGAATATATATGTAAATTATTTTTATATTGAACGTTGGCATATTCGGATAAAAATTTATGTGAGTCATAAATGAAATTTGTATTTTTTGATTCTATTTTTACCGATAAATTAGATTCGCTGTTACTGTGTTTTGAGAAAAGTTTCGTCATTTTATCATAAATGTATATGAGTGTTTTGGTATTAATGTCTAAATTACGGACATTTACATTGATTTTTTCATAGTTGTGTATTTGAGAATAAATATATTGATTTGAAATTAAGATATCTTTAGGTAAAATCTGAATTACAGCATCTAACAGATAAGGGTTTCTTTGGTTCATAATTAGCGGTTTTTTAAGAATCAAATTGCCTTTAAGTAATATGTTTTTATCAATTTTTACATATATGCCTCCGTCTTGGATTAAATCATTAAAGACAGTAAAATCAATGATTCTTTTTAAAGAAAGGAAAAATATTTTATTATTATTTAAATCGATGTAAATTTGTGAATTTAAAAAATAAATAATATTTTGGATAAAATCAATTATGATTTTTTCTTTATAGTCCTGAATTTTTACTAGATTATAAATATTCATATGTTTAATTTTGGTAAAAGCGTTTAAATATGTTTTAGTCGTTGATACGTTTGCATCAGCAATGAGTTTTCCAAAATCTGTTGGAAGATAGAATTTTTTTATTTTTGTAGTAGAATTAAAATCTTTTATTTTTGATATGAGATTCTCATAAGAGAAAGTATAATTTTCGTATTTATAAATGCCGTTTGTAGAATTAATATCTAAATCCCATGAAATTTTTTTATTTTTTATAAAGTAATTTATATTTCCTTTAAGATAATTTTCTCCTCTCAGTTGCATGATAGGAAGAGTAATGTTAAATTCTTTTAAAAGTGTTTTAAGTCTTTTATCGAATTTTAAATTATTGGTATAAGTGGAAATATTGAGTAAATCATTTTTATACTTAATAAAAGTAGGGGAAAATATTATATTGTTTATATTTATACTTGCTATTACGGCTTTTTTTAGAGAAATGTTTATTAAAGTATAAAGAAAATTAAATTTTATGTTTTTATAAGTTCCTTTAATCAGCGGAATTTCTATTCTTTTGTTGTATCCGTATATAATATCGTTATATATTCTTAGGAGAGAGTTTTTTAAGGTATTGTCAGATATTTCGAAATAAATAAAATCTTCGAATTTTAAAAATTTACCGTTATTCGATTTAATTAAAAAATCTTTATATTTTAATGTTATTTTATCGGTATGAAGGTTAAAATTATCAATATTTTTATATGTTAAATTATTTTTATATAAGTTAATATATTTGTCTTCATAATAAAAAGAGACTTTTTTATTAAAAGGAATTATTAGTAGATTGCTTTTAATAAAATATGCACCTTTTAGATAATCGATAACCAAATTTTTGACTTTATCGTATTTATTCAAAGTTATTTGGTCTATTGTGAATTTTATTTTATTTTTGTTTAAAGAAAAATTTATGTCTTTTAAAGCTATTTTTGAATATTTATAATTAGCAATCAAGTTATTAATAATAACGTTGGAATTAAAGTTTTTATACCTTAAATCTATTTGTGAAGAGAGTTTGAGATTATTTAATTTGATCGGAATATTATTGATATTTATATTTATTTTTTTTGAAGACAATGAAACATTTAATATGTCTTTTGGTGTAAGCTCGCCCTGAAGGTCTATTTTGCCGGTATTGTATATTCCTTGTAATTTAAATATAATCGAATTCTGATATTTTATGGAACCGTTGATATTATCGAAAATGTAATTTCTGTAATTTAAGTTTAAATTTTGTAAAATAGTGTAATTTTTAAATGTATAAATCTTTCCGTTGAGATTTAATATATTGGATTTTATTATTATTTTTTTATCTGAAAATAAAATTAAGGGTATTTTTAATTCTTGATATTTTATATTTTCGAATTTTAATTTTTCAAAAATTTTATCAATTTTTGAAAGATAATAGACTTTTTTGTGAATATTTATTATGTCTTTACTTATTTTTTGTTGAGGTATTATTGTGATAGAATTTGCTTCGAGAATAATTTTTTTATGGATTTTGACGAATAGTTTCTTTATATGAATATTATTAAATTTAAGATCATGAAAGGTTAGTCCTTTGAATAATGAAATAAATACGGCAAATGAAAAATATAAAATAACAAAAATTATTGCCGTTATTGAAATTTTTTTGTTGCTCATTATTTTCGTCCTTTTTTATTTAACAAGACCGATAGAAACTTATCGGGTTATTTATGTACCAAAAGGCAGTACAAATTATACAATAAAAGTTTTACAAAGCAGGGGATTTGATATTTTTGTTTTCGATAAAATCTTTTTAAGAATATTCGGATATCCTCAGGCGGGCTGGATTGATTTAAAATCTTCTTATATGACTAAGTTGGATTTTTTATATAAACTTACCAATTCTAAAGCGGCTCTTACGAAAATAGTAATAATCCCCGGAGAGACCAATTATTTTATTTATAAACAAATAGAAAAAAAACTCAAAACCCCCCATTTTAAATGTAATATAGAAGAAGGCTTTATCAAGCCTGATACATATTATCTTCCGATAGGAATGGAAAAAGAGAGGGTTTGTAAGTATTTATATGAAAATTCGCTTCGTTGGCATAAGAATATTTCTAAGAAATTTTTAGGGGTATGGAACTACAGGCTTTATAAGCAAAAACTCATTATTGCTTCTATCATTCAAAAAGAAGCGGCAAACGTAAAAGAAATGCCTATAATATCCGCTATTATTTATAACCGTTTAAAAAAAGGTATGAAATTACAAATGGACGGTTCACTTAATTATGGAAAATTTTCACATTCTAAAGTAACTTCAAAAAGACTTAAAAATGATTCTAGCAGATACAATACGTATAAATATAAAGGCCTTCCTCCTCATCCCGTATGTGTAGTAAGCAAAGAAGCTATAAAAGCGGCTTTTTTCCCGGCGAAAGTCAATTATTTTTATTTTGTGAAATGCGGGAAAAATCATCTGTTTTCAGTTTCATACGACAAACATTTAAAAAATATAAGAAAATGCACCAAATAAGTTACTTTCTGTAACAAATATCTCGTATGTATTAAAATAGTTGTTACTTTTTGTATAAAAAAGGGTAAAATTTAAAAAAATCAAAAAAAGGAGAATATATGGCACAGCCGACAATTGTATGGACAAAAATTGATGAAGCGCCTTATCTTGCAACATTTAGTTTACTTCCGATTATGGAAGCTTTTACGAAAGATGCTGATATTAATTGGGAATTAAGAGATATTTCACTTGCGGGAAGAATTATTGCCGAATTTAGTGATATGCTTCCTGAAAATTTAAGACAACCTGATGAACTAGCTTATCTTGGAGAGCTTGTAAATAAACCTGAAGCGAATATTATAAAACTTCCTAATATTTCAGCTTCGGTTCCACAGCTAAAAGCGGCTGTTAAAGAACTTCAATCTCAAGGTTATCCGCTGCCTGATTTTCCTGAAGAGCCTCAAAATGCAGAAGAAGAAAAAATCAGACTTAAATATATGAAATGTGTAGGTTCGAATGTTAACCCGGTTCTTAGACAAGGAAACTCAGACAGAAGACTTGCCGAGCCTGTAAAAGAATACGCAAAAATGCATCCGCACAGTATGAAAGACGTAAGTCCTGAAAGCAAATCTTATGTAGCTCATATGGAAAAAAATGACTTTTATCAAAACGAACAGAGTTTTATAGCTCCTAAAAAAATGACTGTAGCAATTGAATTTGAAGGTAAAAACGGAACTAAAAAAGTATTCAAAGAAGTAGAACTTGACAAAGGTGAAGTATTTTCAGGAACTTTTCTTAACAGAAAAACTTTAAGAGATTTTTATGAAAAAACAATTGAAGATGCAAAAGAAAAAGATATCTTATTTAGTTTACACCTAAAAGCCACAATGATGAAAGTAAGTGACCCTGTAATGTTTGGGGACGCTATTAGAGTTTATTATAAAGAATTGTTTGATAAATTTGGAAAAGAACTTGAAGAGATTGGATTTAATCCGAATAATGGACTTAGTGATCTTGAGGCTAAACTTTCAAAACTTCCAGAAGATAAACAAAAAGAAATTAAAAAGACAATTGAAGAAATTTACGCAAAAAGACCAAGACTTTATATGGTAGATAGCGACAAAGGTATTACAAACCTTCACAGACCAAACGATGTAATTGTTGATGCGTCAATTCCTGCTACAATTAAAAACGGTCTAAAAGGTTGGGGTCCTCAAGGTGAAGTTGAAGACTTAGTAATTACCGTTCCTGACAGAACATATGCAAGAATGTATAAAGAAATCGTAGCGGATATCGTTAAAAACGGACAGTTTGATCCTACAAAAGTTGGGACTGTTCAAAACGTGGGTCTTATGGCTAAAAAAGCGGAAGAGTACGGAAGCCATGATAAAACATTTTTCCCACCGGAAGATGGTGTGATTAGAGTAGTTGATACTGAAAATAACGAAGTATTAATGGAATTTGAAACTGATAAAGGCGATATCTGGAGAGCATATACTGCAAAAGAAGAAGCAATTAACGATTGGATTAAACTTGCTGTAAACAGAGCAAAAGAGAGCGGATTACCGATTGTATTCTGGCTTGATAGCAACAGAGCTCATGATGCTAACATTATTAAATATGTAGTAAGAGAACTTGCAAAATATGACCTAAGTGATGTAGAATATCATGTTATGGCGCCAGAAAAAGCTATGAGATATACGCTTAGAAGATTTAGAAAAGGTCTTGGAACAATTTCTGTAACAGGAAACGTACTAAGAGACTATTTAACAGACCTTTTCCCGATTATTGAAGTTGGAACAAGTGCAAGAACACTCTCAATCGTTCCATTGCTTGCAGGCGGAGGGCTTTATGAAACAGGTGCCGGTGGTTCTGCTCCAAAACACGTAGAGCAATTCATAAAAGAAGGTCATTTAAGATGGGATAGTTTAGGAGAGTTTTTAGCTACAGTTGAATCACTTAAACTAGCTAAAAAACAAGGCGGAAATGATAAAGTTGATATTATTGCAGATGCACTTAATAAAGCGGTTGGAAAGTATCTTGCTAACGATAAAACTCCAAAAAGAAAAGTAGGTCAGCTTGATAACAGAGGAAGTCATTATTATCTGGCAAGATACTGGGCTGAAGAGCTTGCAAACTGCGGAGATAGCGAACTTGAGCTTAAATTTAAGCCGGTTGCGAAAGAACTTATAGAAAACGAAGAAAAAATCTTAGAAGAAATTAGAGCAGCAGAAGGGAAACCTTGTGATATCGAAGGATATTATCATCCGAATGAAGAAAAAGTAGCAAAATGTATGAGACCGAGTGCAACATTTAATAAAATTATAGACGCATTAAGATAATCCCTTTTTGGGATTATTTTCTTTTAAAGGATAAAGATGTCGAATAAAGTATCAATTGTTGGTGCGGGAAATGTAGGAAGTATTGTCGCTTACTCTCTTGCAATGCAAGGGCTTGCTCATGAAATAGTTTTGGTTGACAGAGATACTGACAGAGCTAAAGGAAAAGCTCTTGATATGTCTCATGCTGCAAGTGCCGTGAGAAGCCATTCCATTGTAAGAGCAGCAGAGAGTTATGAAGATGTAAAAGATAGTAAGGTAGTTGTTATTACTGCCGGATTTCCAAGAAAACCGGGTATGACAAGAGAAGATTTGCTTTTAAAAAATGCTGAAATTATGAGAGATGTCGTAAATCAGGTAAAAGAAGTTGCTCCTGATTCAGTTTTGGTTATAGTATCAAATCCACTTGATGCGATGACTTATACCGCTCTAAAAGTATCAGGTTTTCCAAGAGAAAGAGTAATCGGAATGGCTGGGATTTTAGACAGCGCACGAATGGCATATTTTATTTATGAAAAGCTTGGTTACGGAGCCGGGCAAATAAGAGCGAGTGTCATTGGCGGTCATGGTGATTTTATGGTACCACTTCCAAGATATTCAACCGTAGCCGGAGTGCCTCTTAGTGATTTACTTTCACAAAAGGAAATTGATGAAGTTGTTGAAAGAACAAGACATGCAGGAGCCGAAATAGTTAGTTATCTGAAAACAGGAAGTGCTTATTTTGCTCCGGGGAAATCGACCGCTATAATGGTTGAAGCGATTTTGAAAGATTCAAAACAAATATTCCCGTGTGCCGTGCTTTTAAAAGGTGAATATGAAGTGGATAATGTAGTAAACGGAGTTCCTGTGATGCTTGGAAGAAACGGAGCTGAAAAAGTAATAGAAGTAACACTTGATCCGTGTGAAAAAGAACAGTTTAGACGTTCTACGGCTGCGGTCAAACAAATGATAGATATATTAGAAAAAGATTTTTTTAAAGGATAGAAATGAGAGTGGTAAAATATGACGATATCGTAAAATCTATAAAAGATATGATTATCTACTCAGCAACACATCTTTCACCGGATATGAAAAAAGCGCTTGAAGAAGCGTATAAAAATGAAAAAAGTGAAGTAAGTAAAGCTGTACTAAAACAACTTCTTGATAATGCTAAAATTGCGGAAACGGATTGGAAACCTCTTTGTCAAGACACCGGTCTTGCTATTTATTTTGTAAAAGTAGGAGAAGACGTAAAAGTTGAAGGCGGTAGTCTAAAAGACGCAATATATGAAGGTACTGAAAAAGGTTATAAGGAAGGATATCTTAGAGCATCTACCTGCGATTGTTTTACAAGAGCAAATCTTAAAGATAAAGTTGGATATAACCTGCCTCCTGTAATTTATTTTGATATTGTTCCCGGTGATAAAATCGAAATCGAATATGCGGCAAAAGGCGGAGGAAGCGAAAATGTATCACGTGCTACTGTTTTAGCACCAGCCCAAGGAAAAGAAGGAATAAAAGAATTTGTTAAAAAGGTTGTAAGTGATGCTGGTCCGAATCCTTGTCCTCCTTTAGTGGTGGGAGTAGGAATCGGTGGAAGCTTTGATTATGCGGCGGTTATGAGTAAACATGCCTTATTTAGAGATATCGGAAGCAAAAATCCTGACCCTGAAATGGCGGAATTTGAAGAAGAACTTAAAAAAGAACTTAATAAACTCGGAATCGGTGCCATGGGTATGGGTGGAACCGAAACCGTTTTAGCTGTACATATCGAAACATTCCAACCGGGCAGGATGTGTCATATCGCATCATTACCTGTTGCGGTAAATATTCAATGTCACAGCAGCAGACACTCACATATTACAATCTAAAGGAATAGAAAATGGCTGAATACAGATTAAAAACACCTTTAACTGATGAAGATGTAGAAAAATTAAAAGCCGGAGATATCGTATATCTTACAGGGACTATTTATACAGCAAGAGACGCTGCTCATAAAAGACTTGTAGATTTAATAGAAAAAGGCGAGCCGCTTCCTTTTGATCTTAAAGGTGCGGTGATTTATTACGTGGGACCTACTCCTCCAAAGCCTGGAGAGCCTATAGGAAGTGCCGGCCCTACCACTTCATATAGAATGGACAGTTATGCGCCTATTTTAATCGAACACGGACAAAAGGGAATGATAGGTAAGGGTAAAAGAAACGAAGCCGTAAGAGAAGCATGTAAAAAATATAAAGCCGTTTATTTTGGTGCTACTGGTGGAGCGGGAGCGCTTCTTAGTCAAAGAATTAAAAACGCTGAAATTATTGCGTATCCTGAACTTGGACCGGAAGCTATAAGAAAATTAGAAGTTGAAGATTTTCCTGTAGTGGTTGTAAATGATTGTTATGGTAATGATTTGTATGAGCAGGGTAGAGCTCAGTGGGAACAAGAATAAACTTAATGAAAGGAGAGATTAAATGAATATTCATGAATATCAAGCAAAAGAGATATTTAGAAAATACGGCGTTCCTACTCCAAGAGGAGGAGTGGCGTTTAGCGGGCCTGAAGCGAGAAAAGTGGCAGAAGAGCTCGGCGGAAACTTATGGGTTGTAAAAGCTCAAATCCACGCAGGCGGTAGAGGAAAAGCAGGTGGAGTAAAACTTGCCAGAACTCTTGATGAAGTGGAAAAAATAGCAGAAGAAATGCTTGGAATGACGCTTGTAACCCATCAGACAGGCCCTGAAGGAAAAGTAGTAAAAAAAGTATACGTTGAAGAAGGTGCTGATATTAAAGCGGAATATTATCTTGGAATGGTACTTGATAGAGCACTTGAAATGCCTGTAATGATGGCTTCTACTGAGGGTGGTATGGAGATTGAAGAAGTAGCCGAAAAAACTCCTGAAAAAATCGTAAAAGTGGCAATTGACCCTACAATAGGATTCCAACCTTTCCATGCAAGAAAATTGGCATTTGGACTTGGACTTGGAAAAGATGAGCAAAAAGAATTTATTAAATTCGCACAAGCTTTATATAACGTTTATATGGATAATGACGCTGAAATGATAGAAATTAATCCTTTAATCAAAACTGGTGAAGGTAAATTTTTAGCACTTGATGCTAAAATGGGATTTGATGACAACGCACTTTACAGACATCCTGACATAGCTGATATGAGAGATTTAGATGAAGAAGAACCTACTGAAATCGAAGCTAAAAAATACGGATTAAGCTATATTAAACTTGACGGAAACGTCGGATGTATGGTTAATGGTGCAGGTCTTGCCATGGCTACGATGGATATTATTAAACATGAAGGCGGAGAGCCAGCAAACTTCTTAGATGTTGGTGGTGGAGCAAATCCTGATACTGTTGCTAAAGGTTTTGAAATCATTCTTAGCGACCCTAATGTAAAATCAATTTTCGTAAATATTTTCGGTGGAATTGTAAGATGTGACCGTATCGCAAACGGTATTCTTCAAGCTACTGAAAAAGTAGAAGTAAATGTCCCTGTAATTGTAAGACTTGACGGTACCAATGCCGAAGAAGCTGCAGAAATACTTAGAAATGCAAATATAAAAAATATTATTCCGGCAACTGACTTGAAAGACGGAGCGCAAAAAGCCGTAAAAGCTGCGAAAGGAGAGCTATAATGAGTATTTTAGTAAATAAAGACACAAAAGTTATCGTGCAAGGATTTACAGGAAAAGAAGGTACTTTCCATTCAGAGCAGTGTATGGCATATGGAACTCAAATAGTTGGTGGTGTAACACCTAATAAAGGTGGAATGACTCATCTTGGAAAACCTGTGTTTAATACGGTAGAGGAAGCTGTAAAAGCCACAGGGGCTACAGTTAGTATGATTTTCGTTCCACCTGCGTTCGTTTCGGATGCAGTTATGGAAGCAGCAGATGCGGGAATTGAACTTGCTGTAATTATTACAGAAGGTGCACCTGTTAGGGATATGATGTATGCTAAACATTATGCTACTAAAAAAGGTATGAAAACAATCGGACCGAACTGTCCCGGGATTATTACGGCAGAAGAGTGTAAAATCGGAATTATGCCGGGACATATTTTCAAAAAAGGAAATGTTGGACTTATTTCAAAATCAGGTACTTTAACTTATGAAGCAAGTAATCAGGTTGTAAAAGAAGATCTTGGGATAACAACAGCAGTTGGTATCGGAGGTGACCCAATTATCGGTCTAAGTTACAAAGAGTTACTTCCTATGTTTGAAGAAGACCCTGAAACCGAAGCTATTGTAATGATTGGTGAAATCGGTGGTGATTTGGAAATTCAGGCGGCAAAACTTATAAAAGAAAAAATCACTAAACCAGTAATCGCGTTTATAGCAGGTCAAACTGCTCCTAAAGGTAAAAGAATGGGGCACGCAGGTGCGATTATAAGCGGAAGTAAAGGTACCGCCGCTGAGAAAATGGCAGCGCTTAAAGAAGCCGGAGCTTATGTTGTGGAATCACCGGCAGATATTGGTGTTACGGTAGCAAAAGCTCTTAAAGAAAGAAAAAAATAACCCGAATTTTCGGGTTTTTCTTTTTATTAATAAAAAGTAACTGACACTTATTTTAAGTTACAAATTGTTACATTTTTTCTCAAAATAATATTCTTTATAAGTAAATAATATTTTTTAAGTCTTAATTTTGTTATGATAAAATAAATTAAAAAAAGGAGATTAAATGGCTTTGAATGTAGATTTTAAATTAAAAGCTCCGGCAAACACACCTGTTTGGGTTGATGAAGCTAAATGTAAAAGCTGTGAACTTTGCGTTGAATTTTGTCCGACAGGCGTTCTTGAAATGGTTCCGGATCCTCATAATATTTTAGGTCAAATGGTAAAAGTTTCTCATCCTGAATGGTGCATTGGATGTAAAGAGTGTGAGCTTGAGTGTCCTGATTTTTGTATTTTTGTAGCGGAAAGAGATGAATATAAATTTAAAAAACTAAATGAAGTTAAAAAGCTAAAAGGAGAAGCATAATGCCAAGAGAAGTAGTATCTACAGGGAATCAATTAGCAGCTTTAGCAGCAATTGATGCAGGGTGTAAGTTTTTTGGTGGATATCCTATTACTCCATCAAGTGAAATTGCTCATGAAATGAGTAAATTACTTCCTAAAGTTGGTGGAGCATTTATCCAAATGGAAGATGAAATAGCGGGTATTTCAGTTGCACTTGGGGCAAGTATGAGTGGTGTTAAATCTATGACGAATACTTCAGGACCTGGTATTAGTTTGAAATCTGAGCAAATCGGTCTTGCGTTTATGGCAGAAGTTCCTCTTGTAATTACAAACGTAATGAGAGGTGGTCCAAGTACTGGTCTTCCTACAAGACCGCAACAAGGTGATATTCTGCAAGCTCAAGCACCAACTCATGGTGATTACCAATCTATTACTTTATGTGCAGGAAGCCTTGAAGAGTGTTATACAGAAACTGTTAGGGCGTTTAATTTAGCAGAAAGATTTATGACTCCTGTTTTTGTGTTACTAGACGAAACACTTGGCCATATGGTAGGTAAAGCTGTACTGCCTGATAAAGATGAAGTGGAAAAAAATATTGTAAATAGAAAAGTTTATGAAGGTGACCCTTTAACATATGAACCATACAATGTAGGTCCTGATGAACCGGCTGTATTAAATCCATTTTTTAAAGGATACAGATATCATATTACGGGACTTCATCACGGACCGACAGGTTTCCCGACTGAAGACGCTAAATTGTGTCAAGAATTAATTGACAGATTATTTAATAAAATATTAGCTCACAAAGACGAAATTGAAAGTTATGAAGAATTTATGCTTGATGATGCAGATATGGCTGTGATAGCTTACGGAAGTGTTAGCTTGGCTGTTAAAGAAGCTATCAAGCAACTAAGAGAAGAAGGTATTAAAGTAGGATTATTCAGACCAATTACACTTTGGCCGTCACCGGAAGAAAAAATAGATGAAGTATGCAGTAAATTCGATAAAGTATTGGTAACTGAAATGAATAAAGGTCAATACTTTAAAGAAATTCAAAGAGCAAGCGGAAGAAAGGCTGAAACGTTTGATACATTATTTAAAGCAAACGGAAGACCTATAAGTCCAGCTGAAATAAAAGCAAAATTAAAAGAAATGGTAGCTAAATAAACAAATAAATTATAAGGAGTAACTATGGCATTTAATTATGATTATTATTTAAGAACTGATAAAATGCCAACACTTTGGTGTTGGGGATGTGGTGATGGTATTATTATGAAAGCAATGATTAGAGCTTTTGCTAAACTCGGATGGGATAAGAATGATATTTGTATCGTATCTGGTATCGGATGTTCAGGAAGATTTTCAAGTTACATCGACGCAAATACGGTTCATACCACTCACGGAAGAACAGTTGCTTATGCTACCGGTATAAAACTTGCTAATCCTGATAAACACGTAATCGTAGTAGCAGGGGATGGTGACGGACTTGCAATCGGTGGTAACCATACAATTCATGGATGTAGAAGAAATATTGATTTAAATTTTGTTTTAATCAATAACTTTATTTATGGTCTTACAAATAGCCAAGTTTCACCTACAACTCCAAAAGGTGCATGGACTGTTACGACTCAATATGGTAATATTGACCCAAGTTTTGACCCGGCAGAACTTGCAAAAGGGGCGGGAGCAACATTTATCGGAAGAGAAAGTGTGGCAGAAGCTCAAAAATTAGAGAGATTATTTATAAAAGGTTTCCAACATAAAGGATTCAGTTTCTTTGATGTTCATTCAAACTGTCACGTAAACTTCGGTAGAAAAAATAAACTTGCCAATGCTAAAAAGAATATGGACTGGATTGAAGGAAATCTTATTCCTAAAAATAAATGGGACAAATTGAGTGAAGAAGAAAAATATGAACTTAAAAAACAAGGAAAATTTCCAAGAGGTGTTTTACACCAGGTAGAAGAACCTGAGTATTGTGAAGAATATTATAAAATGGTAGAAAAAGTAAGGGGTAAATAATGAGAAAGCAATTAAGATTTACAGGAGTCGGGGGACAAGGTGTTCTTCTTGCCGGTGAAATTCTTGCTAGAGCTTATGTGAAAGCCGGAAAATATGGCGTACAAGTTGGTACATATACTTCTCAGGTGAGAGGTGGACCTACAAAAGTTGATATTATTCTGGATGATGAGCCGATTCTTTATCCATATGCTGTAGATGGTGAGATTGATTTTATGCTAAGTGTTGCCGATAAGTCTTATCATCTATTTAAAGATGGTGTAAAAGAAGGCGGGATTATCGTATATGAACCAAACTTAGTTTATCCTACAGAAGATGATAAAGCAAGATGGAAGATGTTTCCTATTGAGGTAATTACTATTGCTAAAGAACAAGTAGGAAACGTTATTACCCAATCAGTTGTAGCACTTGCTATTGCTACAAGAATGAATAATCTTGATAAAGACCTTGTATATCAAGCTATGATCGAAACTGTTCCTGCTAAAGCCGTAGAAATTAATAAAAAAGCTTTTGAACTTGGGTATAAAGAAGCGGAGGAAGTTTTGGCAAAAAATTCATAAGCCTTCTTCCTTCTTTTTTCGCTATCATTAGTGACAAACACTTAAATTAATAAATAAAAAAAAGAAAAAGGGAAAATTATTTTTTAGAATTGATTGCGTTTAATGCTCTTTGTAATAATTCTCCATGATAAACTTCTTGACGAGATACAAATAATAAAAAGTCACTTAGTTCTTTATTTCCGATTTTTTTAGCTAAAATTAAGCATTGTTTTTCAGCATCCATTTCTTCTTCTATGTTTTCTTTTAAGAATTCAATGATTCCGATATTTTCATATTTTTCATGCGGAATCGGTCTTGGTAATGTTAATACACCCATTTTAGCGGCAAGTTCGGCAAATCTTTTTAAATGATAAATAGAATCATATGCTAAATCCGTAAAAGCTGATAAAGCTACTGTAATATCAGTATGTACTTTTAAATAGCTGTAAATAGTGATTAATTCATATTCTTTAAAAGTTTCTTCCATTAAGAAAAATACCAATGCTGCTTTAGCGTTTTCGT
Organism: Nautiliaceae bacterium; assembly: GCA_027062285.1. Lineage (GTDB taxonomy): Bacteria > Campylobacterota > Campylobacteria > Campylobacterales > Nautiliaceae > Caminibacter. Next base: position 17,392 of record JAMOTL010000057.1, read on the forward strand.
CAAGTTCAATTCCGGGAAGTTCTTTTTTCTCGTTAAATGCTGTAATTTCACCTTCAATATCAAGTCTTCTTAACTCTTCGATAAAATAACTGTCGTCACTTCTTAGTCTGTTAATTGTAGGATCGTCAACACCTTCGTATAACGCTATATTGTTGTCTAAATCATCAATTAATACATCCAATAAATCTTCTTCTCTTTGAACTTTGATTTTAGCTATTTCTTTTTCATCAAAATCCATATTAAATTTCACACCATTATAAACGGCATCTTGCATAGCCCATACCATATGTCTGTATTTAAACATAGCGATATCTTCTAGTTTATGTCTTATATCAGGTTCTTTTACCATCACGCTTGCGTAGATGAATTTAATAAAACTTTCATGTTGAAATCTTATAAGTTTTGGAAATTCCATAATTTCACTCCTTTTTTGATTAATTATATCTAATGATAATTTTTTTTTCTTGATATATGTCAAAAATTACTGTTTTTTATAAATTTTATGGCATTTTCATAACTTTTTGTATTGGCAATACCTTTATATGCGATATCAAAAGCAGTACCATGATCTACGGATGTTCTTAAAATGGGTAGATTCAGACTAACATTTATGCTTTCATCAAAATATAGTGCTTTTAAAGGGGCTAATCCCTGATCATGATACATGGCAATATATATTCCTTTTCTTTTTACAAAAGCGATATCAGGTACAAGCGGTCCGTAAAAAACATTTTTTTGAAGAGTTTCATTCGCTTCCAATATGGCGGGAAGTATTTCTTTTATTTCTTCGTCTCCAAGTACTCCTCCATCGCCGGCATGAGGGTTTAGACCCAATACTCCTATGTTTTCAAAACCGGTGGATTTATAAAAATCAATTAAAAATTCAAAAAGTTTTTCTTTTTTTATATTTTCAGCAACTTTTTTTAAAGGAATGTGTTCTGTAAATAATGCTACGTACATTTTAGGACACCCGAGCATCATAATGGCGTTTTTTTTAAATATATCTCTTAATACTTCGGTATGTCCTTTGTAATTAATCCCGGCTTTTGCCCAACTTTCTTTGTGGATAGGAAGAGTAGTAATTGCGTCTGCTTTTTTTTCTTTTGCCAGATTTATAGCCGAAATAAAGCTGTCGAATGAATATTTTCCGCTTTTTTTATCTATTTTTCCGGGAGTTATTTCAAAATCTCCCGGAACTTCATAAATTTTAAAATCTTCAGGAATTTTTATATTTAAAAGTTTTGCGGCTTTTTTTAACATCTTTTCATTTATACAATATATCGGATTAACCCATTTTTTTATTTTGTCGTGAGCTTTTAAAGCTATTTCAATTCCTATACCGTTTAAATCACCTATACTGACAGCTACTTTTTTCATTGCTTTTCTTTTGCGAATTTTATAGCTTTTTCCAAATCGTCTTTCGTATCTATACCGAAACTATTTGTTTTTACTTTTATCATTTTTATTTTTTTTCCGTTTTCAATTACCCTTAACTGTTCTAATTTTTCTATATGTTCCAAATGTCCTTTCATGGTTACAAATTCATCCAAACTTTTTTTATCAAATCCGTATATACCGATATGCCCGAAATAAGTATGAGGAATATTGTCTCTGTTATAAGGTATTTTACTTCTGGAAAAATAAATGGCAAAAGAATTTTGGTCTATTACTACTTTTACCAGATTCGGATCTTGTGCCTGAAGCTCGTCAATTTCTTTATAACAGCTAACCATATTGAAATCTAAATTGTTATCAGATAGGGCACTTTTTACGGCGTGTAGTATTTCCGGCTCTAAAAACGGTTCGTCCCCTTGCATATTAATTATAAATTCATTCGGAGAAAGTTTTAAAATATCGCTGGCTTCTTTAATTCTGTCACTGCCGCTTTGATGGTTAGGATTTGTCATAACCGCATCAAAACCATATTTTTTACAAACATCAACAACTTCTTGAGCATCGGTAGCTATACATACATCATCAACTTCTTTTGCTATATTCGCACATCTTATTATCATTGGAATTCCGTTTATATCGGCTAATACTTTATTCGGTAGTCTGGAAGATGAAAGTCTTGCCGGAATGATTATCATTTTAACCCTTTTTAGTTATAATTTTACAAAAAAAGGACACGGGGTGGTTAATAAAATAAAAGAAAAAGTCAAAAAAGCAAAACATATTGAGGAAAAAAAGAAAAGTGTGATTTTAGAAAAGATAGAAGAATGGAGACATGATAAAGAAGCGGTAAATCTTATTCCGTCTTTACTTATGAAATATTATAAAGAAGACATAAAACCTATTCTTGATGAATTAGGACTTACGGATTGATACTCTATCAACCTAAAAACGGATATTGTTATAATTCCGATACTATGTTTTTATATGATTTTATTTCGAAATTTAAGCTAAAAGGAAAAGTTTTAGAAGTGGGGGGAGGGTGTGGAGTTTTAGGGCTTCTTTTGAAAAGAGATTTTCCTGAAATCAATTTAACTTTTATTGAAAAGCAAAAAATTATGACAGAATTTATAAAAAAAAATCTACAGGAAAACAAACTCGAAGCAGAAGTTATTGAAGGTGATTTTTTGAAAACCGAATTTAAAAAAGAGTTTGATTTTATTATTTCAAATCCTCCTTTTTATCAGGGAACTTTAAAAAGTGACAATGAAATAAAAAAAATAGCAAGATATGAAGAGTATTTACCTATGAAAGATTTTTTTGAAAAAGTAAACGAGTCATTGAAAGAAAGAGGAGAGTTTTTATTTTGCTATGATGCGAAAAGAGTGGACGATATTGTTAAAAATTTACCAAAACCTTTAAAAATAACTGATATGCGTTTTTTGCATCCTAAAATAAATAAAAAAGCCACTCTCATTATGGTAAGAGCTAAAAGGCATGCAAAATCTATGACAACGGTTCATCCTCCTATCATAGGTTTTGAAGGTGAAGAGTATTCTGATGAAGCAAAAAATATTTATAAAAAAGCCGATACGAACAGCATAAAAATTTAAGACGGAGTGTAAATTGAGAATTATTACAAAAGAAGGATTTCCATATAAATTCGATGCGGATGCCTGTAAAACATGTGAGGGAAATTGCTGTATAGGAGATAGCGGATATATTTGGGTAACACCTAACGATATTAAAAATATTTCAGCTTTTTTGAAAATCGATGAAGGAATATTTAAAGAAAAATTTTTGATAAAAGTAGGTTATCGTTATTCTTTGAAAGAAAAACCTCATAAAAGCGGATTTGCCTGTATATTTTTTGAAAACGGATGTAAAATATATCCTGTAAGACCTAATCAATGTAGAACTTTTCCTTTTTGGGATTATTACAAAGACAAAATTGACGAACTAAAAAAAGAGTGTCCAGGAATTATTGAGAGGAAATCTGATGAATAAAATTTTTATTTTGCTTTTTGGGATTATTTTTTTTACGGCATGTAGTGTAAAAAAACCTCAAATCGGTAAAAAAGTGATCCCTGATGAAGACAAATATATAATAAGAGCTCTTTTAATGGAAGACGAGAGAGATTATGATTCGGCTATAAATATTTATAAATTTTTATATGAAAAAACAAAAAAACCCATATATATGGAAAAAATTGCGGAAAATTTATATAGAGAAGGAAAATATGACGAAGTAATAAAACTTTCAAGAAATCTTTGTGAAGAAAAATGTAATAAAAAAATTTTAAAATATGAGATTTTTTCACTTTTAAATCAAAAAAAATATGAAGAGGCTAAAAAAGTGCTTTTGAGCAAGCTTAATCAAAAAGATGAATTCTTTTACTCTATGATGAGTTATATTTTGATAAAAGAAGGAAAATATGACGAAGCGCTTTATTATTTAAAATCGCTTTATGCTTTAAACCCTAATAAAAACACCCTTTTGGATATGGTGGATATTATGATTAATCTGAAAAAATACAACGAAGCTTTGGCATATTTAAGAACGCATTTGAATCTTTACGGCTGTGAATATGACGTATGTTTAAGACTTGCCAATATTTATAAAAGTCTTTATGATTATGAAAATTTGGCCAATATTTATGAAAAATTGGGAAAATATGACAACAGATATTATATTTTGGCTTTAAATATTTATATACAGAATAACGACTTTAAAAAAGCGGAAAATTTAATTAAAAAATATGGATTGGATAAAGAATATTTAATGATACTTTATTCAAAAATGAAAAGATATAGAAAAGCCGCTTATACAGCTCTAGAATTATATGAAAAAACATCAAATCCCAAATATCTTCTAAAATATTGTGAATTTTTATATAATGACCGGCCTGATTCGGATGAAATTAAAGATATAGTAAGGAAATTGAAATTTTTGTCCGAATTATACCCAAGCGCTTATATTTATAATTTTTTGGGATATTTGGAAATTAAATTTGATATAAATCCAAAAGAAGGATTAAGCTACGTTCAAAAAGCTCTTGTATTGGACCCGGAAAACGAAGAATATATGGATTCTTTGGCATGGGGGTTATATAAACTTAAAAAATGTAAAGATGCTTGGGAGATAATAAAAAATGTTCATATTAATGATAAAGAGATAAATTATCATAAAAAAATGATTAAAAGGTGCCTTGATGATTTTGAAAAAAATAATAGATCAAACAAAAAAAGACCTTCAAAAAAGAAAAAATAAAGTTGATTTTGAAAAATTTTTGAAAGTAAAAAGAGAATTTAGGGATGTAAAAAAAGCTTTAAAATCTACTCGTGATAATCCGTACAGGATTATTGCCGAAGTTAAAAAAGCAAGCCCGAGCAAAGGAATTATAAGAGAAGATTTCGATCCTGTGGCAATAGCTAAAGAATATAATGAAGTGGCGGATGCTATGAGTATTTTAACCGAACCTCATTTTTTTCAGGGTAGTTTGGAATATTTAAAAAAGATTAATGAATTCAGTAAAATTCCTTTACTAAGAAAAGATTTTATAGTGGATGAATTTCAAATAGCCGAAGCATACGCAGCGGGTGCTGATTTTATTTTGCTGATAGCAAAAGCACTTGATTTGAGTCAATTACAAAAACTATATAATTTTGCTAAAAATATAGGTTTGGAAGTTTTATTTGAAATACATGATAAAGAAGACTTGGATAAGGCTTTAGCGGTTGGAGCTGATATTATTGGGTTTAATCACAGAGATTTAAAGACATTTAAAATGGATATGGATTTGAGTAAAAAATTAATACCCATTTTACCTAAAAATATTATAATTGTTGCTGAATCAGGAATCAATGATTTTGAAACTGTAAAAAAACTACATAAAAACGGTGTTGATGCGTTTTTGATAGGTGAATATTTTATGAGGCTTGACGATATAAAAAAAGGAATAAGAGAATTAAAAGGAGGGGTTTAATTGAAAATTGATTCTTTTTTAAAAATGATAATTAAAGATTTTATTACATCGCTGTTATTTACTTTTATATTATTTTTATTTTTAAAATATATGCTTTTTTTATCGGATAAAACAATTCCTTATATTTTGGTTATTGTATTTTCAATATTGTTTTTGTTTTCTATTTTTATGTCGTTTTTTATAGCTAAACTGAAAACAAAAATAGATTTGTTAAATATGAAAATATCGAAACTTTCACAGTTTGATGAAACGACGGACGTTTATAAACGTGTTTATTTTTTTGAGACCGCTCAGAAATATTACAATGTAGCCAAAAGAAAAAAACTGCCTTTGAGTATTATGATTATAGATATTGACGGATTTAAATTTTATAATAAAAAATACGGTCATAAATTCGCTGATAAAATTTTAAAAGAAATAGGACTTTTTTTGAAAAAAGAAATAAGAGGAATGGATATTGTAGGAAGATTCGGTGGTGATGAATTTATAATAGTTACATTTTCTACACAAGACGAATTATTAAATTTCGCTAAAAGAATAAATAAAAAAATATCGCAGTTAAAAATAGAAAATGAAGAAATTAACCTTTCTACAAGTATAGGAATATCTCAGCTCCAAAATAATGAAGAACTTTCTTCATTGATAAAAAGAGCGGAAGAAGCGATTATCCTGGCAAAACAAAAAGGTGGAAACAGAGTGGATTATTTGGAACACTTTTTGCTTTTTGAATAAAAAAAGGATTCTTATGAAAAAATCCGCTCTTTTGATTTTGCCGGTAATGTTTTTTTTCGGATGTGCTTCTCATCCTATGGATCCGTCCATATCTATGACCCCTCCTAAGTATGTTGAAGAAATGCCAAGCCGTGAAAAAGAAACGTTAAATAATCCCGGTTCACTTTTTACTAACGGTGACAATCTTTTTTCCGATACGAAAGCCAAACAGGTAAATGATGTGGTAACGGTAGTAATAACCGAACAAATCACTCAGTCTTCACAAGCCAGTAAGAAACTTAATGAAGCAAATACGGATAACGGAGGATTATTTGACGCATCGATATCAGGCAGCGGATATTTTGGGGGAAAAGAATTAAAAATGGGAAAAACAGGATTGTCTGTTAATATGCCTTCAATGAATTCGAGCAGAAGTTTTCAAGGAAGCGGTACTCAGCAAAGAAACGAAAAATTTCAAACTACCATCAGTGCGAGAATAGTTAAAATCTTGGCTAACGGTAATTATTATATTTATGGTACCCGTGAAATATTCGTAGACGGTCAAAAACAGATTATAAAAATAAGCGGTGTGATAAGACCTGAAGACATAAGTCCTGATAATACTATAGACAGCAAATATATTGCTGATGCTAAAATAGCATATGAAAGTGAGGGGGATTTAAAGAGATATACCGAACAAAACTGGCTTGCTAAATTCTGGAGTGCTATTGCTCCTTGGTAATTATTCGAGAATATAAGCGCTTAAAGCATCTGCCAATAAAAAATCAAAAGAATATATTTTTCCTTCTTTTTCATATAGTTTTTTTTCGTTTATTAAAATTTCAGCTCTTTCTTTTTCATTTTCATTTAAAATATTTTTTTCAAAACCCAAAATTGAACGCAGTCCTAAAAAAACTTTTTCTTTTTTTAGGTCTTGTGGGGATAATTTTTCGTAAGTGTATTTTATGGGATTTTTTATATATTTATTTACATCGGTTTGAGTGTAATATCGGTAATTTTTTTTAAATCCCACAGCTCCGGCTCCAATGCCGGTATATTCCAATCCTTCCCAATATCCTAGATTATGGAGACACTGATTGCCGAAGTTTGATATTTCATATTGTAAGAATTTTTCTTTTATTTTATTTATAAAATTTATTTCAAGTTCTTCGTTTTCTTGTCTTTTAGTGTAATCATTTTCCCATTTTGTATTCTTTTCAATAGTTAAAGAATATGCACTTATATGATTTATCGGTAAAGAAAAAGCGGTTTTTAAATCGTTATTCAAAAGTTCTTCGGTATCTATAGCGGTTGAATAAATCAAATCAAGATTAATATTCTCAAATCCGGCTTCTTTTGCTGAAATTATCGCTTCTATAGCTTGTTTGGGAGAGTGATTTCTGTTTAAAAATTTTAATTTATTTTCATTAAAGCTTTGAACCCCGAAACTGATTCTGTTTACTCCGAAGTTTTTTATCTCTTTTAGCCATTCTTTTGAAGTATTAGGGTTACATTCAATGGTAATTTCTTTTACTTTTTTTATGTAAGGGGAAAGAAGAGAAAAAAGTTTTTCGTAAAAAGTTACGGACATTGTCGAAGGAGTTCCTCCTCCTATAAACACGGTGTAATAATCTTTGGTGTCGTTTTCAAAAAGAAACTGTTTTTTTATAGCGTCGAAATACTCTTTTTTCAAATGATTTAGATTAGTATAAGAATTAAAAGCACAATAATTACATTTACTGTCGCAAAAAGGTATATGAATATATAATAATTTTCTTTTTTTCATTTTCAAATTTCCATTTTTAGATATAATTTTACAAAAAAAAGGTGAAGTGTTGAAAAAATATAGACCAAATGTTGCGGCGATAATACTTTCACCTAAATATCCCGAAAAGGTTGAAATATTAATTGCCAAAAGAACAGATATTGATGCTTGGCAGTTTCCTCAAGGGGGTATTGATGAGGGAGAGAGCCCAAGAGAAGCTCTTTTAAGAGAATTAAAAGAAGAAATAGGTACAGATGAGGTAGAAATTATTTCAGAAATGCCGGAGTGGTTGAAATATGATTTTCCCAAAAAAATTGCCGAAAAAATGTATCCTTTCGACGGTCAGACACAAAAATATTTTTTAGTCAGATTAAAACCGTCGGCAAAGATAAATTTAAATACGGAGGTTCCGGAATTTAAAGAGTATAAATTTGTAAGTCTTAATGATGTATTCAAATATGTAAAATCATTTAAAAGACCTGTATATAAAACGGTAATAGATTATTTTAAAAAGCAAGGGTATCTATAAAGGAGATAAATGTTAGTAGTTCAAAAATTTGGTGGAACAAGTGTAGGAGATTTGGATAGGATACAGAATGTCGCCAATATCGTAAAAAAATATAAAGAAAGAGGCGATGACGTAGTTGTTGTTGTTTCCGCTATGGCTGGAGAGACGAATAAACTTTTAGAATATGCAAATCATTTCAGTAAGACTCCTCCGCAAAGAGAAGTGGATTTATTAGTTAGTAGCGGAGAGAGAGTTACAAGCGCACTTTTAAGTATTGCCCTTCAAGCGATGGGAATAGACGCAATTGCTCTAACAGGTAGACAAGCGGGAATAAAAACCACAAGCGACCATACTAAAGCCAGAATTATGGATATAGAACCTGAAAAGATGCAAAAACATTTAAAAGAAGGTAAAGTTGTAATAGTCGCGGGCTTTCAGGGAATCAATGAAAATGGAGATGTTACCACGCTAGGACGTGGCGGGAGTGATTTGACGGCAGTAGCTATTGCCGGTGCCCTTAATGCCGATAAATGTGAAATTTATACAGATGTCGACGGAATTTATACTACTGATCCGAGAATTGAACCGAAAGCCAAAAAAATCGACGTAATAAGTTATGACGAAATGTTGGAGCTGGCAAGTCTCGGTGCAAAAGTTATGCAAAGCCGCTCGGTCGAGCTTGCAAAAAAATTAAATGTCGATATCGAAGTAAAATCATCTTTTAAACCGGAAGTAAAAGGAACATTAATAACAAAGGAGACGCCAGATATGGAAAAAGTATTGGTAAGCGGTATTGCCCTTGATAAAAATCAGGCAAGAGTGAGTATTTTCGGGGTGGAAGACAGACCCGGAATCAGTGCTGAAATTTTTGGAAAATTAGCGGATAAAAATATAAATGTTGATATGATTGTACAAAATGTAGGAAAAGACAATAAAGCGAACTTAACTTTTACCGTTCCTCAAACGGAACTTGAGCTGACTAAAGAAGTGTTAAAAGAGTATGAAAACAAATCCGAATCCATAGAATACGATGATTCCATCGCAAAAGTAAGCGTCGTGGGAGTAGGTATGAAATCTCACAGCGGAGTTGCCGCTACGGCATTTAAAACATTAGCGGATGAAAATATAAATATATTAATGATCAGTACAAGTGAAATAAAAATATCAATGGTAATAGATGAAAAATACGGAGAGTTGGCTGTAAGAGCACTTCATAAAGCTTATGAATTGGATAAATAATGGATTTGAATCGTTTTATAATTGATTTAATCCGTAAAAAAAATATAAAATGGATGGAAGAAAGAAGACTTGATTTTGTTCCTCTTCTATCCGATTTTTTATCGCAAATAATAGAAGGAAAAAGTGTTTTGATTGTTACCGATGACGAAAGAGAATGGTATGGGGATTATCTTATTCAAAAAATTAATAATTTTAATGAATTCAAACCTTCTTTTATTCCTTTATACAATCTTTTTAAAATTGTTCCGCAAATGAAATCGGCCAGACATCCCGAACAGTTTGATATGATAGAGGATATGTTGAATATTTCATTTAATGACGAATATATTTTTTGGTATATCGGAAAAGAGACAAATCTTTTAAAATTTGTAAGAAGGAAACCCGAATCGTTTTTTTGGATAATGGATACAGATCTTTCAAAAAATTTTTATTTAAAATCCATCGATGTGAATTTGGATAGGAAACTGCTTGATTTGGCCGATATGTTGAATGAATCTTTAAAAGCAGCTATTTTTGGAGAAATAGAAATTTGAATAAAGTAATAATTACGAATGATTATGAAAAAGCTTTGAAAGATATTAAATATGATGTTTCTTTTATTAGAGACGAATTGAAAATCGAAGATGTGAATGAAATAAAAAAAGAGGCTTATATTGCTGAAAAACACAAAAAAATTATTTTGATAGCAGCTAAAAAATATAATATTTATGCCCAAAACGCTCTTTTAAAAATTTTGGAAGAGTCTCCCAAAAATATAGAATTCGTGCTTCTGAGCGAATCGAAATATAATCTATTGGATACTGTTTTGTCTCGACTTGTACTTGAAAAAATTTTTTATAAAGAAGAAGAAAAAAAATATAATATAAATAATATAACCAATTCATTAATATTCGATTTATTAAAAGAAGATCTTGAAATTAAAGAAATAAAGGAAATTTTGAAAGAACTTTTGCCAAAAGCTTCTTCAGAAGAGCAGTTGAAAATTATAAATGACGCTTTGATGATGCTTGAGCTAAATATCGATCCGAAAGCTGTGTTATCAATGGTGATGCTCGGGTTTAAGGAGAGAAAATGAGAGTTTATAAATTAAACTATGATATAGATTTGGCAAAACTTATGCAAAAATTAGGTGTCGATAAGCCTGGAATCGATATTATGAAAAAAAAGAAATGTGAGTTTATTTTTTATATAAAAGACATGAACTGCGGGGCTGCAAATATTTTAAAACAAGATGCTTTAAGTATCGGAGCGGAACTTGCCGTACCAAGAGGAGTACCAAACTGTAATAATAAAAATTTTGATGCGCTTCTTTTATGTAATAAAAAACAGCTTGAAATTTTAAGCAAAAAAGAACTGGCACAGCCTTTTAAGTTAAAATCTCTTGCCAAACAATTGAAAGAATTTGTGGAATTACCAAAATATCCCGTAAAAATTATGGGTGTAATAAATGCTAATGATGATTCTTTTTTTGAAGGGAGTAGATTTCAGGGAAAAGAAGCTGTAAAACAAATTGAGAATATGATTAATGACGGAGCTGAAATAATAGATATAGGAGGAATATCTAGCCGTCCGGGAAGCGAATATCCGGGTATTGAAGAAGAGCTTAGACGGGTAAAACCGATTATTGATGAAATTTATGTGAACAGACTCTATGAAAGAGCAGTTTTTAGTATTGATACTTTTGTACCTGAAGTTTTAGAATATGCATTAAATAGAGGTTTTAAAATAGCAAATGATATAACCGGGCTTGAGAATGATGAATATGCTAAAATTGTCGCAAAGTATAATGCTACCGTAGTAATCATGCACAAAAAAGGTGATCCGAAAAACATGCAGCAAAATCCTTTTTATGAAAATGTAATTTTGGAAGTTGATGATTTTTTTAATGAACGAATTCAAAAAGCAAAGAATTTCGGGATTAAAGACATAATTCTCGATGTTGGGATAGGTTTTGGTAAAAGACTTCAGGATAATTTGGCTTTGATAAAACATATGGAGCATTTTTTACATTTCGGTTATGAGTTGTTAATAGGTGCCAGCAGAAAAAGTATGATAGATATTATTATGAAAAAAGAAGGTATTTCTACGACTCCGGCCCAAAGGCTTCCGGGGACGCTGATTTTACATACTGAAGCCGTTAGAAACGGAGCAAGTATTGTCAGATGTCATGATGTAAAAGAGCATTTTCAGGCATTGAAAGTATTTGAATCATTGAGAGAATTTGATGTATAGAAGACAAATAGAAGTAATAGGTAAAGAAAATCAAGAAACACTAAAAGAAAAAAGCATTTTAATCGTCGGGTGCGGAGGGCTTGGAAATATTATTGCTACCACTCTTAGCTGTATAGGGCTTAAAAAAATTTATCTTATTGATTTTGATAAAATCGAAAAACATAATATCCATAGACAATTTCAGTTTTCACTGGAAAATATTGGTGAAAGTAAAGCAAAAAGACTTTGTGAAAACATAAAAAGATGTCCTGATACGGAAATAATTGCTATTGAGGGATATTTTGATGAAAATATTAAATTGGATATCGATTTGATTTTAGATGCTACGGATAATTTTGAAGTAAGAAAAAAAATCGATAAATTCGCTAAATCTAATTCAATTCCGTGGATTTATGCGAGCGTAGAAGAATACAGAGGTCAAGTGGGAGTTTTTAAAACCACTCCTTTTGAAATATTTGCTACAAAAAATCATGAAGTAAAAGGACAGCTGCCTCCGATGGTAAACCTTGTAGGTTCGATTGCTTCAATGCTTGGGCTAAAAACCCTTCTTAATTTGCAGGATGAGATTTTCTATTATATCGATTTTGAAAATGATTTGGAGATAAAAAAGTTTAAGTTTTAATCTTTAATCTTTAAGAAATATTGAGAATCCAAGTATAATCTTCTGCTTTTAAAATATTTAATAAACCTAATCTAAATTATTAACAAGCAAATTAAATATAATTTATAAAATCTTCTAACTTCAAATGTTTCGGTTGAATAAATTAAATCATCTTCTTCAATTCCTTGAATATAAAAGTTTCAATACTTCAAATGTTTCGGTTGAATTTAATTTGCAAAAATATTTATTCAGATGCGAATTTGTTTCAATACTTCAAATGTTTCGGTTGAATGAAAACGACAGAAAGGTGATATTCGGAGTAAACAGGGTAGTTTCAATACTTCAAATGTTTCGGTTGAATCTATGAAGCAGGGTATTATCCAGCTTATTATACGGGTTTCAATACTTCAAATGTTTCGGTTGAATTGGGTAGATTTTGAAAAGAGGGTGATTATTTATCCTAGTTTCAATACTTCAAATGTTTCGGTTGAATCTTAAATTGCCTATTGTCTCAGGCAGAGTTGTTAGTGTTTCAATACTTCAAATGTTTCGGTTGAATTAAGGTGGGCGGCAACTGAGTTTAATGAACAAAATAGGTTTCAATACTTCAAATGTTTCGGTTGAATAAACTCCTTTTCAATATTGCTTGCACCTTTAATTGTGTTTCAATACTTCAAATGTTTCGGTTGAATTTAGAAGGTGAAGAGCTAAACTATATGCAAATAGTGTTTCAATACTTCAAATGTTTCGGTTGAATTTTTCTCCCAGTTAGTGTCTTTTGCTAAATCCGCTAACGTGTTTCAATACTTCAAATGTTTCGGTTGAATCCTGATTGATTATGTGCTTAATCCTATTTTTGAGAGCGTTTCAATACTTCAAATGTTTCGGTTGAATTTTAAACACATCTTCAAAATTTTTGGGCGATTGATTTTGGTTTCAATACTTCAAATGTTTCGGTTGAATCTCTCAACCCCGATAAAATCGATGAAATTTATTTTTGTTTCAATACTTCAAATGTTTCGGTTGAATAAGCAAGGAAAATACCGCATTACGCTATTCCTAACGGGTTTCAATACTTCAAATGTTTCGGTTGAATACTGCTGTAACTATTGAAGAAATAGAGGCTATTAAAGTTTCAATACTTCAAATGTTTCGGTTGAATTTTAAACACATCTTCAAAATTTTTGGGCGATTGATTTTGGTTTCAATACTTCAAATGTTTCGGTTGAATATGTTAATCATCTTTCGCCTCCTGTTTTATTTTTTAGTTTCAATACTTCAAATGTTTCGGTTGAATTTTGCATTTTCCCCAAAGCTCCACCCGCATAACCCGAGTTTCAATACTTCAAATGTTTCGGTTGAATCCACTTATCTTTATAATCAAAACAAGGAGCAAAAAAAGTTTCAATACTTCAAATGTTTCGGTTGAATTTTGTGTTTTAGTTAGATTCTTATTTGTTAAAATCCTTGTTTCAATACTTCAAATGTTTCGGTTGAATGAAGCACTTGAAGATGTTATAGACGAGCTTATGAGCGTTTCAATACTTCAAATGTTTCGGTTGAATCGTTGTTTCTTGCCTCTATATTTATTATCCTGCTGTGGTTTCAATACTTCAAATGTTTCGGTTGAATGAAAAATGAATTTTTTAGCCCCGTTGATTTTGATTGTTGTTTCAATACTTCAAATGTTTCGGTTGAATCTTTATTTAGAAATAAAACCTAACGGCAAAAAAACCGTTTCAATACTTCAAATGTTTCGGTTGAATGTAAAAGTAGACAAAAAAGGGAGGGAAACTTATGTCGTTTCAATACTTCAAATGTTTCGGTTGAATTACACAGGCAATCACGAACTAAACAGGCACCAAAAAGTTTCAATACTTCAAATGTTTCGGTTGAATGTTGTTGTCCGTTTTTTCTTTTTTATTATCGTCATCTTTTCGTTTCAATACTTCAAATGTTTCGGTTGAATGGGTAGTGACTTATTATGGAATAAGAGGCAAAATAAAGTTTCAATACTTCAAATGTTTCGGTTGAATACGGGCATTTGGAGAAATTATTGTATGGAACTTAATGTTTCAATACTTCATATGTTTCGGTTGAATGAGAGTTTAGCAAGACTACAAGTAAATATTTATATATCGTTTCAATACTTCATATGTTTCGGTTGAATTTCTCAAATTTTTCTAAAACTCTAACCTGTTCGTCGTTTCAATACTTCATATGTTTCGGTTGAATCAAAGCTACCAGACTATTATTGGGGCTTATAACAGTTTCAATACTTCATATGTTTCGGTTGAATTTATAATTCAAACTTATAAACGGGTAGCTTTTAGGTTGTTTCAATACTTCATATGTTTCGGTTGAATTTAACAGCAACGAAGTCACCGACATATTTAGAGAGTTTCAATACTTCATATGTTTCGGTTGAATCTTGAAAGTGACGGGGTAAAATTTGATGATGATTTAGTTTCAATACTTCATATGTTTCGGTTGAATACATATTCGAGAGTGTAGCAGAGGTTAAAAGATATGGTTTCAATACTTCATATGTTTCGGTTGAATTTAAAGATGAGTTATCAAATTCTTGTTTATAAAGAGTTTCAATACTTCATATGTTTCGGTTGAATCGCCTACGAGATGATTAAAAGCAAAGCCTTAATTAAGTTTCAATACTTCATATGTTTCGGTTGAATCCCTAAAAAACCTATCACAAAAACCCCTATGGTAGTTTCAATACTTCATATGTTTCGGTTGAATAATAGTGAGAGTGAATGGCACGATGAGGCGGTAAAGCGTTTCAATACTTCATATGTTTCGGTTGAATAATTGAAGACAATGATTTTAAACACGTACTATTTAGTTTCAATACTTCATATGTTTCGGTTGAATCAGCGCAAGACCTGACCTGATTAAAGAATGGAAAGGTTTCAATACTTCATATGTTTCGGTTGAATTTGATTTTTTTCTAAATGTAAACGGGGAAAGAAAGCGTTTCAATACTTCATATGTTTCGGTTGAATGAAAATCAAGTGTTTAGATTTAAGCGAGGGCAAAAATGGTTTCAATACTTCATATGTTTCGGTTGAATTTCAATGGAAAATTCTTATTTTTCCGAAGAGGAAAGTTTCAATACTTCATATGTTTCGGTTGAATTCTACATTGTCCTCAGTATCTCTTATAACGATAAGGTTTCAATACTTCATATGTTTCGGTTGAATACACATACAGTAATTACAAGTACAACGACAAATAAGTTTCAATACTTCATATGTTTCGGTTGAATAGGAAATATGTGCGAAATAACGGCAATAGCTGAAATGAGTTTCAATACTTCATATGTTTCGGTTGAATTTCCATCGTTTGCGTCAGTTGTAAGCACTCTATTTATAGTTTCAATACTTCATATGTTTCGGTTGAATGACAAATACAAAAATATTGAAGTTCCAGAAAATGTGTTTCAATACTTCATATGTTTCGGTTGAATCTGCAAAAGATTAGAGACAACTACGACTTAGAATTGTTTCAATACTTCATATGTTTCGGTTGAATTTTAACAGATACACTTATTAAAATTTTAGATAATAGTTTCAATACTTCATATGTTTCGGTTGAATCTTGGGAAAATAGAAATAGAAATTATTTACTACACTGAAAAAGTTTCAATACTTCATATGTTTCGGTTGAATGAAGACATAGCAGGAAAAGCAATAAGACTACTATTTGTTTCAATACTTCATATGTTTCGGTTGAATGGGATTTTTAATGTGTTTTAGAAAGGATTAAAAAGTTTCAATACTTCATATGTTTCGGTTGAATTTTTTCGCCCCCTTTTTTAATTTTTTACATAATAAGCGTTTCAATACTTCATATGTTTCGGTTGAATAAGCATACGAAATGCTTAAAAGCAAAACCTTAATTAAGTTTCAATACTTCATATGTTTCGGTTGAATCTTCGCAAGTCGCTACGCGACCCTTGACAAGCCGTTGTTTCAATACTTCATATGTTTCGGTTGAATTCCTAAAAAGAAAGAAGTTTTTGAATTGTATAAAAGGTTTCAATACTTCATATGTTTCGGTTGAATTTACGATCTAGATCAGAATTATTATTATTCTTGTTAGTTTCAATACTTCATATGTTTCGGTTGAATTCATTAAATTTCGGGTTTTTTGAAGATTGGAGTCCGAAATTTAGGCTTTTTCCAATTAAAATAAAATAAACAAAAAATTTTCAAAAATCTTTTAACTATCACGATTATACCGAAGTTTTTACTCGA
>JAMOTL010000058.1 GCA_027062285.1 Nautiliaceae bacterium
TGGGGCTTGAATTGCTGTTCCCGGAAGTTGGACTTAAAAACCCTATCAGCTGGTTTGACAGTTTCAGCAGTTTTAACGACCAGAAAACAAACTTTTTTGAAGGAAACGTAGTTAATTACTCCAAAGGTAGTTTGAATTTAGACGATTTTTAATTATTTATAATAAGGAGGGGAAATTGATTGTAAAGGTAGACGTAAGGGAAGATAAAATTTTAAAGTTTTTTGATATTTTAAACGCTTTAAAAGATGATTTTGTAATTGATTTTAATGCTGAATATGTTGAGGAAGCGGAGGATGTGGAATATGAAAATGAAACAGGAGATTGTAAGGATTAAAGCTCCAAGTCGAGGTTTTTTTCTAATAACCGATAAAATTTTAAATGCCGTTGATATAAGCGATGTTGAAGTTGGAATGATGAATCTTTTTTTAAAACACACATCGGCTTCTCTTACCATTAATGAAAACGTTTCACCTGAAGTGAGAATTGATATGGAAGAAATTTCAAGCCGCCTTGTGCCTGACGGGTATCATTATCACCATTCTCTTGAAGGTCCCGATGATATGCCGGCTCATTTTAAATCTTCTATGTTTGGAGTAAGTCTTAATATTCCGATAACCGCCGGAAGGCTTAATCTCGGGACGTGGCAGGGGATATATCTAAACGAACATAGGGATTATCCAAGCAGCAGGGAGATTGTAATAACAGTGTGGGGAGTTTAAAATGAAAAAATTTTTTTTAATTTGTTTAACAACTATTTTTCTTTTTGGTTTTGAAGTTTTTAAAAAAGAAAGTGTTGAGATTGAAATTAAAACCGCTAAAATAGAATCTTTTTTAAATGCTTCTATTTTTAACAAAAATTTATTCTTTGTCATAAACCATATTTCCGATTTAAAAAACAAATTTTGCAAAATAAACAATTATAATATTTATCCTTTTTACAGTTATGAGAAAAAAAAGAAAATATTTAAGGGCTATAAGGCGAATGTAAATATTCATTGTGTATTTGATGAAAATAATTTGGATAGATTTACTGATTATGTAAATAAAATATCAGAGTTTTCGAAAGTGAGTATTAATAAAATAGGTTTTTTGGAAGATAAAAATGAAAAAAATAGAATTTTTAAAATTAAAGCATATGAAAGAGCAAATTTATTTGCTAAAAATTTAAGCAAAAAATTAAATAAAAAATGTTATTTAAAAAACATAAATTTTTATCATAATACGGATATATATCCTGTAAAAAGTAAAGTAAGAGTCCTTTCACTTCCCGTGCCTCAAAATAATATTTATAAATTGAATTTTTCATATACCGTTGAGTGTCTTTAAAGGAGAAAAATTGAAAGTTGTGGATTTTAATAAAATTGAAAGTAAAGAGCGTTATAAACTGATGGCAGGAAATATAATACCGCGTCCTGTTGCGTGGATAGTTACTGAAAACAATGGAATTATAAATATAGCACCTTTTAGTTATTTTACGGGAGTATCTTCTAAACCGCCGCTTTTAATGGTTAGTATAGGAAGGAATAAAAAAGGGCTTGATGAGCCAAAAGATACATTTAAAAATATAAAAAAGACAGAAAAAGCAAGTGTATGTCTTGTGCCTCTTGAAATGGTAGAAATAATGGATAAAACAGGTGAAGTTTTACCGGCAGGCGAAAGTGAGGCTGAAAAATTCGGCATTGAGCTTGAAAGAATAGATGAAAACTTTCCGCCTGTGATTAAAGGCTGTAAAAGAGCTTTTTTAACTACTCTTTACGGGACGTTTGAAAATGAAGAGATGGCTACAGTTCCTTTCTTTTTAAAGATTGAAAAGATGATAATGGATGGAGAATTTGAACCTGTTGCCAGGGTTGGGAAAGGGTATGCCAAATTATGCGATATAGAAAAATGAGCGCTAAAATAGTATGTGTCGGGCGTAATTATGTCGAGCATGTAAAAGAGCTCAATAACGAAATGCCAAGTGAGCCTGTTTATTTTATGAAACCTTTTAGCAGTGTAAGTGATGAGATTGTATTGCCCGGATATTCACCGATGCATTATGAAGGCGAAATATGTTTTTTGATAGGAGATACATTAAAAGTCGGGTTTGGCTTTGATTTTACTTTGCGTGAAATACAAAGCAAGCTTAAGAAAAAAGGGCTTCCCTGGGAGAGAGCAAAGGCATTTAAAGGGGCGGTTGTTTTTAGTGATTTTGTAGATTTTGAAAATATAGAACGTTTGGGGCTTGAGGTTTATAAAAACGGAAAACTTGTTCAAAAAGGGGATGTCTCTTTGATGATATACAAGCCTGAATTTTTGTTTGAAGACATTGAGATAATTTTCGGATTGAATGCGGGAGATGTTGTAATGACAGGAACTCCTAATGGTGTCGGTTTGGTAGAAAAGGGTGATGTTTTTGAAGGCAGAATTTTGGAAAACGGAAAAATTTTAGTTTCTAAGAAATGGAAAGTAAAGTGAAAAAAATACCTGTAAGTGAAATATTTTATTCAGTTCAGGGGGAAGGTAAATATTGTGGGACACCGAGTGTTTTTGTAAGAGTAGGAGGATGTAATCTGAAATGTCCCGGATTTGGCGATAAAGGCTGTGACAGTTATTATGCAGTTGATAAAAATTATCAAAAAGAGTGGGTGTTAATGAATATTGAAGAAATAAAAAAAGAGATTTTAAAATATTTAGATAAAAAGCCTCATCTTGTTATTACAGGCGGTGAGCCGACTTTGTTTCATAAAGAGCTTTATCCATTGGTAGAATGGTTTGAAAATCAAATAACAATAGAAACTAATGCCACTATAGATATAGATTTTGAAAAATATCCAAAATATAAAGATGTTGTGTTTGCCATGAGTGTAAAATTATCAAACAGTGGTGAAGAATATAATAAAAGAGTCAAAAAAGAAGTAATAAAATCATACGCTAAAAACGCTAAAAAAAGTTTTTTTAAATTTGTAATAGACAGGGATTTAAAAAATGAAATAGAGGAGATAACTAAAAATATAGATATTCCTATTTATTGTATGCCTCTTGGGGCTACAAAAGAAGAGCTTGAAAAAAATGCTCCTTTTGTATTTGAATTCTGTTTAAAAAACGGTTATTGTTACAGTGACAGGATTCATATAAGACTTTTTGGCAAGAAAAAAGGTGTTTGATGATTATAAGAAAACTTTTTAAATTTGAAAACGCCCATATTGTAAGAAATTGTACAAGCAGGCGGTGTAGTCGTTCAATACATGGGCACAGTTACAAAGTGGAAGTGAAATTAAGCAGTAATTTTTTGGATAGGGGGCAGATGGTATATGATTTCGGTCTTATGAAGCTTACCATTAAAGAACTCATCGACAGTTTTGATCATGCTATTACTTTATGGAGAGAAGATGACCCGGAATATATAAACTGGGCTAAGAAATTCAGTGAAAGATGGATTGAACTTCCCGTAAATCCAAGTGCTGAGCAGTTTAGCAGGGTATTTTTTTTGATGATTGACAGAATCTTAGAATGTATGGAATTTAGAAACGAAGAAAAAGAAGTACAGCTTTATTCTGTAGTGGTTCATGAAACTGATACAGGATATGCCGAATGTTTTAGAGAAGATGCTTATAATTTTGAGGGAATGGGTGAGATAAGGCTTGAAGATATTGTTTTTAGTGAGAGAATAAAAGAAGAGTGGAACGATAAAAGACTTTGGAATAAGCTCTTAAAAAAAGAAAAAATCACTCCTCCTGATGAGGTGTGATTATTTTAGTATTACTCTTGCGTTGAGAGGTTGAATCGGGCGGTTGTTTTTACCCATAATTTTTTCAAATTCTTTTACTTGCTCGGCGCTCATTTGGACAGGTTCTTTTAATACGAACCATCTAACCCCTTCGGTACAAGGAGGAGTAGTTAAAGAACCGTTAAATCTGTAATACTCTAAACTTTTTGGCAGCAAATCTTTTGCTTTTAGATTAGCAGAACAGATATTTTTCTTTTCACCCGCGTGTTTTGGCATATTATTTATGAGTTTTTGCATAGCGGGATTGTGTCTGCCTATTTTAAACATCACCGATACTACCGCTAATTCACCGTTTTTTGTAGAATGAACAAAATGTCCTTCCATTGGAAAATATTCACCGTTTATTGTGTTTTCGCTTGGGGTATGGAAATGGAATTGAAGCAGTCTAAATTCTTTTCCGTCTATATAGAGTTTTGCTCCGTCTTTCATTTCAGCTTTTAAAGTATGACCGTTGTTTAGAAATGTTTTTGCTTTTATGTCGTAGTAAATATTTACAGGTGTAAGAGTAGCGCTTACAGCTCCACTGATATCAATAGGGGATTGATTTTTTCCTATTTTACATATTTTATATTCCGGTTTTAAGTCTCCCCAGTATTCAGGACCTGTTTTTTCACTGTAGCTCCATGTGCTATGTGCGTAGTTGCTTGCGAACATTGCCGAAGCAAGTGCCGCGATTGTTAATATTTTTTTCATGTTTTTACTCCTTTTTGTGATTTTTATGAGAAAATTGTAAAAAAGTAGAAGTGATAGAATGTTAAATATATGTTATATAAGAAAAATTTATACCAGATTCTTTTTTTCTATCAATAAAAATTATAAATAGTGAAAATTTACGTTTAGATTCTTTTATTTTGATAAGTAACTCATCCATTATTTTAATATGCTCATAAAACTTGACAAAGATATGCTAAAATTTTATAATTATAAAAAACTAAAAGGAGAAAATTATGATAACTGAACTAAGGCGCGAACAGTTATTAAATACACTTGTTTTTGAAACACTCGGACAACCTGAAAAAGAGAGAGAATTCAAAATAAAATCACTTAAAAAATGGGGATTTGATTTGGTTTTTGGTAAAAAAGACGGGGAAGAGACTTATTTTGCCGCTGCTAATAAAAAGGCTGGGGATAAATATACTGAAAACGAAGTAGAACATGAAGTAATAGAAGTATTAAAAGAACTGCCAAAAAATAAAAAGATGTTTGCTAAAATCGAAATGATAGAAGGTAGGGCGTATTTATACGTATATTTAAGGGAAGATGATGTAGATACTCCGATTCTTCATATTCCGGCAGGAGAAATTTTATTGGCATTTTTAAAAAAACATAAGTTTATTCATATTATTGAAGCTTTAAGAAATTTAGGAAGTGCGGCAAGTTTGGTAAAAAAACACGGAGATGAAGGAAAACCTCTTCCATATGAAGAATTACCGCCGGTTCCTAGAAGATTTTTAAGAGATGCTAAAAAAATCGAAAAAGAGATGGGGTTTGGAAGAATAGCGTTGGCGTATTTTGGGGAAAATAAAAGCGGAGAAGCAAGATATTGGCTTGAGTGGATGGTGCCTACAATTGCTTTATTTGATGAGAAAATTTCTCAAAAAATCGATAAAGCATTGGCTGAGTTTAAGTAAGGAGAAGAGATGCTTATATTTTGGACTCCTACTTCTTTTGAAAAGACAGGATTTTTAGAAGACGATAACGGCAAATTTCTGCCAAGAAACGCTATTCTTGAAGCACTTGAGAGTGCGGTTGTGTTTTATTACATAAAAAAAGATAAAGCGTTAGAGAATTTAGTAAAAAAATATTTAACGAGCAAGCCTAAACTAAAAGAAATCTCTAAAGAGGTGAAAAAAAGAGTATTTGAGAAATATCCGGTGCTTGAGGGAATTGAGATACCTGAAAAAATCTATTTGGATGAAGATAAAATATCAAATGAAGTTGTAAAAGTTTTTGATTTAGAGAAAAAAGAATTTATTAAAAGTTTTAGAATGGATGTATTTAAAGGCGTATTGGAAGATGTAAAAATCAAATCCGACAATATGGAAAAAATAAAAAATGCCTGTAAAGCATATGCAAGAGCTTTAGCGGAATATGAACATAAAGCGTTAAAAGATACGGAATTTGAAGATTTAATAGTGGAAATTCAAAACAGTATCGCAAATGAATGGGAGATTCCGGTACGTGTAGGACATTGGACCAATACTCCTTATAAGGGGGATTTGCTGTTTTTCTGGAGAGTTAAAGAAGTTAGAGATTATCTTTTAAAACATTTACATATTGACATACGTCCAAAAGATGTGCTATATTTACCGCGTACTAATGAATTCCTCGGATGGGGAGAAATAAAGGAAGATAATGAGTAAAGTAGCGGTACCTGTAAAAGACGAAACCTTAGAAATCGTAACAAGAACGGGAAGAGCTCCATTTTTTGCTATTTTTGAATGTGATGAAAACGGATGTAAATTATTGGAGCTGCGTGAAAATACACACGCTCATGAACATGAACACGAACACGGACATCATCAGGAAGAACATACTTCCGATGAAGTCGAACATCATCACAAACATGTAAAAGCAAGCAAGGTTGATGAATGCGATTATATTGTCGTAAGAGCACTTGGTCCTAATATGGAAGACGCTTTAAAACTTGCCGGAATAAACATAATAAAAGTTAGTAAAAAAGACGGTGACACAGCCCCTGAAGTACTTGAAAAAATAAAGGAGCAGTTAAAATGAGAATAGTAAT
>JAMOTL010000059.1 GCA_027062285.1 Nautiliaceae bacterium
TGGTGCGGGAGAGAGGACTCGAACCTCCACGCCTTGCGGCACCAGATCCTAAGTCTGGCGCGTCTGCCAGTTCCGCCACTCCCGCGTAGGAGAAAATTATGATAAAAGTGGTACGCCCTGCAGGACTCGAACCTGCGACCTACGGCTTAGAAGGCCGTTGCTCTATCCAGCTGAGCTAAGGGCGCATATGTTTTAGAGCATTTGGTAGTGGCGCGTCCGGTAGGACTCGAACCTACAACCTACGGATCCGAAGTCCGTTGCTCTATCCAATTGAGCTACGGACGCTCAACTCGATAGAGCAATGGGGTGGATGACCGGACTTGAACCGGCGACCTCCAGGGCCACAACCTGGCGCTCTAACCACCTGAGCTACACCCACCACAAGTGAGAAGCTCAGGCAAGCCTTCACTTATAGTGGGTTTAAATGGTCGGAGTGGAGGGACTCGAACCCCCGACCCCCTGGTCCCAAACCAGGTGCGCTAACCAAACTGCGCTACACTCCGCTGTCTTTGTGGATTGAAATTATAAGAAAAAAATTTTCTGATGTCAAGAAAAATTAGGTGGTTATTAGGAAAAAATATTTAAAAATGATAAATATATGACTTAAATTAAGGTTTATTAATAAATAGCGTCAGAGCTATTGATTAATTTTTATTTTTATGTAACAATAAGGTTCAATAAATAAAAAGGATAAAAATGAAAAAATTATTAATTACAGGGGTTGTAGTAAGTGTAATAGTCAGCGGTCTTTATGCGAAAAGAAATTTTGAGCAGATAAAAAAGTATGAAATAAATAAATTAGAGAAAAAAGAGCAGTTGATAAAAAATAGAAAAGAATGTATAAAAAACGCAAAATCAACAAAAGAAATTTCCATATGTAAAAAAGAAAACCCTCTTGTAGAAAGAAAAAAGCGTTAGACGATACTTTTTAAAAGAGCCACTGTTTCAAAAAACTTAAATAATTCTTGTGGAGATTGTTTTAGAAAATTTTCCATTGCCGGTTTTTTTGCGATGGCTTCGTCAAGTTCCGGGTCGCTACCTTTTTGGTAAGCACCGATTCTTATTAATACTTCATTTTCTTTTAAAAGTGCGTATAATCTTTTAAATTTTTGGGCTTTTTGTAAATGTTCTTTATCTACGATATTATTCATTACCCTGCTGGCTGATTTTAAAATATTTATAGGCGGATATATACCATAATCTGTAAGTTCTCTATCCAGAAGAATATGCCCATCAAGAATACTTCTTGCTTGGTCTGCTATCGGGTCGGCTGAAGTATCATCTCCTTCGACAAGCACGGTAAAAAATGCGGTAAT
The DNA here is from genome assembly GCA_027062285.1 of Nautiliaceae bacterium. Taxonomy (GTDB): domain Bacteria; phylum Campylobacterota; class Campylobacteria; order Campylobacterales; family Nautiliaceae; genus Caminibacter. Next base: position 1,317 of record JAMOTL010000059.1, read on the forward strand.
AGCGCCTTTTCCTTTTTCTTTTCCGGCTCTTTCCATAAGTTGAGGCAAAAGCATAATAGAGCTTGGTGGATATCCTTTGCTAGTAGGGGGTTCCCCCATGGCTAAGCCTATTTCTCTTTGGGCCATGGCAAAGCGGGTTACGCTGTCCATTAAAAATAAAACATCTTTTTTTTGGTCTTTAAAATATTCCGCTACGGCCATAGCGCTAAAAGCTCCGTATTTTCTCATTAAGGCGCTGTCATCGCTTGTTGCTACTATTATTACGGTATTTGTCAAATCTCCCTTAAGGTTGTGTTCTATAAATTCAGGAATTTCCCTTCCCCTCTCACCAATAAGCGCGATAACTTTTATATCGGCCTCGCTTCCTTTTACTATCATTCCCATGAGCGTGCTTTTTCCAACACCGCTTCCGGCAAAAATTCCGAGTTTTTGTCCTTTTCCGCATGTTAATAGTCCATCGATTGCTTTTACACCCGTAGGAAACACTTCATTTATTACACCGCGTTCAAGCGGAGAGATGGGCTTTCTCATAATCGGGTATTTTGTTTCGTATTGTATAGGTCCTTTGCCATCAATAGGTCTTAAAAACGGGTCTACCACTCTTCCTAAAAGAGCTTTTCCTACGGGAACTTTCATACCTTCTTCGTCAATATAGACCCTGTCTCCTATTTTCATTCCTTCTAAAAAACTAAAAGGCGTTACGATAAATTCGTTTTCCATAACGCTTGTAACCATTCCTAAAGAGTCTTGAGAGGAAGATTCTATTTTTACTATATCTCCGACACTCGGATTAAGACCAGTGGCGATAAGGTTTGTAGGGTTTATTTTTTTGACAAACCCGTAGGGTTTAGAGAGAGGTTTTTGTTTTAATCTGTTTTTGATATCTTTTAAGCTCATTAGAAATGATGGTCCACAGGAGCGTTAATGATATTAAAAAATTCTTCTCTTGTTTTTTCTTCTAAGAAAATGCCTCTAAGGGCCGAGCTTGAAGTGTATGAATGTTTTGTTTTAACTCCTCTCATTTCCATGCACATATGTCTGGCGTGGATTACTACTCCTACGCCTTTTGGTTTTACTACGTCCATTATAGCGTCTGCGATTTGTTCTGTTAGTTGTTCTTGGATTTGAAGACGTCTTGCGAATACTTCCACCATTCTTGGAATCTTGCTAAGACCCACTACTTTTTTATCCGGTATATACGCAACGTGTACTCTTCCGAAAAAAGGCAAAATATGATGCTCGCACATAGAATAAAACTCGATATTCCTAACAACTACCATTTCATTATTCGTACTCTCAAACAGTGCGTCGTTTAATACTTCTTTTGGGTCTTTAAAATAACCGCTGCATATTTCTTCAAAAGATTTAGCTACTCTCAAAGGTGTTTTTATAAGTCCTTCTCTGTTTACGTCTTCGCCTATGGCTTCTAATATCATTTTGGCGGCGGTTTCAATTTTTTTCAAGTCTACGCTCATATTCGTCCTTTTGAGTTTTATAAACTTTTTTGGTATTATACCTTTTAAAAAAGGAATATTTCATGGTTGAAGTACAAAAAATAGATTCTGCTAATAGTATAATCAAAGCTAAAATCGATAGCAAGACTTTAGAAGAAAAAAAGAAAAAAATCGCAAAAGAAATAGCTAAAAAAGCAAAAGTTCAAGGATTCAGACCCGGAAAAGTTCCTGTAAAAGTGGTAGAAAAAATGTATGCTCAAGATATAGAGCAAGAAGCCGTAAGCGAAGCGGTTAGAGAAGTATTAAACGAAGGTATTAAAAAACTTGGAGACGTTGAGGTAATAGGTGAACCTCAGGTTACTAAATTCGATAAAAAAGACAATGAAATAGATGTAGAAATTAAAGTATTTACAAAACCTGAAGTAAAAATTGACGATACTTATAAAGAATGCGTACCTGATGTGGAACTTCCTGAAGTTAGCGAAGAAGAGATTGAAGAAGAACTTAAAAAAATCGCCGAGAGTATGAGTGAAACTAAAGTTAGCGATAAAGAAACTCTTGAAAAAGGCGATATAGCTGTAATAGATTTCAAAGGTTACATTGACGGAAAACCTATGGAAAACGGAAGTGCAGAAAGCTATCCTCTTGAAATAGGGAGCGGAAGTTTTATTCCTGGATTTGAAGATCAGTTAATAGGTATGAAAGTCGGAGAAACTAAAAAAATAAAAGTAAAATTCCCTGAAAATTACGGAGCAAAAGAGATTGCCGGAAAAGAAGCTGAATTTGAAGTAACTTTACAGGAAATTCAGGAAAAAGTTCCTGCGGAAATTAACGATGAACTTGCTAAAAAATATATGAACGATGAAAACGCGACTCTTGAAACTCTTAAAAACTATATAAAAGAGTCTATTTTACAAAGAAAAAAAGCTGAAGCATTCGCACCTTTGAAAGAAAAAATTCTTGAATGTCTTGTAGAAAAATACGATATTGACTTACCTGAAAATATCGTTGACCAAGAAATCGACGTGATTGTTGGAAACGAAGCGGCTAAACTAAGCCCTGCGGAACTTAAAGAACTTCAGGAAAATCCTGAAAAACTTGAAGAATTTAGAAAAAAATTCGAAGATGAAGCAAAAGAGAGAGTAAAACTTACATTCATTATCGATGCTCTTGCCAAAAAGGAAGGCGTAGAAGTTAGTGATGAAGAACTTTCTCAAATTATTTATTATGAAGCCCTAATGCAAGGACAAAATCCTCAAGACGTGATTAAATATTACCAAGAGCAAGGATTATTACCTGTTCTTAAAATGAATTTAACTCAAGAAAAACTTCTAAATAAACTTTTAGAGGAAAAAGTTAAGGGAGAATAATGAGCATTTTAATACCTACCGTTATTGAAAAAACGGGAAGAGGCGAGAGGGCTTATGATATTTACTCTCGTCTTTTAAAAGACAGAATAATTATGTTACAAGGTGAGATAAACGACCATACGGCAAGTTTGATAGTAGCTCAAATGCTGTTTTTGGAAGCTGAAAATCCGGAAAAAGATATATATCTTTATATCAATTCTCCGGGCGGAGTTGTAACAAGCGGATTTGCTATTTATGATACTATGAACTATATCAAGCCTGATGTGGTTACTATTTGTATGGGGCAGGCTGCAAGTATGGGTGCGTTTTTATTAAGCAGCGGAGCAAAAGGTAAGAGATTTGCTCTTCCTCATGCCAGAATTATGATTCATCAGCCTCTTGGCGGTGCTCAGGGTCAGGCTACCGATATAGAGATTCATGCTAAAGAGATTTTAAGAATGAAAAAAGAACTTAATAAAATTTTAGCCGAAAATACCGGTCAAAGTGTTAGAAAAATCGAAAAAGATACTGAAAGAGACTTTTTTATGAGTGCTGAAGAAGCTCTTAAATACGGACTGATAGATAAGGTTCTTAAAAAAAGAGAAGGTTAATGGAAGAAAAATATTCATCAAAAGTAGTTAATGGTTTGAATGAACCTTCTTCTCCTTTAGAGAAGTTTGCTAAAAAAGTTTTTGATAAACTTATTGAAGACGGAGTCCCTCCGCTTCCTTCTTATTATAAAGTTTATTTTTTTAATCTTTTAGAAGATGAACCTCTTGATTTCAAAAAGCAGATTTATGAAATAATAGCCCTTGAAGACTCGCATGAAGTTGATAAAGATTTTGAACTTGAAAAAAAGTTGAAACTTTCTTTTAAATATACAAAAGAACTGCTTCAGCATACGGCTATTGTATATAAAAGTACTTCTCAGCTTAGAGAAATTTTAGCCAATCAGGTTAAAGAAATTTCACATATAGCCTCTCCTAAAATATTAGAAAAATTAATAACACAACTTGAAAATAAAATAGATTTGGTCTATAAAAAAATAGAAAAAGAGAATAAATTAATCAAACAGCTATATGCTAAAAACGTAGAAATCATTAAAGAGATAGAAAGTAACTCTCTTTTTGATCCGAAATACGGGGTTTATAACAAAAGCTATTTTTTAAAATTATTAGAAAAAGAGATAAAACTTATTTCAAAATTTTCTCATGTAAGTTCTATTGTAGTACTAAAGCTAAAAGACAATATTTTAACCCCTCTTAGCGAAAAAGGTAAAATTCTTGCCAACAGGTCTCTTGCTAAGATTTTATTAAAAACTTCAAGAAGAACGGATGAGATAGCCCATTTGGGGGATGGCGTATTTGTTATGCTTTTAAAACATACCGACAGAATAGGAGCCGGGAGGACTGTAGAGAGAATCGCGGATATGATAGGAAATGCGGCGATATTTCTTGAAGGTGAAGAACTTGAGCTTTCAATTGTAGGCGGTATAGCTGAAATAAAAGAGCAAAAAGAAGCTGAAAAATATTTGGAAGAAGCGCTTAAAGCTATGAAAGAGGCCGAAAAAGAAAATATTTTATATATGGTATATGAAGGAGAATAGTTTATGGCTGTATTAGATATTGTTACATACCCAAATAAAATTTTAAAACAGATTTCAAAACCTGTAGAAAGATTTGATAAAGAGCTTCATAAGTTACTCGACGATATGTATGAAACAATGCTAAAATATAACGGAGTAGGACTTGCCGGGATCCAAGTGGCGGTACCAAGAAGAGTGCTTATTATAGATTTGGGTAATGAAGAAGGGAAACAGAGTAAAGATACGTTAATAGAAGTAATCAATCCTGAATTTTTAGAGTGGGACGGAACTCAAAAAGATACCGAAGGATGCCTTAGTGTTCCTGATTATTTCGATGAAGTTGAAAGATATAAAAGAGTAAAAGTAAAGTTTTTTGACAGATATGGAAAAGAACATATTATGGATGCCAATGGACTTTTAAGTGTTGCTTTTCAGCATGAAACAGATCATCTTGACGGGCATCTTTTTGTAGAAAGACTTGATTATATAAGAAGAAAAAAATTTGAAAAAGAGTGGAAAAAACTATTAAAACAAAAACGAAAAAAATAAACTCCGCAACCCTTGACGGATTTAGCGCAAATAAAGTAGAAGTTGAAAGTGCTTTTATAAGGGCATTGCCCGGATTTTCAATAGTAGGGCTTGGCAGTCAGTCTATTCAAGAAGCAAAAGAGAGGGTAAAGTCAGCTCTTCTTAATAATGATTTTGAATTTCCTCCTTTAAAAATTACCATTTCCCTCTCACCTGCGGATTTA
>JAMOTL010000060.1 GCA_027062285.1 Nautiliaceae bacterium
TTAACACTCCCAAGTAAATTTATGAGTTTTTCTTTTGCATAAATTTTGACTCTATCTAACACCTCTTCTTTTGGCACATTAAGTGATAATCTACTCTCCTCCAATCCCAAATAAAAATCTTCCAAAACCAATAAATTTGCGTAATATAAATTTTTAATTAAATTTTCAACTCTTAATTTATCATTCTGATCTTCAATTACTAATTCATTCACAATTTTATTAAATAAATTTTTAAATGTAATTTTATTAATTTCATTTTTACTAATATATCCATAAAATTTCTCTTGCAAAGTCTTGTTTTTTGGAAAAAACACACCATCCCCTAGAAAAAACATAGCCGATAATAATTTTGCATAATTATCCGTTGAATGGACATAAGTTTCATAATCTTTTACTTTTAATACATCTTCAAAATTTTCATCATTAAAATTTTCAAACACTGCATAATAGATTTTTGTTTTTTTATTTCTTACCATTTTAAGAGGAGTGTCATTTAATAACCAGTTTAAAAAAATCGCCTTATCATCAAATCCGAATTCCAACACATTAACATCACCAACCAACACGTTAAATCCCCTGAAAAGCACTGAAATTTCAGCTTTCAGTGTTTTTACTTTTTCAATAAAGATTTCACTCTCCAAAAGTAAACTTATAAGCTTTTTAAACGCATTTAACACCTCTTCTTTATTCTTTTTATCAAACGTATCAACCACCTCTTTTACAGGATTTATTAAAGCCATATCTACTACGACATTATTTATAATTGTTCTATTTTGTTGTCTTTTTTTAAATCTCTCATATCTATCATAAAACTTTTCTAAAATATGTTTATTTTGAGTGTTTTTAATTAAATCTTCGATTTTTTCAAAGAGTTTTTCTTGTAATTCATATTGAGTAGACAACTCATTCATTCTGATATCAAAATACTCATAATAAAAAATTACAGCCAATTCGTAATCGTATTCATTTATAAAATTTGCAATCTGTAAAATATATCTGGATTTTACATTTTTTCTTAAAAACTTAAGCTCTTGTTTAATAAATTTGCTATTTATTAAACTTCCAAGCCATATAAACAAAACAGCATATTGTTTTATTTCTGAAATACTCAAAAGATATCTTAAAATAGCCCTGGATTTATTTATAATCACTTTTTTATCAAGTTGCTTTATTCCCTCAAAAATGTTTTTAGCATTTTCTATTTTTTTATTAATTAATAATACTTCCAAATAATCAAACAAAAGCTTTTGATAAAACTTCCCTTCGATTTTCGGTAGTACTCTTTCAAGAATCTCCATTCTGTCTATTGGAAACTTATCTTTTGGTGTAAGTACAAGTTCTTTATTTACAATTTGCAAAGCATCCTTAAATTTTTTATTTTCAAAATAAAACTCTTCTAAGTCTTTCAAAGCTTTTAGCTTAAATTCAAAATCATCAAATTTATTTGCATACTCTTCTCTTAATTTTAAAATTTCAAACCATTTTTCATTATTCTTTTTTTCACGATAAAGTTTAAGAAGAGAATAACTAGAATATTCAATCAAATCAGATGAATGTAAATTTACTGCAACTTCCAATGCCTTTTTATAATACTCTTCGGCCAAATCATATTCCCCAATTTTTTGCAAATAATCGCCGAAATACTTATATCCTTTTTCAAGCTTAAATAAATCTCCGAATTTTTTTCTAAGTTCTATCTGTTTTAAATAAAACTCTTTTGTCTCTTTATGTTTTCCCAAATCTTTATAATATTCAATAATATACCCTAAAACATTATCAAACCTAACCAAATCTTCTTTTTTTTCATATTCGTACAACATTTTTAAATTATCCTCATAATTCACAAAAGCTTTTACATATCTAAGTTCTCTTAAAAGTTCATAAGCCTTTTCCAATTCACCAAGCTTAATACTTAATTCAAAAGCTTTTTGCAAATAATACGCATTCTTTTCCAAATCTTTTTTCTTAAAGATTCTTGCATGTAAAATATAAGCATCTCTTAACAATTCACCTTCAAGGTCTTTTTCATATTCACTTAATAATTCATTTGCCCTTTTATATCCTTCTTTACGTTTAATTAAACGTACATAGTCTAAATAATATCTTTTGTATAAATTTTTATCTATTTTTTTAAATATCTCAAGAGCTCTAAAGAGATAGTCATCCGAAATGTCATAAGCTTCTTTTTTGAGAAGTTTATTATAAACACCTAAAAGCAACGAGGCTTTTTCATATTCAGTAGGTAGATACATTAAGGCAAGGTCAATATATTTGCTGAATTTTTCGTTATTTTTATAAAACAAAAAGGCAATTTCAAAAAACAATCTGTTATCATCACCGATCTCTTCAAGTTTTTCTAATATATTATCAATATCCTCTCTTTTTTGAAGTGCTTTTTTTAATCTTATAAACAGATACAAATCCAAATCCATGCCATTTTTTACAATCCATTTTTCATCTACGATATTTTCTATCATTTCATAAGCAGTTATTACGTCCCGTGAAAATTTCCCATAAAAATCTTTAAAAATATCAATCATTTCCATAAAAGCTTTTAAACCTAATTCTATTTTTCCTTGTTTAATATAAACAATAAAAAGCCCTCTAAAAGATTTTGCTATTTCTATGTGATTTTTTAGAAAATTTCTTTTTATATTCAAAGCCTTTATAAAATAATTTTGTGCTTTTTCATATTCTTTGTTGTCTCTGTAAAAATACCCGAATTTATCATACACCTTAGCTATAGTTAAATCATCATTTGAGTATTGCAATGCTTTATTTAAATAATTTAAAGCAAAATATATTCTTTTCAGTTTCCTAAAAAAATTTCCGAGTTCAATATAAACTTTTGCCTTTAGATCATTTGATGTAGTGTCTCTTAAAGAATTTAATTTTTTAATAATTTTCTTTTTGTTAAATTGTATTCCTTTTTTCTCATACCCTATAAATATTCTTTGTATTTCAAAAAACTTATAATTATCAATAATTTCCCTGTTTTTTGTTCTCACATAATGAAATTCTTCTAAAACTTCATTCAATCCTTTTAAATCTTTCAAGTCCACATATAAAGTTCCAAGTTCTTTTAAAATTAATGCTTTAATTTCATTATCGTTAGCAATATTTTTAACATAATCAAACATTCTTATTAGAATATCATATAATCCAAGTCTATAAAGACGACCTTTTTTTGATAATATCCATTTAAGGAGTTCTTCTTCTGATTTAAACTTACTTAAATGAAAAAGAGCCTCAAAATAGTAATTTTGATTATTCTTTAACTTTTCATTGTAGTAATTAAATAAAACGCCGTGTATTTCAAGAAGTCTTTTTTTATTAATTACCTTTTGTAAAGCATTTCTCATTACATCATGAATAAAAAATTTATCCTCTACCTTAAAAACAAAAGAATAAGAAGTTATTTTCTTAAAAAACAGACTATCATAATGTAAATTAAAACTCTTAGCCAAATATTCAAACAACTCTTCATTATAAGTTTTCGGAATGGACAAATACTCAAGTGCAACTCTTAATTCATAACTCAAATTTCCAATAAACCTATCAAGTAATTCTACATGATCTATTTTTTCTTCAAGATTAAATCCATTTTTATCTCTTTTATATAAATCAATTGCAAGTTTTAAATAAAACGGATATCCTTTTGTAATTTCAAAAATATAACTTTTTAGTTTTTCATCTTTAATTTCATTTGATTCTAAAAGTTCAAAACTCTCATTCTTACTTAAAGAATTAAGTTCAACCTTCTCAATTATTTCGCTCCATTTTATATCAGACGATTCTTCCCATTTAATCGGCTCTCTTCCGGCAATTACCAATAACCCGTAATCTTTTAAAGAATAAGCGAAAAATTTAACCCACTCTTGAATCTCTTTTGTTTTACTAATATTTAAATCTTCATATAATTTCTCATATGAATCTATTAATACAACAGGCTTGAAATCTTTTAATCTTCTTAAATCCTCATAAAAAAAATAAGCCAAAAAATTTTCCATATCTTTTAAAGAATCAAGCTCTTTAAATTGAGCAAACTGAGACATTACTTCATCATCTAATCGATATTTATTAATTAAATATTTTATACCTTTATATACAACCTTTGAAACTCCTGTAGCCACCGGCACAATATCTTTGACACTATCTTTTACGCTAAAAAGAGCATTGAAAATATCTCCAAAAAGATCACTTTCTTGAATATAAGTAGGAAAGTCCTCTTTAGCTTCTATAATATTTTTATTTCTTTTTTGCCAGTAATACACAAAAGCCATCTGAAAATAGATAAACTCTTTTTTTGAAGCTTTTAGCCTATCAAAAAGTGATGAATAAAACTCATACGCACTTGGATTATTTTCCTGAGCAAAATCATGTTTAATTACAAATATCTTTTTTGAAAATTCACTATTTAATTTATCAATAAGTGTACTTTTTCCAATTCCTCCAACACCGTAAACATTTGCTAACTTTAATTCTTTATCAGAAAAATATAATTTTTTAATTTTATTTATAACATTTTCCCTACCTACAAACATATCTGTTTTTTGTTTTAATCTATCCCACATTCCTGCTCCTATACAAGTCTCACATCTATAAATCTGCCGCTTTCAAATTCATCAAGTCTTTCAAGCACTCTGACTATTCTCTCAATCCCCTCTTCCAAAGAGACTTTCCCAGCTTCCACTCTGCTAAGGCTCGGAAATTTAGAATGATCTCCACTTATTACTTTTGCCACCATATC
>JAMOTL010000061.1 GCA_027062285.1 Nautiliaceae bacterium
AATCCCACATATCTCCGCTTATTTCAAGTTTTGGACGTCCTAAATCAAAAAGTTTTATTCTTTTTTTGTTTTTAAATACTTCAACTGCTTCATCCGTAATTTTTCCGGCAATGAGTACTTCTACAAAAATTTTGTTAATTTCTTCAGCCAATTCTTTTGTTACCACGCCGTTAACAGCTACAACACCCCCATAAGCACTCACTGGGTCGCACTCAAGCGCTTTTTTCCAAGTTGTAACTAAATCCTCTTTCTTAGCCGCACCGCAGGGGTTAGCGTGTTTTATGATTGTAATTGCACCCTCCCCAAGACTTACGGCAAGTTTCACAGCTCCGTTTATGTCTGTCAGGTTATTAAAACTTGGTTCTCCTTTTATAATATTAAGTTCATTCCAAAAATCTTCAAATTCATATAATGCGCCTCTTTGATGAGGATTTTCACCGTATCTTGTGTTGAATACCTTTTTACCTACAATAAATCTCTTATCACCAAACCCGCCTTTAAATCTTTCGTTCATATAATTTGCTATCATACTGTCATACGCAGCCGTATGCTCATACGCTTTTATCATCAAATCTCTTCTGAATTCATATGTGTCTTTATTTTCTTTTAAAGCCTCAACCACCATATCATAATCATTCGGGTCGGTTACAATAATCACGTCTTTAAAGTTTTTAGCGGCACTTCTTACCATTGTAGGACCACCGATATCTATATTTTCGATAATTTCATCAAAATCATCCGTCCTTTCAATTGTCTCTTTAAAAGGATATAAATTAACCGCTACCAAATCTATTCTTTCAATTCCAAGTTTTTTAGCTTCTTCGTCGTCAATCCCGCTTCTGTATAAAATCCCTCCGTGAACGTAAGGGTTTAGCGTTTTGACCCTACCTCCAAAACACTCCGGAAATTTTGTAATCTCACTTATATCAATCGCTTTAATCCCGTTTTCTTCTAAAACTCTTTTTGTCCCGCCTGTTGAAATAATTTCAAATCCCAAATCAACTAAACTTTTTGCAAAATCAACAATTCCTGTTTTATCAGATACGCTTAAAAGTGCCCTTTTAGCCATTTGAATCCTTTTTTTTATGAAATTATATCATTAATTGTTTTTTCAGCATGAAACAGCCCTGGTTTTGTTAGAAAGATTTAGTGTTTTTTTGAGAAAGAAAAACAGTAAAAGAAAAAGATTTAAAAACTTAACATAATAATTTTACTCTAATCCAGGTAATTCAACAGTTCAAGCACTTTTTCATCAAGTTTATACGGTGTTGAAGTAAGGGTTTTAATATCTACAAAATCATAATCAATACCTTTTCTTACAACGACCATATTTTTTTTATCAAGATTATTTAAAGCTTCATATATAAATTCCCCGGCTATAAGCCTCTCTTTTACAGTCGGTTTGCCACCTCTTTGAATATGACCTAAAACCGTAACCCTGACTTCAATATTAAAGCTCTCTTCAATCCATTTTGCCATTTTTTGGGTTGCCCTGCATCCTTCGGCAACAATGGCTATCATATAGCTTCTTCCATTTTCAAATTCTTTTTTAAGTCTTTTTTCGTTTTTTTCCCACTCAAACTCAATTTCGGGTATCATACAAATTTCAGCCCCGTTTGCCA
>JAMOTL010000062.1 GCA_027062285.1 Nautiliaceae bacterium
GATAAAACATGTCAGCATGACGTAGATTTAACCGTATTTGGTTACGAACCTGGATATATTCCGGAATCAAAAGTTTATTTTGAGTGTGATAAAAATTTGAATCTTATAGCAAAAAGAGTGGCCGATAAAATGAATGTTAGACTAAAAGAAGGTATAATAGCTTCAGGAGATCAGTTTGTCCATTCAAAAGAGCGTAAAGAATGGATAAAAAAAACTTTTAATGCAATTGCTATAGAAATGGAAGGCGGTGCTGTCGGATGTGTTGCGTGGACTTTAAGTGTACCGTTTTTTATGCTAAGAGCCATAAGCGACACGGCGGAAGAGGGTGCCGGAGTGGATTTTGATGAATTTTTGGAAGAATCGAGCAAAGTAAGTGCCGAATTTTTAATAAAAATGTTAAAGGAATTGGATGAAAAATAAAATAATCGTATTTATAGTAACTTTTGTGGTAATGGTTTTAGCTACCCCTTTTGTTTTTGATAAATTAATGAATTCTAAATTTAACAAAATGCTTGAAAATTTACAAAAGCAGGGATATGTAATAAAAGAAATCGAAAACAAAAGCTCCTATTTGACAACAGACAGAGTTTTTAAGGTGGTTGTTCCCGGGGAAAAGATTGATAATAGCGGATATATAAAAGATATCGTTTTGGAAGTTGAATCTAAATTCAAAAATTTACCTGTAACCGATGTAAAATTTTTAGGTAAGATTTTAAAGGTTGAATCTATTGATAAGGCTTTTGAAGAGCAGATAAATCAAATTATTAAAGACAAAATAAGATTTTTTGTGGTAACCCCGAATTTCAAAACTTACAAATATAGACTTTTTGATACTGACTTATTAGCTGGACTTAATGAAATGAAATTAACAGGTATTGAAGGTGTATATGATTATCCTTATAAAAATATCTTAAAAGCAAAAAGTCTTGTATATAAAGACGTAAAAGGCATAATTTTAGAGATAAAGCAGTTTACTCACAAATTTGAAGAAAAAGAAAATACATTAAAAAACGATATGAAGTTTAATTTTTATGCCACTCTAAATAATCAAAAAGTAACTCTTCTTAACGTAAAAACAGATTCGATTACTTATCTTGGAAATAAAATAAAAAGTATTTCAAATCTTCAGTTTGATACGCTTAATTTTGTAAATAATATTATAATAAAAAATTTTAAGTTAAACTTTTTTGCCGATAATATTGACGGAAAAATCGTCAAAAAACTTCAAAATACAAATGACAGATTTCAAAGAGAGCAGCTTATAAAAGAATTAGTTTCAAAAGGAATGGATTTAAAACTTGATCTTAAAATTAAAGATATCGAAGCTATGAAACAAAAGCTCGGATTTTTTGATTTGAATTCAAAACTTAAGATTCTTCCGGATCCTATGCTTTTTGATAAATTAAATAAAAATGATTTGAGTGATTTGGAAATTTTTGTCGATTTAAAAACAACACCTCAAATTTCGACTCTTTTAATGAATGTGATTCCTCAAAGCGCATTTGCTTTTGCTTTAGCCAAAAAAGAAAAAGGTACGGTCGAATTGATATTAAAAGTTCAAAACGGAGTTATTTATATAAATGGTGAAAAAATTAAATCCAATTAAAGATATCTTTTTTTCTAAAAAAGTAACGAAATTTACAGGCAGAGTTCAGGGTGAATATGAACTTATTAAGCCTGGAGATAAGGTTTTGGTCGCTTTTAGCGGCGGAAAGGATAGTTTTGTACTCTTGCATGTCTTAAAACGAATGCAACTGATTGCTCCTTTTTCTTTTGAGCTAAAAGCGATTACGGTAGATGCCGGTACGGGTATTGACTATTCTCCTTTAAAGAACTGGTGTGAAATGTTTGATATTGAATATGAAATTTATGAAACTCCTATTTTAGAAATTATGAATGAAAAAAAACGTCCGGGAAGCAGTCCGTGTGGTTTTTGTGCAAGAATGAGAAGGGGTGCTCTTTATACTAGGGCTAAAGAACTTGGCTTTAATAAACTAGCGCTCGGACATCATTTTGATGATGCTGTGGAGACGTTTTTTATGAGTATGTTTTATAACGGTATGATGAAATCAATGCCTCCTAAATACACTGCTAATACCGGGGTTGAGGTAATAAGACCGATGATTAAGGTCAGAGAAAAATGGATTGAATATATGGCTGAGAAGAATAATTTTCCTATTATTGCCGGAGAAGACAGTTGCCTGGCTTTAAAAGATGCCGAGGGTGTTAAAACTCCATATGCCAGAGCAAAAATTAAAAACTGGTTAAAAGAAATGGAAGAGGAGGAACCGAAACTTTTTCAAAGACTTGAAAGCGCTTTTGAGAATATAGAATGTCATACTTTTTTTATGAAGGAGTTTTTGAAGTGAAGGTTTTAGTAGGAATCAGCGGTGGAGTGGACAGTGCCGTTACCACTTATCTTTTAAAACAGCAGGGATATGAGGTGATCGGGCTTTATATGAAAATGCACAGCGGCGTCAATCACAAAGAAAATTTAGAAAAAATTGAAAAGTTATCAAAACTTATCGGATTTGAATATTACGCGGAAGATGTGGAAGAAGAGTTTAGAAAAGAAGTTTATGAATATTTTGTAAAAAGTTATGAAGAAGGTTCCACTCCAAATCCTTGTGCTATGTGTAACATACAAATTAAATTCGGTATTTTTATGAATTTTTTAGAAAAATATGGATGTGATAAAGCTGCCACCGGGCATTATGTGAGAAATGACGGAAAATTTTTATATGAAGCAAAAGATAAAACGAAAGACCAGAGTTATTTTTTATTCGGGATAAAAAAAGAAGTTTTACCTAAAGTTTTGTTTCCGCTGGGTGAATATACTAAAGAGGAGATAAAAGAGATAGCAAAAAAAATTGGCCTTGAAGAATTTGCCACTCAAAAAGAGTCTCAGGATATTTGTTTTATCGACAACAGTTATATTGATGTTTTGAAATTTCATTTTAATCCGGAAAAAAAAGGAAAAGTTGTAAATACAAAAGGTCAAAAAATAGGAGTTCATAAAGGATATGCCTTTTATACTATCGGTCAGAGAAAAGGATTTCATCTTTTTAAGGCTCATAAACCTCATTATGTAATAGGAATAGATGCTAAAACAAATACGTTAATTGTAGGAGATAAGAAAGATTTGGAAAAAACGAAAGTCTTTTTAAAAGGAGTGAATTTATTTATCGATGATAAAATATTTGAATGTGAAGCAAAAGTCAGATATCGAGCTCCAAAAATACCGGCATTGGTTAAAATGGAAACGAAAAGTAAAGCAGTGGTGAAATTTAAAGAACCGGTAATCGGTGTTGCAAAAGGTCAGGCGTGTGTGTTTTATGAAGGTGAAAAACTCTTAGGAGGAGGTTGGATTAGAGGTGCAAAAAAATAGATTTAACTTTTGTCAAATTTTGGTAATATTTCATCAATAAATTAAAGGAGCAAATATGAAATACAAATTATTCAGCGGAACAGCGAATCCGAAAGTAGCTCAGGATATTTCTCATTATCTTGACAGACCGCTTAGCAAATTAACAGTAAATAGATTCAGTGACGGTGAGATCAACGTACAAATCGGTGAAAGTGTAAGGGGAGTGGATTGTTTTATAATTCAGCCGACTTGTGCTCCGGCAAATGATAATTTAATGGAACTTTTAATAATTACTGATGCCATGAGAAGAGCCAGTGCGAAAAGTATTACTGCTGTAGTGCCTTATTTCGGTTATGCAAGACAGGACAGAAAAGCGGCTCCAAGAGTTCCAATTACGGCAAAATTAGTTGCTAATATGATGGAAAAAGCAGGAATAGACAGAGTTGTTACGCTTGATTTACATGCCGGACAAATTCAGGGGTTTTTTGATATTCCGGTTGATAATTTATATGGAAGTATTCTGTTTTTTGATTATTTTAAAGAAAAAAGATTAAAACAACCTATTATAGCTTCACCTGATATCGGAGGAGTTGCCAGAGCTAGATATTTTGCTTCAAAACTTGGCTTAGATATGGTAATTGTAGATAAAAGAAGAGAAAAAGCAAATGTAAGTGAGGTTATGAATATAATCGGAGATGTAAAAGGAAAAGACGTTATTTTAATTGATGACATGGTGGATACTGCCGGTACGATGGTAAAAGCGGCGGCAGCTTTAAAAGAAAAAGGGGCTGCGAGCGTAAGAGCTTTTGCGACTCACGGAGTATTAAGCGGACCTGCGATAGAAAGAATAAAAAATTCGGTTTTGGAAGAACTTATTATTTCCGATACGATTCCATTTAATAAAGAATGTAAAAAAATAAAAGTATTACCAACAGGAAAACTTTTTGCGGAAGTTATTAGAAGAATCGTATATAATGAAAGTATAAATAAACTTTTTGATTAATGAAAACGGTAAAAAAGCCTTATGCGGCTACTATAGAAGTAAAAAAATCAAAGTTTCATTCATTTTTGCTTCCTTTTTCTTCCTTTGAAAAGACTCTTAATGACCTAAAAAAAAGACATCCGAAAGCTAATCATTTCGTGACGGCATTTAGATATTTAAACGAGCATAATCAAATTGTAGAAGGTTCAAGTGACGACGGGGAACCCAGAGGCAGCAGCGGGAGGCCTACCCTTAAAGTTCTTCAAGGGCATAATTTAATAAATGTAGGTATAGTAACAATCAGGTACTTCGGAGGAATTCTTTTGGGCGTCGGAGGACTTGTAAAAGCTTACAGCGACGCTGCGAACGCAGCAATAGAAAATGCCGAACTTATTGATTATGCTCCTGTGTTTGAGTATACTTTTGAAGTTGATTATAATAAAACAAGAGAAATCGAGTATTTATTAAAAAAATGGAATATTTATGTCGTTGATAGAGGATTTGGCGAAAGAGGTATTAAATATTTTATCAGAGACAATATTGAAAAAATTAATAAAATTAAGGAGATTTTATGAAAAAGTTTTTAGCATTATTAATGATTTTAAGCAGTTTGGTATTTGCCGTATCTAAAGAAAATATTTTAGCATTAAGCTGGGAAAACAGCTATTGTAAAGTTCATCCTAAAGATAAAGCATGTCTTATGAGAAAACCCGGGGATTATTCATTGTCTCATTTCGTATTGCATGGATTGTGGCCGAAGAAGAAAAAATACTGTCATATCAATTATAAATTCCATCTCTCACCGCTTCTTTGGAAAGTACTTAAAAAGTATATGCCCGCAGCCGATTATCTGGCAAAACATGAATGGAAGAAGCACGGGACGTGTTTTGGGACGGATGCGGAGACATATTTTTTAACCGCGATAAAATTAACTCAACAATTTAATGAGTCTCATTTTTTAACTTTCGTAAGAATGCATATGGGGCAATATGTAACATTACAGAGATTAAGATTTGTATTCGGCAGTGCTTTTGGAGACAGAAACAGAAGAAAATTTCAAGTTATTTGTGAAAGAAAAAACGGTAATGTATATATAACTGAAATAAGACTGAATTTAAAAGGAGATCCTACGAAATTGGGTCTGAAAGAATTATTGGATAACGCAGAACCTATGATAGGGGTAAAACAATGTCCGGGCGGAGTTTTCGCTCTCCCGTAAAAATTTATTAAAAGATTTTTTTGCCTCTGTTTTTAAAAAAATCCGTCATATATTTCTTTTGTCTGTTTTTTAACGGTTCTGTTAAATAATTTTCTCAAAACAAATTCTATGAAAAAGGCGATTATAAACGCTCCGATTAAATAATAAATAGTAGCAGTTTGATTTTTGAGATTATAATATAAACTTGCCGTAACTACCAATGACATCAACATAAACGCTAAGATGATTAAAATTTTATTCGCCCCAGTTTTATGAGTTAATTTTATATGTTTATAATGGACTAAAGCCTGTATAATCAACACACTTAATGCCGCTACCGTTGTAATTTCACTTAAATTAAAAAATAATATCATAGGAATAATCAGAGCCGCTGAAATTAAAAGACCCTCATAAGAATTGAATATGTTATATTCGTAAATTTCAGGCAAATCACCTTTTTTAGCAAGTGTATAGCTTATTTCCGTTGCTGCGTATAATGTTGCGTTTATGGCGCTTGTAGCCGAAATCAATGCCAAAATCGCCATAATTTTGAAGCCGTATTCTCCGAATATAGGTTTTGCAGCTTCTGCTAAAGCATAATCTTTTGTTTTAATTACTTCATCAAGAGATAAATTTCCCAATACGGCTATACTAACCGCAACATATAAAACTGTTACGACACTTATTGCTAAGATCATTGCTTTTAAAACGGTTTTTTTAGGGTTTTCCATATCTTCTATAGCATTTGTGATTACGCTGTATCCCTGATAAGCAAAAAATGTCAGTCCGACAGCAAATATAGCATTTATTAACGTAGGAGATTTTTCAGGTGACAAATAATCTACATGTATGTTAAAAAGAGCTGCAAGAGTAAAAATGCTTAATCCTATAAGTTTAATCGCTACGATTATATTTTCGCTTTTTGCCACGAATGTAGCACCCAAAAGGTTGATGACGGTAAAAAACAAAATTATACCTATTGCAAAAGTATTAATCATAAAAATCGAATCATACCCGAAAAGCCTTGCGCCGTATTCTCCGAAACTTTTAGCAACGGCTGCGAGTGTAATAAGCTGTGCGAAATAAAACATAACACTAAGTGCACCTGAAAAATAATTTTCTCCGTATTCTTGGACAAGATATTCAATTATTCCTCCACGGCTTGGAAAACGTATAGCAAGTTTGGCTAAAGAATATCCGCTAAGAAGTGCTATTATTCCTCCTATAATAAAAGATAACCATACCAGATTACCGGCAATACTTCCCGCAAGACCTATTACAATGAAAATACCTATTCCAACCATCGTACCGATGCCGAGCATAGCGGCTGAGATGGTATCAAAGGCTTTTTTATTCATTACATTCCAAGAAAATATTTAATTTTTAAATACACTATATAAAAAATTCCCGCCAATATTCCACCGAAAATTCCGGCTAAAGCGTCATCACCCATTACTCCCAAGCCCCCTTTTAATTTTTTGTCAATTCTTCCGATAATTGAAGGCTTCCAAATATCTAAAATTCTAAATGCCAAAAACGCGAAAAGAAGTTTTATAATCGTATCTTGTTTTAAATTACCCAGTATTCCTATTGTGATTAATACACCTGCTATTTCATCTATTACGATTCTTTTGTCGTCGTGTATACCGCCGTTTTTTTCATATTCTTCTACCATCTTATAGCCCATGACAAAAAATAAAAGCGCTAACATCAATATTGTCTGATTTGGGTTTGGGAAAAATTTAATTACCAAAAAAGCAATAACAACTCCTACTAAACTGCCCCATGTGCCTGGAGCTTTTGGTAAAAGCCCGCTGTAAAATCCGGTTAAGAAAAACCAATTAATTTTCTTCATATTCACTCCATAATAAATTTTTTTCTTTTAAATCATTAATAATTGCTAAAACTTCTTCATCTCTCAAATCATGAAAATCTTCATAAAAGCTTGCCACCGCAAAAGGTTTTTTATCATTTTCTATAAGACAATATACTTCGTCGAAGTATCTTTCAAGTAATTTTCTGGTATCGGTAGGACAAACTGGAGCCATGGCAATTATTTTATCCGGATTTAATTTTTTTAAAAATTCATAAGCTGCAATAGCCGTGTAACCGCTTGCAAAGCCGTCATCCACCACTATTGCCGTTTTCCCTTCTAAAGATTTATAAGGGGCGTTTTTTCTGTATAAAAAGTCTCTTCTTTTTACTTCTTCCAAAACTTCCCTTGCTATCGTATCTATAGGAATTTGGGAAAAAAGATATTCAAAATTAGGATTTAATATAACTTTGCCGTCAATGGTTATGCTTCCGAAACCGGCTTCAGGGTTAAAAGGAATAGGGAGTTTTCTAACTACGACAATATCAAAAGGAATTCTTTTACTGAGCGATATTGCGTATCCGATTGGAACTCCGCCTCTTGGTATCGCAAAAACTACACTGTTTTTTGGAATATCTATAACTTCACTGAGTTTAATTCCTGCATCGAATCTATCTTTAAAAGGTGCCATTTTTTTTCCTTTATGTAAGAGAACTTGTTTGATAAAGTTTCATTAAAGCGATATAAAAATCTTCATCCGAGCTTTCTTCTATAAGTCCCTTATTCGGAGATATATCATAATAAAGTTTTTGTAAGTTTTTGAATCTGTTAGGGAAAAGATGAGCCAAATATTTTGCGCTTATTTCTTTTCTCATCAAAATAGTCGGAGGAATCAGTCCTGTTTTAATCAACTCAAAAATAGAATCGCTATGATAACTTATATGATGATGACTTCCGTGAGGGCATGAATTTACGCTTACAATCGTTTTACATTTTTCACAATATACATATTCGTTTATCGTATCCACTTCAATATCTAAATTCATACTGTCAAAAATACTTTTTATATGATTGGCTTCATAATGAATCCCGAGCCCTTTATGGGTTTGTCCCATTATAAATTTATTACACCCGAAATTTTTAGCAATCATTGCATCAAGAATAGCTTCATTAACTCCTGAGAAAATATAAGTATTAAGAAGCGGAACCACTAAAATTTTATCTTTTGGAAAATAATTGGTGATTACTTCATTTAAAGCATCGTATCTTAATTTGTATGGAACTTCTTCTTCTTGAATATTTTTTATTAGAAACACTATTAAAAGATCGTGTTTTTCAATTGCCATTCTCATTATTCTTTCATGCACTCTGTGAATAGGTTTTGCGTGCATGGTCATACCTATTATTGAAGTTAGGTTTTTTGTTTTTTCTCTTACAAAGTCCACTCTTTTTTTTATTCCGGTATCTTCTACCCAAAAGTCACCGGCAATTGCGTATTTTCCAAGTCTTTTAAGCGTTTTTGCAACTTGAGGATAATTTTGGGCGTCGGTGGTTCCGTAAATATTTTTTACCCTCTCAATCGGGTCTATTTCGTAAATTTCTTCTACATTTACTTCGCCGACTTTTTTATCTTCACAAAAAAGATCGATTTTTTTCGGATTTGATTTTAAAATTTCTTCGTTTTTTTTACCTGCAGGGGCTAAAATAAAAGAAAACGGAACGGATTGATCTTTATATTTTTTTTCTTTATCGGCTGTTTTGGCCTCTTTTGAATTCATTAATTTATCAAAAGGTTTCAAAAGACCGGCTTGGACCATAGCAAGAGTAATCCATGCTTCTTTATCTATAAAGATTTTATTTTTGTTTAAAGATTCCATATTTTTTCCTTTTTTCCCATAAACTTTTTCTGCTTATTCCAAGTTTTTTACTAAGTTCCGTATCAGGAAATTTATGCTGATGGGTTTTTATAATGAATTTTATATATTCCTCTATACTTAATATTTCTTCGTCAAAAAAGTTTTTGGCATTAGCTTCTATTTCTAAAAATTTGTCAATTTTATCGTAATTCTTAGGAAGAAGTATGATTGATTTATATTTTGAGATATAGGTCAGTATATTTTCATCTTCAACTTTTTCGTAGTTCAGACAAAAATATATTTTGTTTTGGTCTTTAAATTTTTTTTTGTCGAATTTAGTTAAATCTATTATTTCTATAAGGGCATGTTGTTCTTTAGCTACTTCATATATAAATTTTTCAACTGTTTTAGAAGGAGTTGATTTTATAAAAACAGGAAAATTATACTTAGGTAGTTTTAGTTCTATATCTTTTAAAATAAAGTCGATAAAAGCTTCCAGTTTTTTTACTTTATCTTTGAGTTTATAATATTCTTGATAATGTTTTATTTTTCTAATAAGTTCTTCAATAGTGAAAGGTTTTTGTAAATAATCGTCCGCTCCTATATTGATAGGGTGGGTAACATTTGAATAAGTTACGTATGGAACCAAAAGAATAATGATTTTATCTTTTTTTTCTCTAATAAAATTATCGATATTTCCCTGAAGATTGGTGTTAACAATAAAAACATCGGCGTCTTTATCCATAACCTCGTTATATGAACCGTAAATTTCGCAGTTTGCTTTTAATTTTTCGCTAAGGTTGTTTTGAATGCTTTGTGCCAAGTAGAGTTCATTTTCTACTATTATAATGTTCATGCCAGTCCTTGTATGTTAGATTTGCGTTTGAGATTACGGCAATACCTTCACCTCTTCCTATAAATCCCATTTTTTCGTTTGTGGTAGCTTTTACGTTTACAGGTGCTTTTAAAATATTGCTGAGGTTTCTTTGGATTTTAGTTTTATATTTTTTTAGTTTCGGTTTTTCTGCTATTATGGAAATATCGGCGTTTATGATTTCATATCCGGTGCTATTAAGCGTAGAAATGATTTCTTCAAGCAGTTTGACACTTGATGCGTTTTTATATTTTTCATCGGTATCCGGGAAAAATTCTCCGATATCTCCAAACCCGGCAGCTCCTAAAAGTGCGTCAATCAGACTGTGAATTACCACATCTCCGTCACTGTGGGCTTTTAATCCATAATCTGAATCTATTTCCACTCCTCCTAATATCATTTTTTTATTTTTTTCAAAAGCATGTGTGTCATAGCCGTTTCCTGTTAAAAAAACTTTTTTAGGAGGTGTTAGACACGGAAGGTCCAAATCTTCAAAATAGGTGATTTTTTTTGAAAGTTTTGAGCCTGGAATATATTTAATTTCACCTCCCAAAGCTTCAATAGCAGCTCTTTCATCGGTAAAAAGTTTATCGGTGTTTAGGGCTTTTTTTAAAATTTCAGTGCGGCTAAGCTGTGGGGTTTGAATAAGTTTTACTTTCTCTCTGTCAATTGTTTTATTTTCATAAACGATTGTATCTACGGGCTTTAAGAAAGGTACGGTGCAGTCTGCCGGGTTATTTAAAAGATTTAAAACCACTTCTTTTGGAACGCATGCTCTTGCTACGTCTGTAACCATCACATATTCGGTATTAACGTATTCAAGAGCGTTTTTTAAACTGAGCTGTCTTTCTTTATCGCCGGGTATTATTGTATAATCGCTTGATTTTTCGTATAATCTTACTTCTTTTGGATTTGCCGTAATTATAGTCTTTTTAAAATCAAAAAACTCGTTTATTTTATCGGCGACAAACTGCCATAAAGGCTTATTTCCGATTCTAATCCACTGTTTTTTTACTTCATAGCCGAATCTGGTGGAATTTCCGGCACTAAGTACTATTAAAGTCACATCCAAAGTGTTTCCTTTTGTAAAAATGTTACGAAATTATACACAAAAAATGTTACAATATGTAAATTCTTGTGTGGATGAAAAAGTAAAAAGTTTCGATTTTTTAGGATATGGCGCAGAGGACGGCAATAAATTAAGCTTAATAATAAAGCGATTTAAGCCAACTTTAAGCTTTTTTGGTTAAATTCCGATAAAAGTTATCTTAAAAGGAAATTTATGAGAAGAGAATGGATTAAAAAACGTCAAAACGACAGCGTAAGAACTCAAATGTATTACGCTAAAAAAGGCATTATAACAGAAGAGATGGA
Organism: Nautiliaceae bacterium; assembly: GCA_027062285.1. Lineage (GTDB taxonomy): Bacteria > Campylobacterota > Campylobacteria > Campylobacterales > Nautiliaceae > Caminibacter. Next base: position 11,465 of record JAMOTL010000062.1, read on the forward strand.
ATATATAGCCAAAAAAGAAAATTTAGAGCCTGAATTCGTAAGAAATGAAGTGGCAAGAGGAAGACTGATTATTCCGGCAAATATTAATCACGTTCATTTAGCACCTATGGCAATAGGAAGGGTAACTAAAACTAAAGTAAACGCAAATATCGGGGCAAGTGCCCTTGCAAGCGATATAGAAGAAGAAGTAAGAAAACTACAAACGGCCGTAAAATACGGAGCCGATACTGTTATGGACCTCTCGGCCGGAGCAAGAAATATGGATGAGATAAGAGAAGCGATTATAAAAGCCAGCCCGGTACCTATCGGAACGGTTCCTATGTATCAGATTATGGATGAGATTGAAGATGTTGAAAAACTGACATATGACGATATTTTAAGAGTGCTTGAAAAACAGGCGAAACAGGGAGTCAGTTATTTTACGATTCATGCAGGATTATTATTAAGACATATGCCTGAAATCGCTAAAAGAAAAATGGGTATAGTATCGCGTGGTGGAAGTCTTACCGCTTCTTGGATGTTAAAACATCATAAAGAAAATCCTTTTTATACTATTTTTGATGATATTTTGGATATTTGTAGAAAATATGACGTTTCTTTGTCCTTAGGAGATTCTTTAAGACCGGGGTGTTTATATGACGCAAGCGACAAAGCTCAGCTTGAAGAGCTTAAAGTTTTAGGTGAGCTTACAGAGAGAGCTTGGGAAAAAGACGTTCAGGTGATGATTGAAGGACCCGGGCACGTTCCTATTAACGAAATTGAAAGAAATGTAAAATTAGAGCAGATTTACTGCCACGAAGCGCCTTTTTACGTACTAGGACCTCTTGTACTTGATATCGGTGCCGGATATGACCATATAGGAAGTGCCATAGGGGCCGCGATGGCTGCGTGGTATGGTGTAAGTATGCTATGTTATGTGACTCCGAAAGAACACTTGGGACTTCCGAACGAAGAAGATGTTAGAGAGGGAATGATGGCATACAAAATTGCAGCTCACGCGGCGGATATTGCCAGAAAGATTCCGGGAGTTAGAAAAGTTGATGATGAGATGAGTGATGCTAGATACCATTTTGATTGGAAAAAACAGTTCGAGCTTGCTTTAGATCCTGAAAGGGCAAAAGAGTACCATGATGAAACTCTGCCTCAGGAAGTGTTTAAAGAAGCGGAGTTTTGTTCGATGTGCGGACCGAAATTCTGTTCGTATAAAGTTACTCAGGAGGCTTTAAGCGATTTTGACTGGGAAGAGTTTAAAAAAGAAGCTGCTGATAAAATGAATAAAAAAAATTAGATTTTATTGACAAATATAAAAAAAAGTTATATAAATAATAAAAAATTCTTATAAGGAGAAAAAGTGAAAGAAAAAATTCAAGAAACCCTAAAAAAAGTACTTTATCCGGGGTTTAAAAAATCAGTAGTTGATTTTGGGTTTGTAAAAGATATCGAAGTTAGTGAAGATGGCAAAAAAGCCATTATTACTTATCAGATCCCTTCATCTGATGATGAAGTCGCTCAAAAATTAAACGATGCTACTGTTGATGCTCTAAAAGAAATCGGAGTAGAAGCTACTACTCAGATTATCAGACCTAAGAAACCAAGAGAAACATCTTCTCGCGGTGTAAACAAAATGCCAAGCGTAAAAAGCTTCGTAATGGTAAGTAGTGGAAAAGGAGGAGTTGGTAAATCAACAACTGCCGTAAATTTAGCATTGGCACTAGCAAAAGAAGGAAAAAAGGTAGGAATTCTTGATGGGGATATCTACGGACCGAATGTTAGTAGAATGCTTGGAATGCAAGACAGAAAACCGGAAGTAGTGGGAAATAAAGTAAAACCTTTTGAAAATTACGGAGTGAAATTTATCTCTATGGCAAATATTTTACCTGAAGGTAAAGCACTTATGTGGAGAGGTGCGATGCTTACAAAAGCCCTCCAGCAGTTTATGGAAGACGTAGAATGGGGAGATTTAGATATTTTAGTTATCGATATGCCTCCAGGAACAGGGGACGCTCAAATGACTATGGCACAACAAGTACCTGTAACAGCCGGTGTTGCCGTAACCACTCCTCAAACTGTAGCTGTGGATGACGCTAAGAGAAGTATGGATATGTTTAGACAGTTACACATTCCTATTGCCGGTGTTATTGAAAACATGAGCGGATTTATCTGTCCTAACTGCGGAGAAAAATATGACATTTTCGGAAGCGGTGCGGCTGAAAAGTTAGCAAAAGATTACGATACGAAAATACTTGCTAAGGTTCCGATCGAACCTGCTGTCAGAGAAGGCGGTGATAAGGGTGAGCCTATCGTAGTGTCAAGACCGGATAGTGAAAGCGCTAAACAATTTTCAAAAGCGGCAAAAGAACTTCTAAAATTCATAGACTATGTTCATGAACAAGACCTTGCGGGAAACGAAATGATTCAACCGATCTACGGAGTAAACGGCGCACCTAGCGCATGCAGTATGAGATAAGGGTTTTTCCCTTATTTCTTTTTAAATATATTATGTCTGTCACTTATATTATATATTGTGATACTATTTCACAAAACAGATCTGACATTATTTTTAGGTAAAAAATGAAAAAGACGATTAAAAAACGATATATCAGAATTTATATAAAAGATTAAGAACAGCTTGCCGGAACTTTGCCCGCAATTACTCCTTTTAAAAATGCTTTTAAATCGTTAAGTTTTCCTTTTTTAATGATTTTTTCAATTCCTTTTATTGCAATGAACTGTTTTTGGTCTTTTAACACTTCAATAAGTTTCTTACCGTTGTTTGCAAAAAGTGTGTCTAAATCTTCATCGGTTTTTGCGCCTATTATTTTTACAAAATCGGTAACTTTGATTTGTGAGGGTTTAAGTATGTATTTTGTATAGTATTTATAACCCTGGTTGTAGTCGCCTTTTTTTTCAAAAAGCTCGCTTTTAGCAAAAGTCTGCTCAACCTTATATGTTTTTAAAGTAATGCTTTTTGGAGTCTTATATACGCGTAAAATAATTATCGATTCGCCGTTTTTATTTAAATCTTCCAATATTTGTGGAAGAACGTTTTCATTGAAATCTTTTTTTATAATCGCTTCGGGTGAAGATGCGAAAAGAAACACAAAACAGCTTAATATAAGAAATTTTTTAATCATTTTAACCTCTTTTTTTAATTATACCAATTTTTATGAAAAAATCAGACTTTTCAGTGTCGAATTGGTGTATTCTTCTGGGTTTGGAATCTGTTTTTGGAATTTAAACGCGGTGTTTGATTCAGTTATTTTTATTAGCTCTTCTTTTGTAAATTTCGGTGAATTTATACATGCTAAAACGGTTGTGTTTTCGTGAGAGAGTAAAGGTAGTTTTTTTATAATTTTTATATAATCTTTCGATGCGATGAAACTGCCTTTTTGGTGTGTCGGAGGGTCGATTATGATGATATCGTATGGTGCTTTTCTTTTTAGTTTCGCAAAAGCTTTTAAAATATTATAAGGCCAAAAAGCGATATTTTTTATATCTAAGGAGTTTATCTGATGATTGGTCATGCCGGTTGAGAGTGCGGATTTACTCATATCTACGTTTGCTATAAATTCAGCGCCTCCACGTCTGGCGAATAAAGAAAATCCGCATGTATAAGCAAAAAGATTTAAAACTTTTTTATTTTCGGCAATTTTTTCAATATAAGCTCTTGAATTTTTCATATCCCCGAAATATCCGATGTTTTGATTAAAAAAGTTTATTTTGAATTTTATGCCGTTTTCTACAGCTGTCGCATTTTGCGGAATTTCTCCTTTTAAAGAGAAGGTTTCGTTATTATAGCGTCTTTTTATTATGATATTTTTATATTTATCTGGAGCGTATTTTTTAATCTCACTGAGAATTTCGGTTTCATTTATATTTTCATAAAATTGAACGAAAAGTATGTCGTTGATACTGTCAATAGTCAAAAATTCATATGTTTTTTCTCCTCTTCCGTGATAAAGCCTTTTGAATTCTTCGGTGGTAGATTGATTTAAGATTTCTTTTAACAAATTATGCCTTTTTTTGAAATTTTAACAGTAATTTTAAAATTTTGTTAAGTATAATTTTAATATTATTTTAAAGGGGATTAATGAAACTCAGAATTTTTACCACTTCAAGACAGGTCAGAGAGTTTTTAAAAAATAAAAACAATGAACTTCTCGATAAAATCTATACTCTTGGTGAATTTTTAGAAAAAATTGTCGTGGTTGATGGCAAAAAGTTTATTGATAAGGATTTAAGAAAAAAATATTTATATGAAGCAATAAAAAATGTGGATGTGGAAAAACTCGGAATTGCTAAAGAATTTATAAATTTTTTTGAGGACAGCGATTTTATATTTTCATTTTTTAATGAGCTTTTTTTGGAAAGAGTCGATATTGATAAAGTAATTTTAAGTGATGTTTATCTGGATTACGAAGAACATCTGATGATTTTAAGAGAAATACGTGAAAATTATAAAAAACTCTTGGAAGAAAACGGATATATAGATAAATTTTTAATTGATGATTTTAAGATAAATAATGGTCTGCTTGATGGGGTGGAACAGATTGAAATAAAGCTTGAGGGGTATCTTAGCCGCTTTGATTTGGAAGTTTTGGAAAAAATCGACAAACCTATCTTTATAAATTTTGATGTGGACGGTTTTAATAAAAACCTTTTGGAAAAATCATTTAAAATAGGAGTTGAAGAAGGGAAAAGCTATTTATATGATTTTAAAAACAATAAATTAAAAGAAATAAAAAAAGAAGAAAAAAAACCTCAGGTAAGTGTGGAGTATTTCAGTGAGAGAATTTCACAGGTTGATTTTGTATTTGCCAAAATCGCTCAGTTTGTTGATGAGGGAATAGACCCTGAAAAAATAGCGGTGGTGCTGCCGGATGAAAGTTTTAGTGAGTTTTTAAAGCTGTTTGATGAATATGAAAACTTAAATTTCGCTATGGGTGAGAGTTTTACAAATAGCGATATTTATATCAAACTAAAAGCGATTTATGAATATCTTTTAGGAGATGAGAAAGCTTATAAAAAGTGTGAAGATGTGTATGAAGAATTCGAAAAAAGCGAACTTATAGAATTTATAAGGTCTCATTCCTCCTCTGATGAACTTAAGGTAATAGATGAAGAACTTTATAAGCTTGAAGCGTTTAAGGACATATTTGATAATAAAAAAGATTTTTTATATTTTGTGCTTGAGAGATTTAAAAATAAGAGTTTTGATGACGTTTACAGCGGGAAAATTACATGTATGGGGGTGCTTGAGAGCAGGGGGATGGAGTTTGACGGAGTAATTTTACTTGATTTTAATGACGAGAGTGTTCCGAATGTGGGTGAGAGTGATTTATTTTTGAATACTTATATAAGAAAACTTTCATCCCTTCCGACAAGACAGGATAAGGAAAATTTACAAAAACATTACTATTTTCAGCTGGTAAAAAACGCAAAAAAAGTTGCTATCAGTTATGTAAAAAACGAAGAAAAGGCTCCAAGCAGGTTTTTATATGAATTAAATCTGCCTCTTGGTGAAAACGTGGATGAAAAATATAAAAATACGGCAATAAAATTCTCATCAAAAAAAGAAATTACAGAGTATGACGATAATTTCGAGGTGAAATTTCCGCTGTTTCCGACTACCCTGAAAACTTTGCTTGAATGTCCGAAAAAATATTATTTTTCAAAAATTTTGGAAATAACAAATGAAGAAGAGGATGAGGAGGAGTTTTTCGGAAATATTTTTCACGACTCTATAAAAGATATAATAAGTAATAAATTCAGTTCGTCAGATGAATATTATGAAGCTCTAATAAGGGCTATTACTTCAAAAATTTCAGATAAAGAACTTTTATTTGAAGTGTTAGTGAAGTGGGATGATAAAATAAGAAAATTTTGTGAAACGGATTATAAAAATATTAAAAACGCCAGGATTTTACCGGAAGAGACTATAAGATTTTACTATGAAGGTGTAGAGCTTGCGGCACGGGTTGACAGGATAGATATTAAAGACGATGAGGTTGTGTTAATCGATTATAAAACTTCAAAAAACGCTTTAAAAAATGAAAAATATCCATATGAGTTTCAGACGACTTTTTATTATTTATGGGCAAAAGAGAAATTCCCTGATAAAAATATAAGAACTGTGATTTGGGATTTGTATGAAAGTAAGATGATAGAAGGGATTATAAAAGAAGATATTTTGAAAAACGTATTAAAAAAACTGCCAAATAAGGTAAAAGAAGCTGAAGATATTATATTTGAAATCGATGATAAAGAATTTGTAAAAAAAAGAAATGATATTTGTAAATACTGCGAATACCAAATCGCATGCGGGAGGGATTTATGAAAAGGCTTTTGGGAGTAAAAGCGAGTGCGGGAAGCGGGAAAACTTTCAGACTTGCCAACAGATACATTTCACTTCTGGCTCATGATTCACCGGTAAATATCGTAGCCATAACTTTTACGAATAAAGCAGCTAATGAAATGAAAGAGAGAATCGTTAAGTTTTTAAATACTCTCGGGAGTGATGAGAATGTGGTAAAAATGATTTGCGATGAATTAAATATTGATGAGAAAGAACTTTTAAGAAGAAAAAAAGAGCTTTTAAAAAAGTTTTTGACGAATGATATAAACATTCAGACGATTGATTCTTTTATAAATAAAATTTTAAGAAAATTTGCTTATTTTGCCGGTGTTAGAAGCAGTTTTGAAATGGGAGGTGAGAGTATAAATATTTTTAAGAAGTTTTTACTGGGGCTTACACCTAATGAATTTCAAAAACTTATAAATATAGCCAAAAAAGAGGAAAAATTTTATTCGCTTAGTGAGCTTTTTGAAACACTTTACGAAAAAGATAAAGAACTTAAAAATATTCGCCTAACCCCCGTTCTAAATCCCGATGATACAAAAGCAAAAGAAGCTTTTAAAAGACTTAAAAACTATATAGAAGATTCTCCCGAAGCTTCCCCAAGAGCAAAAAAAGCAGTAAATATCGATTTTTATGATATACCAAGTCAAACCTGGTTTAATAAAGATTCATTAAAAGAATACAGTTATTTTAAAAAAAAGAGCCTGTATCAGGAATGGTTTGAAGAAGTTTTGAGTGAACTTAAAAATTACTTTAAAGAGTATTACAGATATCTTGAATACGAATTTTTTAAAAATCTTTTGTATTTTTATGAAAAATACAAAGACGAAAAATGGAAGTTTAAAAAAAGCGAAAATATTCTGGATTTTAAAGATATCGAACATCTGGTTTATGAACTTTTAAGAGAGAAAGAATTAAATAAAGATTTTTTATATTTCAGGCTGGATAGCAAAATAAATCATATTTTAATGGACGAATTTCAGGATACTTCAATTACGCAGTGGGAGATTTTCGAGCCGCTTATCGATGAGATAGCAAGCGGAATAGGAAGAAGGGAATTTAGAAGCTTTTTTTACGTGGGTGATACCAAACAGGCTATTTACCGGTTCAGGGGAGGTCAAAAAGAGCTGTTTGACAAAGTAAAAGATAAATATGAGCCTTTCGGGTTAAAAATCGAAAAACTTGATACAAACTATAGAAGTGCAAAAAATATCGTAAATTTCGTAAATGAGAAATTTTCTTTAAATGAAAAAGCAAAAAGCGATAAAGACGGATACGTAGAAGTAGAAGAAATAACAAAAGAAAACGCGTTTGAGGTGATGTATGAAAAGATTAAATTTCTAAATGAAAATGGAGTAAAAGACGAAGATATTGCGATTTTGGTATATAAAAACGATGATATTTTAGATGTTGCCGAATTTTTGGAATCAAAAAACAAAAAAACATTAACGGCAAAAAAAGCAAAAGTAATCTCCCAGCCAAGTGCTAAAGCGATAATATCTTTAATGAAATATCTTTCAAATCCGAATTTAAAAATAGAGCTTCTCAATTTTCTCTCACTTACAGGTAAAAAATGGGGAGAAAAAATCGATATAAAAATAGATAGACCAATCTTGATGATAAGAGAAATTATGAAAAAATATGATTTAACCGATGATGCGAGTTTAAAGCTTTTGTATCATTCAAAAAAATACGACACATTAATTGATTTTGTCGAAGATATTGATAATTATGATGAAGAACTTCCTTTAAAAGAGTTTGAGGGAATAAATGTTATGACGATCCATAAAAGTAAAGGACTTGAGTTTGATAATGTAATCGTACTTGACAGATTATCAAAAGAGGCTCCAAACAGAGGAAACATTCTTTTTTATTATGAAGATGTTAAACTTAAAGAGATAAAACTCAAAATAAAAAACAGAGAAAATTTTGATCCTGATTATAAATTAATAAAACAAACCGAGGAGAAATTAGTACATGAGGATAAAAAAAATACCGAATACGTGGCTTTTACAAGAGCCAAAAATTCTCTTATTATTTTGAAAAGAAGCGAAAGGACAAAAGAAGGGAAAAGTCTCAGTGCGTTTGTAACTCCACTTGAAAAAATAAAAACAGGAGAAATAATACCAAGTGAAGAAATAGAAAAAAATAAAATAACCCCTCTTAATATAAAAATAAAAAATTACGGAAAACAAGAACTTTCGATAAAAGAAGAAGAATATAAGCCTAATGATTTTGAAGCGATTTTTATGGGAAACGCCATACACTACGCATTTGAATGTGAAGATATTGAAGCGGTTAGAAATCATTATGGGGATTTTTGCGATATAGAAAAAGTAAAAGAACTTTACTTAAAATCAAAATCCCGCCTTCCAAAAGGCAAAAAAGAGGTGCCTTTTATTTTTGAAAATTCCCTCGGAAGAATCGATTTGCTTATAGAAGGAGAAGAATATCTTATAATAGATTATAAGTCCATAAGACCAAAAGACGAGAGAGGATATGTAAAACAGGTAAAAGAATATATAAGAGCGATTGAAACGATTACCGGCAAAAAAGCCAAAGGTAAAATTTTTTATGTAGATATTCAAGAATTTAGGGAGGTTTGATATGTGTATGCCGAGGAATTTCGGAGGTAAATTAATTGATGGAAAAGTTGAAGAAAAAAAACGTAAATCGGTTCAAAAAAATAAGAAAAATAAAAAAATAATACATCAATCAAAGGTTGATTTTGAGTAAGATACTTGTAAGTGCTCTTGAGCCCAGCGCCAATTTACATCTCGGAGAGATATTAAAGCGAGGAAAATTAGAAATAACGGGAATATTTGATAAAAGATTCGGAAATCCGGTAATTGACGGAAATGAATTTAACGTTATGGGGTTTTTTGATGTACTGCCGAAAATCAAACTTGCCAAAAAGGCTATTGAAGAGTTAAGCGATATGGCGGGTGAGGCGGATAAGGTGCTTTTAATCGACGCTCCCAGTTTTAATCTTAGACTTGCCAAAAGGATAAAAGAAAAACATCCTCAAAAGGAGATAATATATTATATTCTTCCCAAAGTCTGGGCTTGGAAAAAAGGAAGAATAAAAGAGGTAAATGCCTATGTTGATAAAAAAGCTTATATTTTTCCGTTTGAGAGAGAAATATGGAAAGATGGGACATATGTGGGAAATCCTCTTTTGGATGAAATTACGGAATTTAGAGATGATAAAGAATATGGAAATATTGCTTTTTTACCGGGTAGCAGAAAGAGCGAAATAAAATCTCTTATGCCTGTATTCAGAGAGCTTAAGAAAAAAATAGATAAAAAAGCTATTTTGGCAGTACCTGAAATATATAAAAACAAATTAAATGAAATTTACGGAAATGTAGATGGTTTTGAAATAGTTTATGACGCAAGAAAAGCACTCCTGAAAAGCGATTTTGCTTACATTTGCAGCGGAACGGCAACTCTTGAAGCGGCTATAATCGGGACGCCTTTTGTATTGATGTATAAAGCCAGGTGGATTGAATATTTAATCGCAAGAGCGGTTGTGGATTTGAAATATGTCGGTCTTGCGAATATTATTTTTGAAAAAGAGGGGCTTGGAGAATTTCATAAAGAGTATTTACAAAAGTTTGATATTGAAAAGTTGATAAGAGAGATGAAAAATGCTAAAATTCAAGAATATAAGAAAAAATCTCAAAAACTTCGTGAGATACTGAGATACGGGTCTGCGAAGAATGTTCTTAATCTTATAACTTCACAAACTTGATATAATTTTCAAAAACAATATAAACTATAAAGGAAGAAAATGCAAAAAGAACCAATGACCAAATACGGTTATGAAAAACTGAGTAAAGAACTTGAATATCTAAAAACTGTAGCAAGGCCTGAAGTGGCAAAAGAGATTGACGCCGCAAGAGAACTCGGAGATTTAAAAGAAAATGCGGAATATCATGCGGCAAAAGAAAAACAGGCTCATATCGAAAGAAGAATAGCTGAGCTTAGTGATATTTTAAGTAGAGCCGTAGTGGTAGATCCAAAAGAGCACGCTCACAATAGAGTCTCATTCGGATCAACCGTATATCTTATTGATGTGGATACTGATGAGGAAGTAAAATATACAATCGTAGGAGCTCCGGAAGCAAATCCTGAAAAAGGACTCATCTCATATCACTCTCCTCTTGCTAAAGCACTTATAGGAAAAGAAGTGGGAGATGAGGTTGAAGTGAATCTGCCGGGCGGAACTAAAGTATATGAAATAGATAAAATCTGTTTTGAAGATATCTGTTTTAGTTAAGGGTGAAAATGAAACTAAAAATAAAAAAACTAAACCAAAACGCCCAAATTCCTGCTTATCAGACAAAAGAAGCTGCTGGATTTGATTTGCATTCTATCGAAGACACTATCATTAATCCGGGGGAGAGAAAGCTTATAGGCACAGGACTTGCTTTTGAGATTGAAAGAGGTTATGAAGTACAAATCCGCCCAAGAAGCGGTCTTGCCTTTAAACATGGAATTACCGTTTTAAATTCGCCCGGTACCATTGACAGTGATTATAGGGGTGAAATTAAAGTCCTTTTGATAAATCTCGGGAATAAGCCTTTTGAGATAAAATGTGGTGAAAGAATTGCTCAGGCAGTCGTAGCACCGGTTATTCAGGCCGAGATTGAAGAAGTGGAAAATTTAAGCGACACCGAGCGCGGAAGCGGCGGATTCGGGAGTACAGGAAAATGATTAAAACGGCAATTGTAGGTGCTAGCGGATATACCGGGCTTGAGCTTATAAAAATACTTTTAAATCATCCTCATTTTGAAATTACTTCTTTATTTGGAAGTGAAGGTGGAGAGAGAATCGAAGATATTTATCCTTCTTTAAAAGGTGTCTTTGAAAAAGAGATTCAAAAAGCCGACATAGAAAAAATAGCTTCTCATGATTTGGTTTTTTTAGCCGTGCCCCACAAAACCGCTATGGCTTTGGTAAAAGAGCTTTACGGCAAAATAAAAATAGTAGATTTTTCTGCGGATTACAGACTTCATCAAAAAAATTACGAAGAATATTACTGCCCTCATATAGACCCTGCGAATCTTGAAAATAGTGCGTATGGTCTTCCTGAAATTTTTAGGGAATACATAAAAAAAAGCTCTCTAATAGCAAATCCGGGGTGTTATCCTACAGCGAGTATTTTAGCTTTATATCCGTTTTTGGAATTTGTCGAAGACGGCGTATTTATCGACGCAAAAAGCGGAGTGAGCGGGGCTGGAAAAAAACTAAGTTCTACTACTCATTTTGTAAAAGATAACGAAAACTTTTTTGCTTATAATCCTGTAAAACACCGCCACAGTATAGAAATTAAAGAAAAAACCGGTTTAAATGTTACATTCGTTCCTCAATTACTTCCTATTACAAGAGGGATGCAAGTTAGTGTATATGCCAAACTGAAAAAAGATATCGATCCTATTGATGTATTAAAAAAAGCTTACCAAAAAGAAGAGTTTATAAGAATCAGTGAAAAACCGGTAGAAATTAAAAACGTAGCAGGAACTCATTTTTGTGATATTTTTGCTGCCAGAAATGGAGATATGCTCTTTATAAACAGTGTAATAGATAATCTTTTAAGGGGAGCCTCTTCTCAGGCTGTTGCTAATGCTAATTTGATGTTCGGATTTGATGAAAGTTTGGCTCTTCCTAAAATTGCGTATGTTCCGTAAGGAATAGTTTGAATATAAAAGATTTTATTTTAAAAAACGGGGCGGTTTTCATAGCGGACGCTCATTATAAAAAAGGAGACGATGATTTTTTAAATCTTTTGCGCTTATGGGTAAAATCCCCTCCGCCTCAGGTTTTTTTACTCGGGGATATTTTTCATCTTCTTTTGCCTTTTGATTATTTAATTAAATACAATCTTGAAGCGATTGAGCTTATAAATGTTCTCTCTCAAAAAACCGAAGTTTATTATACTCCCGGAAATCATGATTTTAATATTTCTTCTGTTTTTCCAAATGTTAAAATGGCCGATGCTTTTGTAGATAAAAAAAAGTCCGTATTTTTGACGCACGGGGATTTAACCGATAAGGACTTTTTTTATAAATTTTATGTATTTTTAATTCGAAACTATCTTGGAAACAAACTTCTTAATCTTCTTACATTAAACTTCTTAAATAACTGGCTTTTTAAAAAAATCCTTCAAAAAAACATTAAATGTAACAAAATTTTCGGTTTTAAAGAAAAAGTTTTTTCAAAAATTGCCGATATAAATTATAAGAATGTCATTGAGGGTCATTATCACCAAAATAAGTTTTTTGATTTTGGCGATAAAACCTATTTTAATCTTGGCGCTTATGTATGTGACAAAACATACTATGTATACGAAGATAATTACATAAAGGAAAAAGATGGCACTAGAGGACAAAACATTAAAGGTAGGCTCAAATGAGCTGGAACTTGTAGATTTCAGATTATATAAAAAAGAACCTGACGGCTCTATTTATGAAGGAATTTATGGTATAAACGTGGCTAAAGTCAGAGAAATTATAAAAATGCCGGAACTTACCGAACTTCCGGGAAGCGAGGATTTCGTCGAAGGGATTTTTGATTTAAGAGGTGTTGTCGTACCTGTGGTTGATTTGGCTAAATGGATGGGAATAGAAGTCCCGAGAGAAGATGAAGCACCTATTAAAAAAAGAGTGATAATTACTGAATTTAATAATATTTTGATTGGTTTTATAGTTCATGATGCTAAACGAATCAGACGTATTTCCTGGTCTGATATAGAACCTGCGTCATTTAGTGCCTCACAGGGTAAACTTGATAAAAGTAAAATCACGGGAATTACCAGAATAGAAAACGGGGAAATACTTCTTATACTTGATTTGGAAAGTATAGTTGAAGAGATGGGCTTTTTTGAAAGTAATCTTGAAATTGATGAAGAAAATCTTGAAAAATTCAGCGGTATTGTACTTTTAGTGGATGATTCGCCGACTGCCAGAAGAATAGAAAAAGAAGCTCTTGAAAAAATGGGATTTGAAGTAATAGAAGCTACAAACGGAGAAGAGGGACTTCAAAAATTAGAAGAGCTCTATGCTCTATACGGAGATAATATTAAAAATAAACTGAAATTGATTTTAAGTGATATTGAAATGCCGAAAATGGACGGATATCATATGGCGGCAAGAATTCATGAAGATAAAAGATTTAAAGACGTGCCTTTAATATTCAGCTCATCTATTTCAGACGCCTTTAGTGATGTCAGAGGAAAAGAAGTGGGTGCTGAGGGATATTTAGTCAAATTTAATCCCGATAAGTTTTACAATAAGATTATTGAAGTGCTAAAAAATCACAATCAAACAAGTGAAGGGTAGGCCATGGATGATTTAATGGAATTATTAGACGACTTTTTAGTAGAAGCCTTTGAAATGATTGAAGAAATGGACCAGGATTTAATTGAACTGGAAAACAATCCGGACGATTTGGAACTTATAAATAAAATATTCCGCGTTGCTCATACGATTAAGGGAAGTGGTAGCTTTTTGAATTTTGACAAGCTAACCCATTTGACGCATCATATGGAAGCGGTGCTTGATAAAGCAAGAAGAGGTGAGCTTAAGATTACTTCGGAAATCATGGATGTAATTTTAGAGTCTGTTGATGCTATGAAAGCCATTTTAGAATATATCAGAGATTATAAAAACGATGAATCGCCTGATATTGATATTGAACCGATTGTGAAAAAATTAGATGCGATTGTAAACGGTACTTTCGGTAGTGATGAGGGAGAGACACAAGAAGACAAATCGTCGGTAAATCTTGATGAGATATCTATTGAAAACGTAGATGAACTCGATTTGGACAATCTTCCTCCTGAAGAACTGGATGCCATTCTTGATAAACTTGTTGAAGAAGTTAATAAAAATGATACGGAAAATGAAAAAAATGAAGAAGAAAATGAGAAAAAAGAAGAACAAAAAGAACATACTCAGGCAGAAAGTGATAATAAACCTGTTGTAAAAGAAGAGAAAAAAGAACCAGTTAAAAGTGAAAAGAAAAATTTACAACAGGCAAAAAAAGATATAAAAAAACAGATAGCAAGCGTAAAAGAACAGACTATCAGGGTTGATGTAAAAAGGCTTGACCAGCTTATGAATTTAATCGGAGAGCTTGTACTTGCTAAAAACAGACTTATTAAAATTTATAATGATGTTGAGGAGAGATATGAGGGAGAAAAATTTTTAGAAGAGCTAAATCAGGTTGTATCGAGTATTTCCATAGTTACTACGGATTTACAAATTGCCGTAATGAAAACAAGAATGCTTCCTATTGGGAAAGTATTTAATAAATTCCCTCGTTTGGTAAGGGATCTTTCGCGTGAACTCGGTAAAAAAGTAAGACTTATAATTGAAGGGGAAGATACCGAACTTGATAAATCTATTATCGAAGAAATAGGCGATCCTCTTGTACATATGATTAGAAATGCGGTAGACCATGGAATCGAGCCGCCTGAAGAGAGAATCAAAAAAGGAAAACCGGAAGAAGGGACTATCTGGCTTAAGGCTTATAACGAAGGAAATATGATAGTCATTGAAATTAAAGATGACGGAAGGGGTATGGACCCTGAAAAATTAAAACAAAAAGCTATTGAAAAAGGTATCATCACTCCTCAAGAAGCTGAAAATATGAGTGATAAAGAAGCTTTTATGCTGATATTCAAACCGGGCTTCTCTACGGCTGAGAAAGTTACAAACGTTTCAGGCCGTGGGGTAGGTATGGATGTGGTAAAAACAAATATCGAGCAGCTAAACGGTATTATAGAGGTTGACTCTATTCCTGATAAGGGAACGACTATTAAGCTTAAAATTCCATTGACTCTTGCAATTATCCAGGCGCTTCTTGTGGCAAGTCAGGAAGATTTATTTGCGGTGCCATTATCAAACGTAATTGAAACCGTAAGAATTGTAGAAGAAGATATCTATACAATCGAAGGAAAAAGCGTACTTAAATTAAGGGACGAGGTTTTACCTCTTGTTAATATGGCGGATGTATTTGAAATAGAAAAAATATTAGAACCTGAAAAATATTTATATGTAGTGATCTTGGGTCTTGGAGCAAGTAAAATAGGATTAATTGTAGATAGATTTATAGGGCAAGAAGAAATAGTTATTAAATCTCTTGGTGAATTTTTAAAAGGTGTTCCGGGAATTGCCGGAGCTACAATTAGAGGAGACGGGCGTGTAACGCTTATAGTGGATGTTGCGAGTCTTATGAAACTTGCTAAACAAACGCATAATAAAAAACTTGTAACAGATTCGTTAAAAGAAGCTAAAAAGAAAAAAGAAAAGCCGGAAGATTATGTTGTTATGATAGTCGATGACAGCGCAATGGACAGAAAAATCATGAGACAGGCTCTTGAGCCTCTTGGAGTTACGGTAATTGAAGCAAAAGACGGGGTTGAAGCTTTGAATATGTTAAAACAAAACGACGTGGACGCTATGCTTATAGATATTGAAATGCCGAGAATGGACGGATATACACTTGCTCAAGAAATAAGAAAATACAATAAATACAGAAAACTGCCTCTTATAGCGGTAACTAGTAGAGCTACGAAATCTGATAGAGTAAGAGGTGTGGAAGTAGGAATGAACGAATATATTACAAAACCTTATACTCAGGAGTATTTACAAAACGTTGTAAGAAGAAATTTAAAATTATAAGGATAGACAATGGGACTTGGTGATATTGTAAAACAACAACAAAAAGCACTAACTGAACCGGAAGAAAATAAAAGTGAAGAAGTAGTTCAACTGGTAGGATTTGTAGTGGGTGATGAAGAATTTGCCGTTCCTATTTTATCCATTCAGGAAATTATTAAACCGATTGAATGGACAAAGGTGCCTTTTGTTCCTGATTATGTTCTTGGGGTATTTAATCTAAGAGGTAACGTGCTGCCTCTTATTGATCTTAGAAAAAAATTCAATGTTCCGAGTGATGAAATAGATGAAAATACCAGATTTATAGTAATGAAAATAAAAGGTGAAGATGTTGCTTTTGTAATTGATAAACTGACTTCAGCTTTGAGAATTCCCAAAAAAAATATTTTACCGCCGCCTGATACTTACAACAATGAAGATGATATCATTGAAGGTGTGGGAAGAATGGACGACGGCAGGATTATTACTATTTTAAAAGTAGATAATTTGATAAAAAGAGAAGAAATAGTCCCGAATAGGGATTAATCGTTTTTCAGATATACCATATCATTTAAGAGTAAAAAAAGTTCTCCTAAAATTTCTTTTCTTTCATCTTCATCATCAATAGCGTTTTCTACATTGTTTTTTAAAAGTCTCTCAACCTCATCGATATCATAATCGAGATCTATTAAAATTTCTCTTATTTTTTGAGTAGGTTCAAGAAACTCTATTTCGTAGTTGCCTTCAGCGTCAAAATTTACTATCGCTTCGTTTGTGTAACTGAAAAGGTTGTGTTTCATTCCAAGAATTTCCTGATAAGCTCCCACTAAGAAAAACCCTAAATAATAATCTTCCTTGTCTAAATCCACATCGTGTAAATAGATAGGATAGTCTTTACTAAAAGGAATTTCACCGTCGCTATCACATGTAATGTCCCAGATTGTAGCACTGCGGTTAGGGGTTATGTTTAGTTTCGTAAGAGGCATAACCGGAAATCTCTGTCCAAGTCCCCAAAAGTCCGGCAAACTTTGGAATATTGAAAAGTTTGCTAAATATTTTTCTTGGATTTTTTCGTTTATAGATTTTAAATCTTTATTTTTAAAACCTTTAAGAGTGGCGTAGGTGATTGCTTTTTTTATTATGAGATTTACAAGGATTTCGCTGTTGCTTCTGTCTATTAAATCGATAAATCCCAGATCGAAAAGTGTTAAAAGACTTTCAAAATGATCAAGTGCGTCGTGAAAATATTCTATGTAGTTATTTTCATTTATGCTTTTATACAAATCATATAATTCTTCAACCAAATCAGGATTTTTTTCTTTAAGTTTTAAGGCTTTTTCAGTATATTCCTGAGAAAACAGCTCAATTACAGGAGCTATCAGTACGGTTGAAGGGGAAGCTATAAAGCGTCCGCTCTCCGTAAAAATATCCGGCATTGGAACGTTTTTTTTGTTTGAAATATCTTTTAAAAGATATACTACGTCGTTGCTAAACTCTTCAATTGAATAGTTTTTATCTCTTTTATCTTCCCATTGAGAATATTCAATCGCAAGTCCTCCTCCGATATTTATGGCTGTCAGATTGGTAGCACCCATGTTTCTAAGGTCTGCGTAAATATTTCCTGATTCTCTTATCGCTTTTTTAAGAGGTGATATGTCGTTTATCTGACTTCCTATATGAAAATGAATCATTTTAAGCTTATCGAGCATATTTTCTTTTTTTAATGTTTCTACGGCTTCTATAATTTCAGTGGAACTCAGTCCGAATTTACTCTCAATTCCGCCTGATTTGGCCCATATACCAACACCGCTGGTGTGAAGGCGTATGCGAATACCAATATTTACAGGCATTGAATCGTATTCGCGGCTGACTTCTATAATTGAATTTAATTCATTAAGCCCTTCAATCGTAATCGTGACATCATAACCCATAAACCCGGCAATAAAAGCCAGGCGAATCATATCTTTATCTTTAAATCCGTTTATGGTGATAGGAGCGGTTTTGTTATTATAGGCCATAGCCAGAATAAGCTCCGCCTTGCTTCCTGCTTCAAGACCGTAATTATATTTTTTTGCTATTTTTATAAGAGGTTTTACAAAGGTGGGAAACTGATTTACTTTTAGAGGGAATACGGCTTTGAATTTTCCTTTATAATCAAATTCCTTAATCGCTTTATTAAAAGAGTTATATAAAGAATTTATCTGTTTTCTTATAAGATGGGGAAATCTAAGAAGGATAGGCCCTTGGTAGCCTTTTTCTTCTATCTCTTTTACTATATCGATTAAGGCGGGCTGATTGCCGTAATTTATTTTTAGTTTTCCGTTTTCAATAAAAAAGTTATTAGCTCCCCAGATATCTATTCCGTAATTCATTATCAACCTTTAGAGTTCTTTTTCAAAAAATGTACTTTTTTTTAGTTCGTCTTCACCTACTATAAGCGCTTTTTTGAAGTTTCCTTTATCGGCTGCTTTTAGGTGTGCTTTTAAACTCTTTGGTTTTGTTTCTACGAATACTTTTTCTTTTTTTCTAAGTTCTTTTGCTTTTTTCTGAATAAAAGGTATAGCTTCAGGGGTCATAGCACCCATATAAATTCCGCTTCTTTCATCTTCAGTTTTTACTAAATCTAGAATTCTCTCAACTCCGATGGCAAATCCTACTCCTGGAGTAGGTTTTCCGCCTAAGAATTCTACAAGTCTGTCGTATCTTCCGCCACCTGCGATTGCGCTTTGGGCTCCTATTTCGGTTGATACGAATTCAAAAGTAGTTTTAGTATAATAATCAAGTCCTCTTACTAAATTTTTATCGACTTCATAAGATATACCTAAATTTTCAAGGCCTTTTTTTAATTTTTCAAAATCGCTTTGGCAGTTTTCACACAGATTGTCCGTAATTTTAGGAGCGTCTTTTAAAATTGCCTGACAGCTTTCCACTTTACAATCAAGTGTTCTTATTGGATTTTGATTTATTCTTCTTTGGCAGTCCTCACACAAGTTTTCTTTATGCGCGTTTAAAAATTTTATTAGTTTTTCTCTGTATTTTGGCATACATTCAGGACATCCCAGCGAATTTATTTTTAGAGTGTAATCAATCCCTAAAGCATCGAAAATATCGGCAGCCATTGCTATTACGTTTATATCTTCATATACGCTTGGCTCTCCGAAACTCTCAATTCCGAATTGATGAAATTCTCTAAGTCTTCCTTTTTGAGGTCTTTCGTATCTGAACATAGGTCCGAAATACCAAAATCTTTTAGGTGTCTGTTGGCGGTCGAATTTATGCTCTATAAAACTTCTGACAACCCCGGCCGTACCTTCAGGGCGAAGACATACGTCGTTTCCGCCTTTATCGATGAACTGATACATTTCTTTGTTTACTATATCGCTGCTTTCTCCCACACTTCTTTTAAAAAGAGAAGTTTCTTCTAAAATTGGGGTTTCAATATAGCTGTATCCGTAGTTTTCAGCTATTTTTCTTGCGGTATCGAATATTTTTAAAAATCTTTTATCTTCAATAATGTCTTTCATTCCTCTTAGTGCTTTTATCATATAAAGCCTTTTTATTGGAATTTTATCTAAAATTTAACATTAAACGAGGATGTTAAAAATAATTTGGGAGTAAAATTATATTCTTTTGAGACCAGCAGATATGGTGTAAATTCCAAAAACATATATCTTCTGTCAAAGAGAATATGTCTGTATGTAAAAAAAAGTTTGTGCCAGTATATAAAAGGATCTTTTTCTCTCTCTCCTCCCATTTCAAATCCGTAAATTCTTATGAATTTATAAAAATCCGTATAATAATATAATCCGACTACGTAAAACATATTTGTTTTATCTGTAGAGCGGTATGTTTTTCTGATTTTAAAGGTAAGATTATTTACTGAAATAAATCTGTTAAAAGCTAAAGTCGTTATCTCTTTATATTCGGTATGGGACGTATAGTAATATATCGATTCGTTGAATTTTATGTTTTTTGAAAGGGTATCGAGTATAGCGGTTAATGAGCCTTTTAAAGTTAAGCAGGGCAGTTTTTTATATATTTGTAAAATAGGAAGTAATTTTATCTTTAAAGTTTTTGTTTTTTTCATTGTGGATTTGGAATATTTTCCTTCAACTGAAGGAAAAAATAGTCTTAAATTTAATTTTGAGAATGTTTTTTTGTTGTGAGTGTCATATCCCATGGAAAAATTAAGCATATTTTCTTTCGGTTCCGCCTGTAAATATTCGGGCATAATCGAATTAATTTTATCTATAAGCCATTTTCTTAAAATTATTTTTTCTTGAATTGTGGCCTTTAAAGTTTCTTTTTCTTTCTTTTTTAAAACAACGGTGTTTGAAGCGAACAAAATAGTTGATAAAATTACTAAAATTATTTTTTTCATATAAGAATTATATCAAAAAGGTATTTGATGAATATTTTATTTATCGGTGATATTGTAGGCAAACCCGGTAGAAAACTTATAAAAAGATATCTTCCGGAACTTAGAAGAAAATACGAGATCGATTATGTTATAGCAAATTATGAAAATCTAGCCCACGGATTTGGAGTAACTGAAAAAGTATATAACGAAATTAAAAATGCCGGTGTTGATGTTTTTACTGGGGGTAACCATACTTTTGATAAGAAAAAAGACGCTTTGAAACTTTTGAGCGAAGATAAAATACTAAGACCTCTCAATTATTTCGAAGCTCCCGGAAAATGGTACTATGAAGACGAAAATATTATAGTAATAAGTGCGATGGGTGTTTTTAGTATGCCTTATGGAAAAAATCCGTTTCGTGAGCTTGTCGAGTTTGTAAGAGACAAAGAAAAATTTATTTTCATAGATTTTCATGCGGAGGCTACGGCTGAGAAAAGAACTCTTTTTCATCTGCTAAAAGGAAAAGTAGGGGCGATAGTGGGAACTCATACGCATATAGGAACTGATGATTTGGAAATAGAAGAAGGGACTTGTTATTTGACGGATATAGGACTTACCGGTTGTGGGGACAATGTCATAGGCATGAAAGAAGACGGACCGATTGCTGCGATGCTTACAGGACTTAAGCAGCATTTCGATGTACCTGATAAGTGTAAAAGCGTGATGCAGTGTCTGATAATTGAGAGTGAAGGGAGAAAAACAAAAAGGGCTTTTAAACTCAAAATAACAAAAGAGGAAATAATCAAAACTTTAGAGGTGGAAAATGGAGTTCAGTAATTCGTACGAACTTTTAACGGAACTTAGAAAAAAGGAGCTTTTAAGAGATAAACCTAAATACTGGTGGCCGAATTACGGCAGTTTTGAAGTGGTTTTGGGAGCCGTATTGACTCAAAACACGAAATGGGAAAATGTGGAGAAAGCGCTTGAAAATTTAAAAGGCTACACACTTGAAGATATTGCGTCTTTTGCTCCTGAATATCTTGCGGTTCTTATAAAACCGGCGGGCTTTTATAATCAAAAATCAAAAAGGCTGATAATGCTAAGTCGTAATATTTTAAGGGATTTCGGAGATTTTGAGAATTTTCAAAAAAACGTTGACAGAGATTGGCTTTTAAATCAAAAAGGAATAGGGTTTGAAACGGCCGATTCTATACTTTGTTATGCCTGTGGCAGGGAAACGATGGTAGTAGATGCTTATACTAAAAGGCTTTTGAAGAAAAAGGGGTATGAATTTGAGAGTTATGATGAGATGAAAGAGTGGTGCGAGAGAGGGGTGCTTGAGGACTGGGATAAATTAAAAGATATATACGAAGATGATTTGAATTTATGTTTTTCTAGATTTCACGGCAAAATCGTTGAATTTATGAAGAAAAAATAATGGATAAGGTATTTTTTAACGGGGTTGAAATAAA
>JAMOTL010000063.1 GCA_027062285.1 Nautiliaceae bacterium
TTTTGGAAATATTCTGCTTATAGAAAAAAACGACCTTTTAATGATGGGAATTATTGATACTGTTTTAATCGTTTCAATAATACTTTTATACCATAGATTTTTAGCAATGAGCTATGATATGGAGTTTCTTGAAATCAGAGGAATAAACGCAAAACTTTTATATATGTATTTTCTGATTTTGACATCTCTGACAATCGTTATGAGTGTAAGGGCAATCGGGATTATTTTAATACTCGCACTATTTACAATACCGCCTCTTATCGCCGAAAAGTTTACCAAAAGATTTTATCAGATGATAATACTCAGCGGCATATTAAGTGCTTTTTTTGTAATAGGAGGAATTGTTCTTAGTTACTACTTTGACCTGGCTCCAACTCCTACAATTGTAATAATCGCAGCACTTGGGCTTTTTTTGAGTATGTTTAAAAAATGAATAAAAAATTCAAACTCGCTAAAACGAGTCTTAATCTAATATTTCTAAAACATTATCGTTTTTATCAAAAATAAAAAACTTATACATGCCATTATCATACTTACAATAAAGTTTTAATCCATTTACAATTTGTAAATAAAAACCGTTTAATTTACATTCTTTTTTTGCTTCCTCAAAATTAAATCTGTTTTTTTCAGCTTGAGTAATTCCTTGTAAAGTTTTACCTGTAAATTTTAGCTGATTATTAACTACATCAAAATTATAAAAATATTTGTCATTATTATAAATTCTTTCAACCACTATTTTGGTTTTACTATCAATATTTGAAATATAAAAACCCTTATATTTAATCCAAGCAGTATTTACTGATAAATCCTTTTTATTTAGCATCACAGCTTTAGCAATATTTAATACATTTTTATCGTCAAATTTTACAGATGGCTTTGATAATATATTAAGTGCATTGGAAATTTTATTTTTTTCAGATGTTTTTTGACTGAGATTTGGTTGATTATTGTTTGAATCTTCAGTTTGTAGATTATTTATTAATTTATAATCAATCCCCTTTATTGCATTAAAATATCCATTTTCAGCATTCCATATAAACATAAACTGTTTATCTGGATTTTGTTTGTTTTCACACCAGATATAACCTTTTTTTGATACAGGAAACATAATTAACTCACCATATGTTTCAGTTGATAAATTATTATCCTGTCCATATTCTCTAAGCTCTTCATCATACATTTTAAATAAGTAATCTTTCATAGTCATTTTTTTCATATTTGTTCCTGCATCAGTTGCTATATACTCAGTTCCTCCAAGGTATTTACATATTGGATATGTTGTTATAAGAAAATAATTATCTATTCCCCTATTTCTAATTCTATCATAGTCTTGAATAATCTTATTGACATCTTTATTTTTATAATTTTTTTCCAAAAACGGTTTATAAGAATTTAATACATAATCAATTTTTGGAGAATTTGGAGTATCATAGTCTATTTTAAAGTATCTGTGCCATTTATAAACAACTCCTCCACCTAAATTCATAGCAATATTTCTTATTTTTACATCATATAATCCAAGTTCATATAAATGAAAACCTTTACCTTCTGGTGCTTCACATTTTCCAATTCCTGAGACATTTGTATTTTGGTTTTTCAATACTTTAAAATACAAAAGAGGATTTGTGGTTCCAAATTTTTTTGCAAGATTAATAAATCTTTTACCATATTTCCATTTTCCACCAATTGCTTCGCAGTAATTTGATAAATCTTCAGTTGCTCTTTCTACACCTGCAATATTTACTTTATTTACAGCCTGAGTTCCCATTGTGGCAAACAATGTGGCTTTTTCGCTATCATCAAAGATTTTATATGCGTTTTTATTCGAATTAATTACATCTCTTGGAGTTAAATGTTTATTTTTTATTTCTTGAGGTGAAAGATTGGTTGCATTCATACATCCTGTAAAAATTAATGCCGCAATAGCAGAACCTGAAAATAAAATTTTTTCCATTTTTCCTCCTTTTCCCTCCTTTATTTATCCTATAGGGTAAAGACAAAAGCATTATATCTTCTTATTATTTTCAAGTCAATTTATCCAATAGGATTATTAAATTTATGAATAAAGAAATTGAGAATTTTTATAAAAAAATCGGCTTGAATGTTAAGAAAAAAAGAATTCAAAAAGGATATTCTCAATTAGAAATCGCTTTGGAAATCGGAATTAAATCTGTTGCTTTTTATTCAAACTGCGAAAATGTAAGATACGGCAAACACTTCAACCTCGAACACCTCTACAAACTCTCAAAAGTATTAGATACAGATATCTGTGAGTTTTTTAAAGACATCTCAAACAAAATTTGACAAAACAATCAAAAAAGTATATACTTGAGAATATATACAAGGAGTCAAAATGATTTTAGAAGCCAAAACATTTAAAAACGGAAATTCTCAAGCAGTGAGACTTCCAAAAGAGTGCAGGTTCGATTCACAAAAAGTGTTAGTTAAAAAGATTACTGACGGAATCGTTTTAATCGAAAATTCAAAAAAAACATGGGAAAAGTGGTGGCAAAGTTTTGAAAAAACAAGCCTAAAAAGAGAGCAAGGCTCTCAAAAAAGAGAGGATCTTTTTTAATGTATCTGCTTGATACGAATATTTGCATATATATTATTAAACGAAAACCGCCTGAAGTACTAGAAAAATTCAAACAATTTAATATTGGAGATTTAAAAATAAGCTCAATTACTATGGCGGAGTTATATTTTGGTGCGTATAATTCCGAATATGTAGAAAAAAACCTACAAATAGTAGAAAATTTTTTACTGCCTTTTGATATATTACATTTTGATGAAAAAAGCGCAATCAACTATGCAAAAATAAAAAGCAAATTAAAAAAACAAGGAAACATCATAGGTGAACTTGACATGCAAATTGCCGGCGTGGCGATAGCAAACAACTTAACACTAGTTACTAACAACACTAAAGAATTCGAAAGAATAGAAGAGTTAAAATTAGAAAACTGGATTAAAAAGGAGTAAGGTGTATTTAGTAAGTGAAGAGAGACTAAATAAAATGAAACGAATTTTAGAGACCCGCCAGGATACTTTAAGGGTTTTTATGGATTATGTCTATTCCCCTCACAATCTCTCTGCAATTGTCAGGACCTGTGATGCGGTAAATGTCGGAAAACTATATTATCGCCATCAAAAAAAAGTAAAACTCAATAACGAAATTACAATGGGCGCTCATAAATGGATTTTCCACGAGTATGTCGATGATATCCAAAAATTTTATCAGGATATAAAATCTCAAGGCTATCAGGTTGTAGTGACTCTTCTTGATGAAGATACTGTTGATTTTAGAGAAGTCGATTATACTAAACCGACTCTTATTGTCCTTGGAAACGAGGTTGATGGAGCCAGTGAGACGAGTATCAAATACGCCGATAAAAAAGTGATAATTCCGATGTATGGTATGAGCCAAAGTCTAAACGTATCGGTTGCCAATGCCGTAATCTTATACGAAGCCCAGCGTCAAAGAGCAGCAAAAGGCATGTATGATAAACCTCAGCTTCCACCAGAAATTATAGAAAAAACCCTAAAAAAATGGGCATATGACGATATAATAGAAAAAGAATTAAAAAGAACTCGTCACAAACCTAAACCTCACTGATTATCCAAATCCTTCCATGCTTTTTGGGCATCTTGTTTTTGAGTTTCAAACGATGGATTTTGTTTTACCGGCTCTTTTGAAGAACAGCCTATTAAAAATATTCCCGTTATTAAAACTAAAACCACTTTTTTCATATTTTCTCCTTAAAATTCAATAATTCTCCCGACTCCTCCCGGGATATAGTTTTCACCGTAAGTTTCTTTAAAAATTTCAATTGCCAAATCTCCGGAGCAGTGAGTAGGAGTTACATATTCGACTCCTAAAGTTTTTAAAGCTTTTACTACTTCTATAATCTCTTCTTCACTGCTTCTCATAAGATGAAAGCCGCCAAGAGCGTATAAAACCGGCTTATTTAACATTTCAATCCCTCGGCGTACGATATTAACAATTCCCGGATGAGCACAACCCGTTACTACGATGCTAAAATCCCCCTCATCAATCACCAAAGACTGTTCTCCTATTGGCATCATAACACCCGTGGAATAAAATTTACCAAAAAGTTTAGTAGGATTTTCGTGAATGACTTTTACTTCACGGCTGAGTCTTTTTAAATCTCTAATGTAGAGTTTTGAAAGACTGTCGGGTAAAAAAAGAGTCATATAAGGATTTATATCCAACACGCTGTCAATCCCGCCTATATGGTCCCAGTGAGGATGTGAAATAAAAAGATATTTTAGAGCATTTATATCAACTCCCATTTTTGCCATATTTCTAAGAAGCACTCTTCCGTTGCTCCCTGTATCAAACAGAAAATAGTCATTTATTACACAGCTAAATCCCCAAAAACTCTCCAATTGTTCGTTTGCTTTATAATTGTCAAAAACTATTGAAAATTTCATTTTCTCCCCCTTATAACCTTAAAGGCCCCGCCGTTACAGTCATTTATTTCAAATTTTAAATTATCCAAGTTATCACCGTACAGATTTTCTTTACATTCAAAATCTTCAAATCCAACCTTTTTCATTAAATTTATTATATCCTCTTTCGTAAAAAATGTGGCAGGAGCGTAAAATTTTGAGCGGTTTTTATTTTTTTCATAAGTTTTACCAAGAGGAGAGTTTTTATCTACAAAAGCTATAAGCAAATATCCCCCTTTTTTCAAAGCTGTGTAACAGTTTTGGATTGTTTTTAGAGGGTCTTTTACAAAACAGATTGTAGTCACCATTAAGATAAAATCAAATTCTTCTTTAAAATTCATCTCTTCAGCCCTGGTTTCAACAACTTCAATACCTCTTTTTCTGGCAATCTCCGCCATTTTACGGCTTGGTTCTATTCCGAATTTAATACCAAGAGGAGCGGCAAAACGCCCGCTTCCAACCCCAACTTCCATTCCCCTGCCCTGAGGCAAAAGAGCTTTTATGGTTTTTAGCTCTTCTTCGTAAATTTTAGGGTGTTTTTCAAACCACTCTTCATAATCTTTATAATACAAATCAAAAATATTCATTAAAAACCTCTTTTTAATTCGATTATACTAAAAATTCCTAAATTCAAGAGGTATTAAATCAAGAAGTTTTGAAGTATCGAGTTTTCTTTTTTGAGGGCCTATATTTCCTATAGTTTCTTTATTGGTTTCGAAGAAGTTTTGAAGGTAGTAGGTGCCTTTGTAGCCTTTTTTATGAAGAATTTTAATAATTTCGTTTATATCGTCTTCGTCTAACAAACCGGTATGAACGGTAGTGCGCACTTCAAATTCCACATCAGAATCAATTAAAAAATTAAGCGTTTTTTCATATTTATCGAAATGCTTGTTTTTAGTAATCTTTTCAAATTTCTCAGGTGGTGCTTTAAAATCAAGCGCTATGTAATCTACAAGCTTTTGCTCTATCATTTTTTTTATTACATCAAAATTTATTCCGTTTGTATCAAGCTTTATATCAAAACCCATCTTTTTGATTTTTTCACTAAAAGGAATCAGGCTTTTATAAAGCGTTGCTTCCCCTCCTGTAAAACTTACCCCGTCAAGCAGTCCTACGCGCTTTTTTAAAAAATCCAAAACCTCATCTTCTTCTATCTGTTTTTGACCGAAAACAACGTCTTTATTATAACAGTAAGGACAGCGCATATTACATCCGCTAAACCATATAATCGCCGCAAGGCGCCCGGGAAAATCAAGAGAGGAGAATTTTTGAAAAGAATATATGCCTAGCATTCTTTAAAATATTTTCTTTCTTTATGTTCGGCTTTTTTACCGATATTGAAACTTTCTACCGGTCTGTGATAACCCATAACCCTTGTATAAACCATACATTTTTGACGTTTGTGTTCTACTTTTTTTAGTAATTCTTCTTTAGTTAGTGTTTTTGTTTCCATTTTTACTCCTTGTTTTCAAGTTCTTCTAAAAGCTCAGCATCACAATACGGACAATATTCATACTCTCCCGGAATATATCCGTGTTTTGGGCATACGGAAAATACCGGTGTTATTGAAATATACGGCAGTCTAAAGTTAGTAATTGCTTTTTTTACTAAATTTTTAGCAGCTTCAGGTGAGCTTAATTTTTCGCTCATATATAAATGAAGCACCGTCCCTCCCGTATACATTGTCTGTAATTCATCCTGAAGCTCAAGCGCTTCAAACGGGTCATCAGTATAATCAACAGGAAGCTGAGACGAGTTTGTATAATAAGGAGAGTCTTCAAATCCGGCTTGGATAATATCAGGAAATCTTTTTTTATCCTCTTTTGCGAATCTATACGTTGTCCCCTCAGCAGGCGTTGCTTCAAGATTATAAAGGTTACCCGTCTCTTCCTGATAAATTTTTAGTCTCTCTCTCATAAATTCAAGCACTTCTTTAGCAAACTCTATCCCTCTATCGGTTGCTATATTTTCCCTGTCTCCTGTGAAATTTCTAATCATTTCATTCATTCCGTTTACGCCTATAGTTGAAAAATGATTGTTAAAGCCCGGAAGATATCTTCTCGTATAAGGGTAAAGACCCCTATCGTACATCTCCTGGACGAATTTGCGTTTTTTCTCAAGTGTTGATTTGGCTAAATCCATAAGTTCAGCAAGTCTTTCAAGCAACGCTTTTTTATCGCCTTTATAAAGATATCCAAGTCTTGCCATATTAATGGTTACAACCCCGATACTTCCCGTCATTTCAGCACTACCAAAAAGCCCACCACCTCTTTTTAAAAGCTCTCTTAGGTCTAATTGAAGTCTACAGCACATACTTCTAACTGCACCCGGTTCATATGCGTTTGGATTTCTTACTCTATTTCCGTTTTCATCGATAATGTACTGACTTCCTATGAAATTTTGAAAATAACTGCTTCCGATTTTTGCCGTATTTTCCCATAAAGCTTTGGCGGCTTCGCTGTCCCAGTCAAAATCTTCTGTGATATTAACAGTCGGTATAGGAAATGTAAAAGGTTGTCCTATCGCATCCCCTTCAGTCATTACCTGATAATACGCTTTGATAATTTCTTGCATTTCAGGCTCGAAATCTTTATATGTGGCATCGGTTAGTTTTTTGATTTTTGGATTTCTTTTTTTAAGTTTTGCTAAAAGCTCTTCATCCTCAACACCCTCAAAAAGATGTCTATTATTGCGGGTTGGAATTTGGTCTTTCAAATCATCAGGAACTTTAAAATCAAGAGTAATATTCGTAAAAGGACTCTGCCCCCAGCGAGCCGGTACATTTAGGTTATATACAAAACTTTCAATCGCTTCTTTGATTTCTTTGAATGAGAGTTTGTCTTTAAATACATAAGGCGCAAGATATGTATCAAAACTGCTAAAAGCCTGAGCTCCCGCCCATTCGCTCTGAAGTATTCCTAAGAAATTCGCCATTTGACCCAGCGCGCTTCTAAAGTGGCTTGGAGCTTTTGATTCGACTCTTCCCCTAACTCCGTTGAACCCTTCATTCAATAAATTCCTTAAACTCCACCCAGCGCAATAAGGCGCAAGACAATCTAAATCATGAATATGATAATCCCCATCTCTGTGGGCTCTTCCTTCTTCAGGAGAATAAATTTTATCTAACCAGTAATTTGCTATAACTTTTCCGGCGGTATTGTTTATAAGTCCCGCGTGAGAATATCCGGTATTGGAATTTGCGTTAATTCTCCAGTCTACTTTATTGATATATTCTTCTATAGTTGTGTTACAATTGATATATGTAGCTTCTCTGTCTAGTAGATTTTCACGTTGTAATTTATGAAGATGTCTATAGAGCATAAAGTTTTTCATAACATCAAAATAACCGTGTTTATATAAAGATTTTTCTATCAAATCTTGTATATATTCAACTTCAGGAGTCTCAATTTTTTGAATTTGTTTAATCACCTCTTCAAATACGTTTACGTCATAACTGACACCAGTAGCATCAAATGCTTTTTTAATAGCATCTTCAATTTTATAAGGAAAATAGTTTTGATAAGTTCCATCCCTTTTAATTACTTTTTTCATGTAGGCTCCTGAAATAAATTTTAAAAATTATACTCCTATAAACTTATTAAAAACTTAAAAAATACCGAGAAAAATACCGAGATTTAGGGACTCTTTTTGTCTTAAATAAGGCTGCAGATACCTAAAAAACGAAAAAAAAAGGAAAAAAACTTTTTTTAAAATTATAAAACTTTATATCTGAATTTTTTACCTGCCCACATAGGTTTTACTTCTCCTACGATGTAAGGAGCCGTCCACTCTTCTTCAATCAGCTCAATTTTTCTCTCAGGTACTTCAATATTGAAGTTTTCTCTTGCGTTATCGCTTATAAATTTTTGAAACGTTTCTATATCACCTTCAAAAAACTCAGCCAACGCCGGTAAAATTACGGGAGCACTGAATACTCCGGCAGCACCTTTTAATTTGTTTTTTATTGTATGCGGAGCACTGTCGCTTCCGAACATAACTTTTTTATGACCTTTTTTTACGTATTCCTGGATTTTAAGTTTGTCAGCAGGTGTTTTAATAATCGGTTTACAAAAGAAATGAGGATTTAACATACCTCCTGCTAAATCATCAAGAGTTAATAGTAAATGATGAAGGGTTACGGTTGCGTATAGATTTTCATATTCCTCCAAAAGCCCTAATAAATCAGCCGTACCTACATGCTCCATAATAATTTTCAGTTTTGGAAAATCACGTGCTAGTTTTTCATAAACAACAGCAAATTCTCTTTCTCTATCAAGAACAAATCCGTTTGTTTCTCCATGAACGGATAAAGGAATACCCAGCTCTTGCATAATTTCAAGCACCGGATAAATATTTTCTATCGATTTTACTCCACCTTCACTATTTGTAGTGATTCCCGCCGGATAAAGTTTGATTGCAAAAATATCTTCAGCTAAATCCAAAAGCTCGTCTTCAGTGTATTCTCTCATAAATACATTCATTAAAGGCGTAAAATTCTCACTATTTGCTAAAATCTCTTCTTTATACGATTCAAGTCTTTGTCTATTATCTACAGGAGGTACGAGGTTTGGCATAATTACAGCCGCTGCGAATTGATTTATAGTATAAGGAATAACATCACGAAGCATTTTTCCTTCACGGAGATGTAAATGCATGTCTATTGGAGTATTTAGAATCATTTGAAGCCTTTTTTATGTAATTTTAACAAAAAGAAACTATAAGACGAATTTAATATCCTTATGATTTTGAAGTCTTTTAAAAAATTCGTTTCTCTCTTCTTCGCTTGTTACATAAGCTTCAAATTTTTGAGAATAATATTTTCCTTTTTGGTTATTATCCTCTATTTTACATTCTTGATTATCAATACATTCTTTAACTGCCGCTTTCATTTTTTCTTTATCTTCACCTATAATTCTAAATCCCCACATTCTCGGATACTCTATTTTGTTTTCTTTTTTATCCATATTCCCCTCCTTTTATTTTAAAACTTTAGTATGATTATATCAAGTTTCTTTCTTTCTGTAAAGATAATATAAGTGTAGAAATTATTTACAATAAAAGCCCAAAAGGGCAAAAATTACATAAAGTAGACCATAGGTACAATAGTAGGATATTTTTTAGTTTTTCTAAATACGTGTTTTCTTATAACGTTTCTAAGCTCGTTTTCAAATATTCTGTTTTTTTCATAAACATAATCTTTTGCGTGGTCAATGTAATTTACTAACAACTCTTCCATCTCTTTAGCAAATGCTTTGTCATCTTTATCAGCAATAATTCCATAAGTAGAAACACGAGGACGCCCTATTAATTTTTTATTTTGTCTATCAACTTGGGCAACTATCATAATAATACCCTCATTCGCCAGTTTTTGTCTATCGATCACCACGTCGTTTTCTATTTGTTCATTAATTTGATTATCGATATAAATTTTTCCAACTTTTACATTTTTAACTTTTCTAACTCTTTTCGGAGTGATTTCCCACTGTTCTCCATCTTCCATAATAAATACATTCTCTTCTTTCATACCTGCTTGAAGAGAAGTCTCTTTATGCTTCATAAGATGGTTATATTCACCATGAACCGGGAAGAAATATTTAGGTTTTACAAGACGAAGCATCAGTTTTTGCTCTTCTTGACTTGCGTGACCTGAAACGTGAATTTCACTGAATTCGTGATACGCAACTTTTGCACCTTTTTTCATCAAGAAGTTTATAAGTTGTGAAACAGTAGGTTCATTACCCGGAATTGCTTTTGCCGAAATAATAATTTGATCACCCTCTTTAATTTTTACATGTCTATGTTCGTCAATCGCCATTCTGTAAAGAGCACTCATACTCTCACCCTGGCTACCTGTAGTAATAATTAAAATTTCTTCGTCTTGATACTTTCCTATTTCATAAGGGTCTATAAAAATATCTTTTGGAAGCTTGATATAACCTAAATCCATAGCAACATTTAAGTTCTGCTCCATACTTCTTCCGATAATACAAACTTTTCTTCCAAACTTAATTCCTTGTTCAATTGCCTGATAAACCCTATGAATATTCGATGAGAAGGTAGACATAATAACTCTACCTTTTGTTTTCATAAACAGATCTTCAAATGTCTTACCTACTACGCTCTCACTTGGTGTAATCCCAGGCTTATAAGAGTTTGTAGAGTCACTAAATAACGCCAACACCCCTTTTTCTCCGTAATACGCAAGTCTGTGTAAA
The DNA here is from genome assembly GCA_027062285.1 of Nautiliaceae bacterium. Classification (GTDB taxonomy): domain Bacteria; phylum Campylobacterota; class Campylobacteria; order Campylobacterales; family Nautiliaceae; genus Caminibacter. The sequence continues at coordinate 10,686 of JAMOTL010000063.1, forward strand.
TCAGGTGGATATCCGTCAATAGGGGTATTATCTATTTTAAAATCTCCGGTATGAATGATTGTACCAATAGGGGTCTGAATAGCAAGAGAAGAACTGTCAACAATAGAGTGAGTCATATGAATCCACTCTACTTTAAAATCACCTATTTGGATAGGATGACGTTTTTTTACGCTTCTAAAATAACTTTTATATTGATGGATTTTATGTTCTTTAAATTTATTTTCAATCATAGCAAGCGGAAGAGATGTTCCGTAAATTGGAAATTGCATTTCTTTAAATAAATAAGGAATGGCTCCGATATGGTCTTCATGTCCGTGAGTAATTATAAGACCTTTGATTTTATGACGGATTTCTCTAAGATAACTAAAATCTGGAATTAAAATATCAACTCCGTGCATATCTTCATTCGGGAAACTCATCCCACAATCTATGATAATAGCACTGTCTTCAGTTTCAAGAACTGCACAGTTTCCACCTATTTCGTCAAGTCCTCCAAGAGGAGTAAATCTTACCCATCCTTTTTTATTACTATCTATTTTTGTATGACAATTAAGCCTTGCTTTATGAATTTTTTCATTTTCATTAAACGCTTTATTCAAATCTTTAAACCATACGAAGTTTTTAGGATCGATTTTTTTCTGAGATTGCGAGTAGTTTTTTTTCGTCTGTTTTTCTATTTTTTTAGGATTTTCATTTGTTTCTGTTTTGTTTTCAACATTTTCTTTTTCAATATTTTGTTCTACTTTTTCTTCATTTTCTTTTTTTAAATTTTCTTCAACAGTATTTTTAATCGCTTCTTGAAGATTGATTTCTTTTTCCATTCTTACTCCTTTCTTTTAGCGCAGAAAAGAGCCGGAAAAAAGTATCAGCATCTACTTGGTGAGGTCTTATCGTATCGGCAAGCCCGAATTCTTTAGGATCAAAATTGAAAGCCGCAGATAAATTTTTTTTGAGTGTTTTACGAGGATTACTAAATGCAATTTTTAAAAATTTAGCAAAATCCTCATCATATGAGTCTTTAAATTTTTTAAATTCAATTACACTGCTTGTAACTTTAGGAGCCGGAACAAAAGCCCCCGGCGGTATATCAAACAATTTTTTTACATCAGCCACTCGGCTTGCCAGAATACTTAAAGACCCATAATTTTTATCACCTGGTTTTGCGCTAAATTTATCCGCAACTTCTTTTTGAATTAATACAACTATATTTTTAGCATTTTTATCTTTTAATGCTCTTAAAATTATATTAGTTGCTATATAGTAAGGCAGATTTGCTACCAAATCATAGTTTTCATCCGCCAAACTTTCCTGCCAATATTTTAAAACATCACCACAAATTAAGTTTAAATCAGGAAATTTCTGTTTTAAAATTTCACAAAGTTCTTTGTCTATTTCGATTGCCGTTACTTTATTTCTTTTTTCCAGCAACTTTTCTGTTAAATCGCCTAAGCCAGGCCCAATTTCTATTACCAAATTATCGGTATTGGGCATCGCTTGGGCGATCTTGTCTAAATAGTGCTTGTCTTTTAAAAAATTTTGACCGAATTTTTTCTTTGCCTTGATTATATCATATCCTTTTTAAAAAAGTAAATAGTATGATAAAATTATAACAAATTAAACTACCCGTAGATTAAGCAAATAAAGGATTTTAATGGAATATTTCGCTAAAAGAATAATCCCATGTCTTGATGTAAAAGACGGAAGGGTGGTAAAAGGTGTTAATTTTGTAGGCTTACGTGATGCAGGTGATCCGGTAGAAGCCGCTATCAGATATAATCAAGAAGGAGCAGATGAACTGACATTTCTTGATATTACGGCAAGTCACGAAGAAAGAAAACCGATTGTAGATATTATCAAAAACGTAGCTCGCGAAGTATTTATTCCATTAACCGTCGGTGGAGGAATAAGTGAACTTAATGATATTTATAATTTATTAAACGTAGGATGTGATAAAGTTTCTATAAACTCTGCTGCCGTTAAAAGACCTGAATTTATCAATGAAGCCAGCAAAAGATTTGGGAGTCAATGTATAGTAGTGGCAATAGATGTAAAAAAAATCGCTCCAAATAAATGGCACGTTTTTATAAAAGGAGGTCGAGAAGATACCGGCCTTGACGCCATAGAATGGGCAAAAGAGGTTGTAGACAGAGGTGCTGGTGAAATACTCCTGACTTCAATGGACGCAGACGGAACAAAAGCCGGTTTTGATATTGAAATTACGGAAAAAATATCAAAACTTGTTAATGTTCCGGTAATCGCCAGCGGTGGTGCCGGAAAGATGGAACATTTTAAAGAAGTTTTTGAACATTCGGCGGATGCAGCTTTAGCAGCGAGTATTTTTCACTTTCGCGAAATAGATATTATGGATTTAAAACAATATTTAAGAAATAACAATATAAGTGTTAGGATATAAAATTGAAAAAACTTATACTTTTAATTCCTTTTTTAGTTTTTGCATTTGAGGTTGAATTTACTAAAATTTACAAAGAATATGTAATTCCAAAAAAAGAAGCCATTTTAATAAAAACTAAAAACAATAATTTAACTTTTCCTTTTAAATTTATTAAAGTCAAAGACGGATATATTTTAATTGGAAATTTAGAGGAAATAAATATGTGGCTTGAGAATAATTTTTATGCTCCTGATGATGCTGAGTTTAAAACAATAAAAATTACCATTGTTGACATGGACAAAATTCAATATAAAGTAATTAAAAAAATAAAAAGAATTTATAAAGGATGCGAACTTAAAAAACTTATCTTTTTAACACCTGATGAAGTAAAAATTATTACAAAACCTATATACATTAAAACAAAATATAAAATTATTTTAGACTGTAAATAATGTTCCACGTGAAACAAAGGTAAAAAAATGATTATTTCGGCCGGTAATGAAGAAATTTTTAGTTTTGCTACTCCAATAGGTGTAGGATTAATTGAAAGTACGATAAATCTCACTAGGATTTGTCTGTTTAAAAAACCTGATTTTTTAATTTTTGTGGGAAGTGCAGGAAGCTATGGAAGATTAAAAATCTTTGATATAGTAGAAAGTAAAAGCGCTTCTAATATTGAGCACTGCTTTTTTAAAAAAAAGTGTTACTCACCAATAGAAAACATGATTTCAATTGATGATGTTTCACGTGGAACAATAATAAACTCTTCAAATTATATTACGACATCAAGTTTAATCTCAAAAGCTTATTTACATATAGGAATAGACGCAGAAAATATGGAATTTTTTTCTGTATTAAAAGTGGCAAAAGAATTTGGAATACCTGTAAAAGGAATTTTTATCATTACTAATTATTGTAATGAAAATGCACATAATGATTATTTGACAAATATAAAAATAGCAAAAGAAAAATTAATCAAATATTTAGAAAACAAAAAAATCATAAAGGAAATAAAATGAAAAAATGCTTTATGGATTATCTGCCTGAAGAACTTTTAGAAATGGGTATACAACCTAAGTTTAGAGTAAAGCAATTATATAATTGGGTTTATAGAAAATATGTAGATGATTTTGAAAAAATGACAAATTTACCAAAAGATTTAAGAGAAAAACTAAAAGAAGAATTTTACGTTAATCCTCTTGAACTTGTAAATCACGAAATAGCAAGTGACGGAACCGAAAAATTTTTATTTAAACTACATGATAATCATACAGTTGAGACGGTACTTATTAAAATGAAAGACGAAAGAATAGAAAACGGTAAAAAAAAGGAAGCAAAATACACCGTATGTGTATCAACTCAAGTAGGATGTAAAGTGGGATGTGCTTTTTGTCTAACAGCCAAAGGAGGATTTGTGAGAAATTTAACTCCGGGTGAAATAGTGGCGCAAGTATGGTTTATGAAAAAATTTAAAAATTTTGATGAAAATAAAGCTTTAAATGTCGTATATATGGGAATGGGCGAACCTTTAGACAATTATGACAATATGGTAAAAGCTATCAAAATAATAGCACATCCTGACGGACTTAATATTTCACCTAAAAGACAAACAATCTCCACATCAGGAATTGCTCCGAAAATTAAAAAATTAGGAAAAGAAAATTTAGGAGTTAATTTAGCTATTTCTTTACATGCGGTTGATGATGAATTAAGAGAAGAGCTTATTCCTCTTAATAAAGCGTATAATATTCAAAGTGTTATAGATGCTGTTAGAGAATTTCCGATAGATAAAAGAAAAAAAGTTATGTTCGAATATCTTGTAATTAAAGACGTAAACGATGATATCAAATCAGCAAAAAAATTAGTAAAATTATTAAATGGAATTCCAAGTAAAGTAAATTTAATTTATTTTAACCCCTATCCTGGAAGTCCTTATAAAAGACCTGATGAAGAAACTATGAAAAAATTTCAGCGTTTCTTGCTTGATAGAGGAATCACCTGTACCATAAGAGAGAGTAAGGGTATTGATATAAGCGCTGCTTGCGGACAACTTAGAGAAAAAGAACTAAAAAATTGTACTTCACCTGAATTTAAGGAATAAAGATGGCAGAACTAAAATATTTACCAGCAGGAATAAGATTACATCTAAAAGAAATAATTTATAAATTAACGGATGATCTAAGTAAATATTATTATTTTCATTTCGAAGATATTCCAACAGGATTAAAAGCGGAAAAAATATTAAAAAGGGAAAATATAAAAACAATACCTACTCCTAATGAAATATTTGAAGACTGTGGAGTAACGATATTGACAACGGAAAAAGACGTTATTAAAAAAATCCTTGATAAAGAAAAAATTAAATATGAAATTTGGGTTATGGAAAATAAAAAATATAAAAAAATAGAAGGAAATTTAACAGCAAAAAGCTGTAATATTTAATCTTTATATATCTTTATATCTGCTTGATTTTTAATCTTAGCAAAATATTCTTTTAAAATTCTATCTCTTTTTTCTTTTATAAGTCTATTAGCAATAATATTTTTTACCTTATTTAAAGGAAGTAAAATTTTTCCGTCTTTTCTAGCAATATAATATGTAACAAATGCCGTTCCGTTATTTATGATAGGTGTAAATTCCCCTACTTTTGTATTTTTAAAAAGATATATTAGATTTACAGGAATTTCATCGTATTCGAATACCTGAGTTTTTGTAACTATATTATTATTCGATAAGAACGGCGATTTTTTAATTTTTTCGAGTTTTTGAGGATCTTTAGAAAAATAAGCCACTACTTGAATAGTCTTAAAAGTAGTAAATTCATCCTTATGATTTTCATAAAAATTATTAATTTCTTCATCACTGATTCTCAATTTTGAATTTACTATTTGAGAAAAAAGTTTTTCTTTTAAAAGATTATCTTTTATTTGTGATTTTACTTTATTAAGCTCACCTCTTTGCTGAAGATAGCTTTTAAATTCAAAAAGGCTCATACCGTTTTTTTGAGCAATTTTTTCCATGGCGTTTTCCACATCAAAATCATCAACTGAAATACCTCTTTTTTTAATTTCACTCTCTAAAATTTTTTTATCTATCAGATAATTTAACGCCTGTTGAGGAGTCATTTTAAGAGTTTGAAAAGTTTTTGAAATATCATAACTTGTAATAGGTTCACCGTTTACGCTTGCCACAACCCTATCAACTATTTTAGCTTGTAATAAAGAAGCGGCTATTAATCCAACTATTAAAATTTTTTTCATAATTTTCCTTTAAAAATTATCTCTAATTAATGATAGTTTTTCTATCAAACATTTAAATTCTTCCTCACTTACCAAGTTTTTTATTTTATTATTAAATTCTACAGCTACTTTTTCCGCTTTTTTCATATTTTCATATCCTTTTTCAGTTAAAACGATTTTATATGACTTGGCATTTATTTTTTCTTTTTTAATAAAATCTTTTGTTTCTAAAGAACTTATAATTCTTGTAATATTAGCTCTGTCTCTTCCTAAAATTTCAGCTATTTTGCTTGGCATAAGCTCTCCGATTTCATCAATTAATTTCAAAACACCAAATTGCTCCGAACTTAAATCATATTTTTTTATAGCACTGTTAAATTTTTTTCTTAAAGTGTTTAATGTAGTAGTAAGTGCAAATCCGAGAGATTCATCTATACTCAATTGCATATAAATCCTTAAAAGGTAATTTTAAGGAATTATACTATAAAGAAGAAAAAAAGAAGAAATTAGTTAGCCGCAGCTTCTTTAAGTGCTGCTAAAGCCGCTTCGTAGTTCGGTTCTTCCGTAATTTCAGGAACAAGCTCTTTATATGTTACTTTTCCATCTTTTCCTACAACAAATACAGCTCTTGCGCTCAATCCTCTAAGTGGTCCCTCAGCAATTAGTATTCCGTATTGAGTTGAGAAACATTTTTCTCTGTAATCACTTAATACTTGAAGATTTTCAACCCCTTCAGTAGAACAAAATCTTTTTGCTGCGAATGGTAAATCCATTGAAACTACACAAACAACAGCATTTTCTACATTTGCCGCTTCTTCATTGAATTTTCTGGTTTCCATCGCACATACAGGCGTATCAAGACTCGGCACGGCAATAATTAATTGTGCTATACCTTGAGCTCCACCAATAGTTACTTCTTCAAGTGAGCTGTTTGGTAAAGTTACAACCGGTGCTTTATCTCCTACGTTTACTTGATTTCCGTAAAGTGCTACGTCATTACCTTTTAATTTTGTTAATGTTGGCATGATGCCTCCTTTTTTATAGCAGTGTAACAAAAAGAAAATAAATAAAAAAGACTATTATTATCTCTTTTTAAAGAATGTTACAAATTGTAACTATAACTTTACAAAAATTATTTTAATCAGCTGTAATCGCTTTAAAAGTTTCCTTTACTTTGCCTTTAAAATAAAGTCTTCCGTTTCTTAAAGAAACATTAAGTTCTTCTTGGCTTTTTGGATAAACTTTCACAGAATTGTCTATCAACCCATTATCTCTTGCCGTTAAAAAAGAAGCACACATACCTGTCCCGCAAGCTAGAGTTTCATCTTCAACCCCTCTTTCATAAGTTCTTACAAAAAGTTTCCCCTCTTTTACCTCAGCCCAGTTTACGTTTGCGTTATATTTATATCTTAAATCCCTAGCTAATTTCTTATCAAAATTTTCTATACTTTCCATAATCACTATATGAGGAACCCCGGTATCATAGATTTTAAATTTTTTTCCAAAATCCTCATATTCTCCTATGAATTTATAAGGAGTCAGTTGAGACTCAACCAAATCCCCGTCGACCTCCGCTTCAATCACTCCGGCAAGCGTTAAAAACTTCATTTTTTTTGAAGCTAATCCTTGCGTATAGGCATAATGTGCAGCCGCCCTGCTTCCGTTTCCGCACATTTCAGCCTCGCTTCCGTCGGCATTGTAAAATTGCCACTCAAAATCATATTCATTATGAGGAAGTATTACAATTAATCCGTCAGCCCCTACTCCGTTTTGTCTGTCACAAAGTGTTTTTGCCAATTCACTTCTATTCTTTTTTTTAAATGTATGAAAAATTACAAAATCATTACCGCTTGCGCTGTATTTACTAACTACCATTATTCTCCTTTAAATATTTCTCTTCGAACTCTCTCGCTTCAATAGGAGGAGAGTAATAATAACCCTGAACGTAATCACACCCGTGAGAAAAAACAAAATCTCTTTGAATTTTATTTTCTACTCCTTCGGCAATAACTTTAAGATTCATATTTTTTGCCAATGAAATTATTGTTTTAGTTATCATTACATCGTCTTTATCATCCGGGATATCTTTTATAAAACTTCTGTCTATTTTAAGTTTGGATACGGGGAGTTTTTTTAAATAACTAAGTGACGAATAGCCCGTTCCGAAATCATCAATATTTATATTTATACCAAGATTTCTTATTTTTTCCAACATCGCAATAGATGTTTGAGGATCTTTCATTATGCTTTCTTCCGTAACTTCTATATTTAGATTATCAGGATTAAAATTATTTTTTTCTATAATTTCTTTTAAATGAGTGGCAAAATCGGTTTTTTCAAGCTGATACATAGTAACATTACAAGATAAAACACCGGGCTTGTATCCCATATTTTTCCATGCATTATATTGTTTAATGGCTTTTTCTATAATAAATAAATCTATTTTATCGATAAGCCCCATTTCTATAGCCAACGGAATAAATTCAAAAGGAGGTATTTTTCGTCCGTTTTTTATCCATCTTACAAGTACTTCACTACCGTAAAGATTATCGTTTTTATCTATTTGAGGTTGAAAAAAAGGAATTAATTCATCCTGTTTTAAAGCTTCATATAAATCATTTTTTAAATTAATTCTTTTTTTAGCCAATTCACTTAATGTTTTAGTAAAAAACTCAAATCTGTCTTTTCCCTTACGTTTGGCGCTATACATAGCGTTATCGGCATTTTTTATTATCTCTTCTACATTTTCTCCGTCTCTTGGTATAAGCGCTATTCCTATACTTCCTGAAATATGATGGGTATGTTCTCCCAATTTAATAGGTTCTTTTATTTCTTTTAAAATTCTTTGAGCGATTTCTATCACCATACTTTCTTGATCTATATCTTTCAAAAACACTAAAAATTCATCACCTCCGAATCTACTTATAAAATCTGTCTCTCTCACCACTCTTTTAAGTCTTTTGGCAATTTCTTTTAATGTTTCGTCGCCGTATTTATGTCCTAATGAATCGTTTATTTCTTTAAATCCGTCAATATCTATAAATAAAACGGCTCCTAAATCCTTTTTTCTTTTTATGTAAAATATCTCTTTTTGTAACAAACTCTCAAAATAACTTTTACTTAAAAGTCCGGTAAGAGAATCATAATTCGCCCTTTTAAAAAGTTTTTCTTTTTCGGTTTTTAACTCTTTTTCATATTGTAAAAATAATTTCCTAACCCAAAATGACAATATAAGTAAAACCGATATCATTACCGCTAAAATAAGTAACGACAAATAAAAAATATTCCGTATCAAAGTTTTATAAAGTTTTTGATGCTCTTCTTGCTTTTTTAAAAGTTTTTTATCCAGATAATCAAGATATACTCCGTTACCAAGGTAAATTCCAAGAGGTTTATAAACTTTCAGATAAGAGATTTTTTCAAGAGGCTGTTTGCCGCTCGGATTATATGCCCAATATTTTGCATATGTCCCCTCGGGATGCTCTAAAGCCTTTTTGGTTAAAAGCTGAACGATTTTGACATTATTTCTCTGAAGATTCCATCTATTGACACCTATTAATTTATGATTCGGATGATAAATTGTATTTCCTTTAAAATCCATTACGAAAATATACCCTTTTTCACCCCATTTGAGCTTATCTAAAATATCAGGGAGTATTTTTAGCGTTTTTGTTTTAGGGTCAGGAGAATTGATATTGTTTTTATATAAAGCGTCTATAATATTGTAAGCAATATTTGTTCTTTGTTTTGTAATTTGTTTAAGATTTTCCATAAATTCTTCTGTTATTATCTCTTTTTGTTTGTCAAAATTGTTTTTTATAGTTAAATAGGTAATAAAAGATATAAGAATTACAGTAACAACAAGCCCTGAAAGAGGCAAGCCTATTATTAATTTTGGAATATGTTTAGAATAAATTCTTTTCATCATATAAACTCCTTTTTCGGTATTAATGTATCGGAATTTCCTTAATTTACTTAATATGATATAATCACATAAAAAAGGCAAAAGATGATTTTAATAGCAGGGCCTTGCGTCATAGAAAGTAAAGAGCAGATTTTTAAAATAGCCGAATATTTAAAACCTTATAACGAAAAATATGATTTTTATTTTAAAGCGAGTTACGATAAGGCAAACAGAACTTCCCTTGATAGTTACAGAGGTCCCGGCATAGATAAGGGACTTGAAATATTAAACGAAGTAAAAGAAAAGTTCGGTTATAAACTTTTAACAGATGTCCATGAAACATGGCAGGTAAAAAAAGCAGCAGAAGTTGTAGATGTTTTACAAATTCCGGCATTTTTATGTCGTCAGACGGATTTATTGGTGGAAGCCGCAAAAACAGATAAAATAGTAAACATTAAAAAAGGCCAGTTTATGAATCCGGCCGATATGAAATATTCGGTTTTGAAAGTTCTTAAAACCAGAGGATGTGATGAGGTAAATTACGAAAATTCAAAAAAACACGGTGTATGGCTGACGGAAAGAGGAACTACATTTGGATATGGAAACTTGGTAGTGGATATGAGAAGTCTCTATATTATGAGAGATTTTGCTCCTGTAATTTTTGATGCCACACATGCGGTCCAGATGCCAGGCGGTGCTGGCGGAAAAAGCAGCGGAAAAAGAGAATACGTACCCGTACTCTCTCGCGCAGCCGCAGCAGTGGGAATTGACGGATTTTTCTTTGAGACACACTATGATCCGGATAATGCGTTAAGCGACGGACCGAATATGATTACCCCGCAGATGCTTGAAGAAATTACAAACGATATAGAGTGTATAAATAATTGCGTGAAGGAGAAAAAATGAAAGTATATGAAGGAAGTTTACAGCTTGAAGGCAGTGAAAAAGTCGCGATTATAGCCAGCAGGTTTAACCATTTGATTACGGATAGACTGATTGAAGGTGCAAAAGACGCTTTTTTAAGAAACGGGGGTAAAGAAGAGAATCTCGAACTTATTTTAGTACCGGGAGCATTTGAGATTCCTTTCGCATTAAAAAGAGCTCTGAAAAAAGATTTGTTTGACGGAATAGTGTGCCTTGGAGCAGTTATTAGAGGAGCCACTCCTCATTTTGATTACGTAGCAGCAGAAGCTACAAAAGGTATAGCTAACGCTACTTTACAATACGATACGCCTGTAACATTTGGGCTACTTACAACAGACACAATAGAACAGGCAATAGAAAGAGCCGGAACAAAAGCAGGAAACAAAGGTTTTGAGGCTATGCTCGGACTAATTGAAATGATTAATCTTTATAAGGAATTTTAATGGCAACTATAACACATGCAAGAGAAGCCGTAATCCAAACGCTTTATGCGCTTGAACAAGGAAACGATGAAGCGGTAAAACAGTTTGACGAACTTTTAAAAGAAAAAAAAATCAAAGGCTCAAAAGCCGAGTTCGCTAAAAAACTTTTAAACGGAATCTTAGAACATTTAGACGAAATAGACGAAATTATAAAAGACCATCTGATAGACTGGAGTTTTGACAGACTCGATAAAGTTGATAAACAGATTTTAAGACTTGGCGTATATGAACTAAAATATACCGATACGCCTTTTCAAATAGTAATAGACGAAGCCGTAAAAATAGCAAAAAACTTCTCTGAAGATAAAGCAAAAAGCTTTATTAACGGGATTCTTGACAGAGTGGCAAAAGAAATAAGGGAAGAATCGAAAAAATAATCTTCCCTATTTTAGTATATCAGGTTTGAATTCTTCAATAAGTTTGTTTTTATCGGTTTTTAACAAATCTTTTTCTATAAGTCTGAATATTTTATCACTATATTTCATAGCGTTTAATACGTCATTTGAAATTATTTTTGGAAGTGATAAAAATACTTTCTTATCTCCGTACCGTTCAATCAACATATCAATATCTTCCGCTACAGCTTTTACAGCTTCTTTATAGATTTCATCTTTTAGATTATGATTTTCTCCGCTTGCGGCTCTATTTAAAAATCCCGCTTTTTTTACATCTCCGGTGGTATCAGTAATCAAATCAGAAAGTTTTTTATGACTTTCAACAACATCAATCGCAGTTAAAAAATCAAGTTTAATTTCATTCGGTTTTAAACCGGCCTCCGCTTCAAGAGTTCTTGGAGCAGCTTTGTAAGCTTTTATTTCCCCAAGAGATGCTACTATTACCAAATCACCTACTTTCATTCGTTCTCCTTTTTGTTAATTATACATTAAATTTTCGGTAATTGCCAATTTCGTATATGAGCTATAATTCTTAGAAACACACCTACAATAAATATTGTTAGAATATAAAAAAAATCATTTGGTAAGAAATATACTAATAAAGCCACTAAAATTGCTATACTCCCGTAAAATTTTTCTTTTAGAATAAAAGGAATATGATTTATAAGCATATCTCTAAACATCCCTCCTCCAACGGCTGTAATAAGAGCCAAAGTAGCCACTCCGAAAATATTAAACCCCTTCATCTCTCCTACAATTGCCCCTGATATGGCAAAACTAACGAGCCCTATGGAATCACTGAGTAAAAAGAGTCTATTTTTTTCAAAATCAAATCTGTGAAATTTAAAATAAATCCCTATCAACACTACCAAAAGCACCAAAATTCCCGGTAATATATCGGTAAAAGCATAAATCTCTCTATCAGCAATAACATCCCTTATAATACCCCCACCAAGAGCCGTCAAAAACGCACTTATAATAATCCCAAGTAAATCAAGGCCGTTTTTCACGCCTATAATAAAGCCGCTTATAGCAAACGCCACTATTCCTATAATATCGGTAATTTCTAACATTTTATCCTCTGTGAGTGAGTAATGGCCACCGCTATGGCATCGGTAATATCAAGAGGTTTTATATCACCTTTTAAACCCAAAATTCTTTTAACCATAAAAGCAACCTGCTCTTTTTTTGCCTTTCCGTTTCCGGTAACTGCTCTTTTTACCTGAAGAGGCGTATATTCGGCAAAATTTCCGTGTACCTGTAAAATCCTAAGAGACAATGCTCCTCTAAATTGAGCTAGTTTTAAAACTGTTTTTGGATTATAAGCATAAAAAATATCTTCAATCGCCACTTCATCAATCGGATTTTTTAAAATAATATCCAGTCCCTCTATCAACTGAGAAAGCTGATATTGTAACTCTTTTTCAGTGATTTTTATAAAACCGGCATCCAATAACTGTAATTTTGGCGTGGTTTCTATAATAGCATATCCGCATCTGATAGTTCCGGGATCTATTCCAAGTATTTTCATTCACACTTCTTTCATGTTTTATTCACATTTAATTCACTATGTGAATAACTTTATTAGACATTTAATTTCCATTATGTTAAAATTAAATTCACATAACTTTTCACAATATATTCACAATGTGAAAAAAATTTTATTCACAAAGGAGCTGTTTTTTGTTATTCGATAAAATAAAACAAGAACTAAAACGTGAAAATCAAGTGAATTATAATAAATTTATAAAAAATTTGGAATTCGATGAAGAAAACAGTGACAGTGCGAGATTAATAATTAAAGCTCCCAATATTTTTATAGCCAATTACGTAAAAAGAAAATATTCTAAAAAAATTGCCGAACTATATCAAAAAGAAACAGGAATAGAAGCGGCAGTGGAAATAATTACAAAAGAGATCAAACCAAAAAAATATACCAGTGAAGAAATTCTAACAACCTCCACTCCTTCGGTACTCATACCGGAATATACCTTTGAAAGTTTTATTGTGGGACCATCTAATCAGTTCGCTTACAGTGCAGCTAAAAGCGTAGCTGAAAATCCCGGTAAAAGTTATAATCCTCTTTTTATTTACGGAGGGGTCGGTTTAGGTAAAACACACCTCATCCAAGCCATAGGAAACTACCTAAAAAACAAACTAAAAGTAATTTACGTAACAAGCGAACAATTTATGAACGAATTTAGAGAACATGTAAGAAACCAAACAATGGACAGATTCCACGAAAAATATAGAAACTGCGACGTTTTATTGATTGACGACGTTCAATTTTTCGCAGGAAAAGAACAAACCCAAGAAGAATTTTTCCACACTTTTAACGAACTTTACAACCAAAAAAAACAGATATGTCTTACAGCCGACAGACCTCCGAAAAAACTTCAAGATCTGGTAGACAGATTAAGAAGCCGCTTTGAAGCCGGTCTCATAGCCGATATCCAACCTCCGGAACTTGAAACAAAAATAGAAATCATCAAGAAAAAATGCGAACTTAACGGTATTTATCTCCCGGATGACGTAATTGAATTTATTGCTACAAAACTTGATGATAATATAAGAGAAATAGAAGGTATGATAGTAAAATTAAACGCCATGGCAAAACTTTTGGGAATTACGGATATTACTCTTGATTTTGCAAAACAGGCCCTGAAAGAACATATAAAAGATAAAAAAGAAAATATCACTCTTCAGGATATTATCGAACTTATCGCTAAAGAATTTAACATAAAACCAAGCGAAATAACCTCAAAAAGCAGAAACCAAAATATCGTAGCAGCGAGAAGAACTGCTATTTACTTGGCCCGTGAGTTTACAAAGGAATCAACTCCGACAATTGCAAAATATTTCGGACTTAAAGACCACAGCGCAGTAAGCCACGCAATCAAAAGTTTTAATAAAAAACTAAAAGAAGATAATGATTTTAGAATTAAAATCGAAGAGCTGAAAAATAAAATTCAACTAAGAAAAGGTGAATAGCGTGAATAAAAAAGTTATTCACTTTCACTTACAAAATGTGAAGATTACGGGGATTTTCAGCAAAATTCAACAATTCACTATAATCTACTACTACTACTGTAAGAATTTAAATAAAGGAGAAAGTTATGCACATTAAAATTCAAAAACCTGTTCTTGAGAGTATAATAAACCAGGCACTTCCTTTTACGGAAAAAAAAGACAACACTCAAATTACTTCTCATATACTGCTACAAGCAGATGAAAACCTAACAATCAAAGCTACAGATAAGGAAATAGGAATAAAAATAACAACAGATACTGAAATTTTAGAAAAAGGTATAGTTACTATAAACGGAAAAAGACTGTCTGATATTATTAAAGCCCTACAAAACAAAGAAATAGAAATAAAAAGCGAAGGTGATACGATTATTATTACACAAGATACATCAATTTATAAACTTACAAGCTTTAATGCAAATGAATTTCCGGAATTTCCAAATCCAAACGACTTGGAAAAACTAAATATTCAAAATAACGAATTTTTTGACGCAATTAAAAAAATATTCCCAGTAATCGATACAAATAACCCTAAATACGAATTAAACGGAGCTCTCTTTGATATAAAAGAAAAAACAAACTTTGTATCAACTGACACAAGAAGACTTGCTGTTTACTACAGTGACGCTACCGGAAAAGAAAACCAAATCATCGTTCCAAAAAGAGCAATAAGTGAAATTAAAAGAATATTTAAAGACGATATGGAAATTTTCTATGATGAGGTTTATTTAATTTTAAAAGATGAAAATACAATGTTTTTCACAAAATTAATAAACGGAAAATTTCCGGCATATGAAAAAATAATTCCTCAAAGCTTCAATTACGAACTTAAAATCCCAAGAGGAGAGTTTTTATCACATTTAAAACAGGTAAGCATTATTTCAAACGAAGTAAGAATATCAATTAAAAAAGACAAAATAGAATTCGAAAGCATAAGTGACGAAACTATGCAAGCAAAAACAAGTTTTGAATACAACAGTAATATAGATGATTTTACTTTTGCGGTAAATAGCAGATATTTAATGGATTTTCTAAATATAATAAATTCAGATGAATTTGAACTTTGTCTAAACGAACCGAATATACCGTTTATGTTAAGAGACGGCAAATTCATCACAATAGTAATGCCTCTTAATATTTGATATAATTAGTAAAAAGTAGCTTTAAAGGAACTGAATGGCAAATTACGGTGCTAATAGTATTAAAGTATTAAAGGGTCTTGAAGCAGTCAGAAAAAGACCCGGAATGTATATCGGAGATACTGGAATCAGGGGTCTTCATCATTTAATTTATGAAGTGGTAGACAATGCCATTGACGAAGCAATGGCGGGATATGCCACTGAAATCAAGGTAAAAATAAATAAAGACGGTAGTGTTACAATCTCCGATAACGGAAGAGGTATTCCAGTTGATATTCATCCGGAAGAAAAAATCCCCGCAGCTACCGTAGTATTAACTGTACTACACGCAGGTGGAAAATTCGATAATAAAACATATAAAGTATCCGGAGGTCTTCACGGGGTAGGGGTATCGGTAGTAAACGCACTTTCTAAAAAACTTATAATGACAATTAAAAGAGACGGTAAAATATGGCAACAGATATTTGAAAGAGGAAAACCGGTAACGGATTTAGAAGTAATAGGAACTACTAACAGAACCGGAACAACGATTCAATTTTGGCCTGATGAAGAGATTTTTGAAACTACGGAATTCAGCAGTGATATTTTAAGAAAAAGACTAAAAGAACTAGCATATCTTAATCCTAATATTACTATTTATTTCGAAAACGAAATCGACGGTACTAAAGAAGTTTATCATTTCGAAGGCGGTATTAAGGATTTTGTTAAAACACTTACGAATAAAGAATGTATAACGGAAGTAATTTATTATAACGAGCATTACAGCGATGATGAGAAAGCTTTAGATGTTGAAGTAGCATTGTGTTATGACAGCGGATATGATGAAAAAGTTTTGAGTTTTGTAAATAACATCAGAACACCCGAAGGCGGAACGCACGAAAGCGGATTTAAAGCGGGGCTTAGTAAAGCGATAATCAATTATATTAATAAAAATATGAAACTTAAGGATAATATTAAAATTACAGGTGATGATGTAAAAGAAGGATTAAACGCAATTGTCAGCGTAAAAATGAGCGAGCCGCAGTTCGAAGGTCAGACAAAAGGAAAGCTTGGAAGTTCTTATGTGAAACCTATAGTTCAAAAAGTAACATATGAATATCTAACAAGATATTTTGAAGAAAATCCAAATACAGCAAAAACAATAGCCGAAAAAGCAATAGCTGCTGCAAGAAGTAGAATCGCCGCTAAAAAAGCAAGGGAGTTAACAAGAAAACAGACAAAAGTTGGAGTAGGTACTCTTCCTGGAAAACTAGCTGACTGTCAAACAAAAAATCCTGATGAAGCGGAATTATATTTAGTAGAGGGTGACAGTGCGGGAGGAAGTGCAAAACAAGGAAGAGACAGATATTTTCAGGCTATTCTTCCGCTTCGCGGTAAAATTCTCAACACCCAAAAATCAACCGACGCAAAGGCTCTAAGCTCTGAAGAGATTAAAAATATTATTACGGCTTTAGGTACAGGAATAGGACCTGATTTTGACGCCGATAAAACAAGATATAAAAAAATCATAATTATGACCGACGCAGACGTTGACGGAAGCCATATTCAAACACTTATTATGACCTTTTTCTTTAACCATTTAAGAGAACTGATTGAAAGAGGATATCTTTATATAGCCCAGCCGCCTTTATACAGATACAAAAAAGGTAAAGTAGAAAAATATCTTAAAGATGATAAAGAGTTAAATGAATTTTTAATAGAGCAGGGCATTAATTCAATTGATATAGAAGGTGTGGGAAAACCTGAGCTTAAAGAATTATTGAAAAACGCAGCTTATTATAAAATTTTACTTGAAAAGCTTACAAAAAGATTCAATGTACCCGAAGTTATAAGATTTTTGATTGAAAATGGTAATATTGAAGAACTTGAAGATTATCTTAAAAAATTCGGATTTAATATTATCTCAAAACACGGAAATCACTATTATATTCAAACAAATAGAGGCCTTGAAGAGATTACTGTTGATGAGAAATTATTAAATCATCCTCTGTTTTTAGAAGCTAAAAAAGTATATGAAAAATTAAAAGAGTATAAAGATTTGGTAAAAGGTGATTATTTGGAACTTCTTGATGAGGTTATTAAAAAAGCAAGACAGGGAGCTCATATTCAAAGATATAAAGGTCTTGGTGAGATGAACCCTGAGCAGCTGTGGGATACAACAATGGATCCTGAAAACAGAACTTTAATTCAAGTAACTCTTGAAGATGCCGAAGAAGCTGCGAAGAAGTTTGAACTCTTTATGGGTAATGAAGTCGCCCCAAGGCGTGAATATATCCAGGCAAACGCAAAAGAAGTAGAAAATATTGACGTATAAGGAAAAAAATGAGCGAAATTAAGTACGGTGAGAGGGAAATAATCGAATTTGATCCTCAAAAAGACCTTGAGATTTGGCCGAATAAAAATAAAAAAAACTATAAAATAAAAATAACATTACCTGAATTTATGTGTAAATGCCCTCGCTCCGGTTATCCGGACTTTGCCACTGTGTATCTTGAATATATTCCGGATGAATGGGTCGTGGAATTGAAGGCGTTGAAACTTTATATCAATTCGTTTATGAATAGATATATCTCTCATGAAGACAGCGCAAACGAAATTTTTGATACTCTATATAACAAATTAAAACCAAAATGGATGAAAATCGTTATGGATTTTAACCCAAGAGGAAATGTCCACACTGTAATAGAAATAGACTCCGATACTATAAATAAAACTTCTAACTAATCTCTTTTTTTATTTTTTTCTTAATATTTTTAATTATCTGACACAAATTTTACACTATATTTTGTATAATATAATTTGTAAAATTTTTTTTAAGGATAAAGAATGAAAAAGGGAGTAAAGTATTCATTATTTAGTTTAGCGGCATGTTTAATTTTAGTAGGTTGTGGAGGAGGAAGCAGTAGTAATAGTAGTTCTTCTACTTCCAGTACAACAACTAATAAAACATCAACATTAAATGGTTCAGCTATAGATGGTCCTATTGCTTATGCTAAAGTTTGTTTAGATTTAAATTTTAATGAAAAGTGTGATGATAATGAACCTTTTAGTAATACAGATGCTAATGGAAATTTCAGCTTTTCTTATAATCCAGCAGATGAAAATGCAACAATTGCTCCAGTATTAGTAGAGCCTACCGATAATTCAATAGATATTTATACCAAAGAAAGTTTTGTTAATAAACTATCCACTCCAAGGACAGGAGAAAATACTGTTTATGTATCTCCTATATCTACTATTGCTACCAAAAAAGTTTATGTAAAGACAAAAACAAATAAAATTACTGAAACTGAGATAAAAGAAATTAAAGAAAAAGTATCTAAAGCTTTAAATTTAGAAGAGGATATAACAAATATAAATCCAATTAAAGATAAAAAAAACTTAGCAGTTTCAGTATTTTTGTCTAAATTAGCAGAAGAAAATCCTGATGTTATTGAAGTTGTTTCAGATAAAATAATTAATGAAAATAAATCAATAGAAGAAGCTATTCCTAAAGAACATCAAACTGTTTTTAATAATATTATAACAAGTGTTGAGAATAATGAACTAAATGACCCTGTTATACTACAGCAAGCTGTAGAAGTGTCAATTGACACTAATGAAAACATTGTAGAGAAAATTAATGATACTCAAACTGAAGTAGATTTAGCTAAAGTACTTATAGGAGGGTATTTAAAGGGTATATTTAATGATTTTAAAACATATGATTTAGCTGGGTTAAATGATATAAAAGTTAATTTAGATTTGAATCCAGAAGATATTGCTGAATCAATATATAATACTTATAGTATTAAAAATATTTCTTCATTAAATGAAGCAGTTAATGAAAAAGAAATAAATGTAAAAATCAATGAAAGTGAAATTAAGATTAATCAAATAATCAATACTTACGAAAAATTTAAAAAAATAAAAAAAGTTTTTGATGAGTTAAATATTTTACATGCTGAAAATATAGGAGATATAAATAAAAAATATTATTTTGATGTGGTAAAAGGTAAACAACTATTCTTACCTCATAAAGATTATCAAGCATTTATGTTTAAAGAAAACAATATTACTCAAAGTATATATATGAGTGATGAAAATTATGTGGCAATAACAAATAATGAAATATTTAATAAAGTATTTGTAATAGAGGATAATAATATTAATGCTTATTTCCCAATTTTAATATCTGATTCTAATAATTTGGATGATATAAAATTAGTGTTGAGTTATAAAGTTATTGATAATAATAGTATAAAAGATAGATATTTAATTGATGGAAAAATTTATGAAATTGATAGTAATAAAATAAAAGATGGTATTTTGGAGTTAGATTCGGATAATTATTTTATAGCAACAAAAATTACAGATGATTATTCCATTTTAAATGGTTATATAGTGAAGTTGGAAAATGGAAAAGTTATATCAGTTAAAACAGCTACTATGGTGTATAGTATTTCTGAAGTTGAAAAATTTTTAGATTCATTACCTTTTAAGCCGATCCCAATTACTTTAAGTGATATAGCTGGTAAAAAAATTATTTTGGATAATATATTTACTGCTTATTTTACTTCAAATAAAAAAGTGTTTTTTCATAACGAAGATGATTATGACATCATTAATAATGTTTTAGTAATTTATAATGCTAGTACTAATATAAATGTAATGGTAGCGTTTAAATCTTTAAATGATTCTAATGGAGAAATCAGTTTTTATGATTTTAAGGATGAAAAATTATTTGAAAATATGGAGGTAAGAGTAGAATCATTTGATGAAGCAACTTTTAATCCTTATCCTACCTATGTAATAAATAATTCTCAAGTTATGCTAAAAAATGATGATGATAAACTTAATTTAAATCAAAATGATGAATTACAATTTAATATTGTTGATGATAATGGTACTGGAATACAATGTACTACTAATTTTAATAGTTTAGAAGAATTTAAAAACGCTTTTGATGGAAATGAACTTATATTAGATGCTGCTGAAAATGAAATAAACTGTTTATATTTGGTAGGGTATAATGTTTCTTTAACTGATAAACAAACAGAGATAATTAAGTTTATTGATAATAATGATGGAAGTTATCAAATCCATTTGATAACGGGTTATTTTAGTGGAACATATGAAGAAAATAATGAAACAAAAGAATTTAATATAACTGCAATTGATGATAATATTGTATTTTTTGAAGATGAAAATTTCGAGAATGAATCAGTTGAAAATGAAGAAAATCAAACAAATACTAACTCTAGTATAGAAGTGGAACCTTTAACAAATTTATGGGGATATGATTGGGTTAAAATTTTAGCAATGTATCCAGGAGATGAAAGGTTTAAAGACAATGATGTTGTGATTTACGATGAAAATGAATATATAGTTCTAAGAGCTTATAAAAAAGACAAAATTGATTCAATGGCTGAAATAGCAACTAATTTAAATTATGCATCTGGTTTTAATATTAAAGTTAATTTAGAAAATGAAAGTAGTAATTCGAACTTTGGAGCTTTAGGAATTGCTAAAGGCTATATTAAAACGAATGGTAATGTTGGAAATCTTAAACGTGATGAAAATCTAACTTTTATAGCGGGAATTAAAGTTTATGAAAATTCTATTTCAAGTTGGGTCTATTTAAATGATAGTGAAGGTAATGAGTATTATCAAACAATAAAAACACAAGACTACTCTGAAGACTTAAATAATTTAAATAGTGATGGTAATGACGTGATGATTGAGATTAAAGAAGAAAATGGTTCAATTCATTATGTCGTAACAAACGATAATAGTGGAGATGTGATTTTTGATTCTATTGTTAATTTAAAAGATTTAAATATTACTAATTTTGAAGGTTTTAATATAGCAGCTATAAGAAGCCGTATAAAACCTGATAGTGATGGAAATAAGAGTGAAAATATTATTAATGAGTTTGAAGCTTTTTATCAAATAGATTCAGTAGATGAATTTTTAGAAAAAATAGATTTCGAACCTATGGAGCTAAGTGAATCAGATTTAGTAAATAAAGCGTTGTATTTGGATATTAAGGAGGAAGGGAATTGTTATATAAAATTTTTAGATAACGGTTCTTATGAATATTATGAAGAAGATAAAGAACCAGAAAGTGGAACATGGAGAGTTGAAAAAAATGTTTTGGTATTAGATGATGTAACATTTGCTGCAATTAGACGTAAAGAAGGTTCTATTTTATATACGACAATATCTGAAAAAGGAGAGTTATTTAATGAAACAGATGCTTTATTAAAAGGTGATAAAGTTAACAATACAGATGATATCTTAAATATTATTGACAATAAACCGAAAGAAATTGCAGAAAAAGATTTAAAAGGCACCGTATGGAAACTTTCAGATACTGATAAACTTTATTTGAACGATGATTACTCCGTAAAAGTGGAGTGGGTAGAGGATGGTAAAACCGTTTCTGCTACAGGAAAGTGGAGTATGGACAATAATATAATTGTAATTGATTTAGATAAGAATGATTTTGATGTAGATAAATCATATATAATTCCTCTTTATACTGACGAAGACTCTAATGGATTGTTTTTGATTGGCTTATTAAGTATTGATACAGATACAGACGAGAATATTAATATGGTAATGAAGGATGAGTGGAAAATAGATAATTAACCTCCTATATTCATACTGAAAATAGGAAGAAGCATCGCGGTGACGATAAAGCCGATGATGCTTCCGATAACCACCATCATAACCGGCTCAAGGAGTGAGAGCAGGGTAGAGGTTTTTGATTCGTACTCTTCAAGATACATTTCACTGATGTTTTGTAAAATGTTTTCCATCTCACCGCTCTCTTCCGCTAAAGCGATTGATTCTATAAAATTTGTTTCATAAAAGCCGTGTTTTTTTAGGGAAGTTGAT
>JAMOTL010000064.1 GCA_027062285.1 Nautiliaceae bacterium
ACTGATGGTTTTTCTCTTTTAATAATATAATCATAATCAAGCATTCTTTGGATTGCTGATTTATTGTTGTTCCAGAAAATCGCTTGTGTATCCCTTGTAAATAATTCGTTAGCCATTATTGCTCTCCTTTTTTATCATCTTCTAGTGCCATTCTTACAATATCTGTAATATGAGTTTCAGGTCCGTACACTTTAATTGGAAGCCCGAGTTTTTCCGCTGCTTCTTTGATATCTTTAAGACCTTTTTCATAGTTTGGACCACCACGTCTAACATAAATTCTAACACCTACGTCTTTCATTTTATCAGCGTATTTTTCAAATGCCTGAATAATACCTTTAAATGTTTTAGCAACATCTGTGAAGTTGGCAATCGCCCCACCGATAATTAATATTTTATCTCTGCCTTGAGGGTCTTTATCCCTGGTCATTAAGTCAAGTACTGTTTCAGCATAAAATCTTGTCTCATCGGTTGTAGGACCACCTGAATATTCACCGTAATTTGCAAGTTCCGCAACTCCTCCGGCCATATCGGCAATTGTATCGGCATATACAACAGAAGCACCTCCACCCGCTACTAGCGTCCAGATTCTCCCCATAGGATTTAAAATTGTAAGCTTTAATGAAGCACCGCTTTTAGCATCAGCTTCTGCAATGGCTTTTTCTTCCGGAGATTTTTCAGGCATTCCAAATGGAGTCGGGAATTCAATATCACCCCATTTATCTTTCATCATAAATCCGGCAGTATCGTCAAGTCTTGCAACCAAATCAAGTAAATAAACATTATTCCCCTGAATTACAAGAGGGTTAATTTCAAGATATGCAAAATTTAAATCTCTGAAAAATTTATAAAACTGCTCTGCAAATGTAATAAATCTTTCTTTGTTTTCTTCAGGAATATCTGCTGGCACGTTTGCTCTTATAAGATGTTCTATATTTGCATCATCCATATCAACTGGAATTTTAACTTCAGTAACTTTATCCCAGTTTTCTTCAACCTCCATACCGCCGTGAGCAGACATATATAAAACATCATAATTTTCATCAAGCGTAGTTGCAGCAATATAATACTCTTCCTCTTCACTGTGCGGTGTAAAAGGCTCAACAATAAAATGAGTCAGTTTCCCTTTTTGTCCGCTAAGAAGCGTTACATCGTGACTTCTTTTTTCATCTATCCATTTTGCCGCATCTTCTAAAGTAACATCTCCCGGCTTATTTACTTTGAAAAGTACCAGATTGTTTTTCCCTCTTTTACCAAACAGCATATCAGGTTTTGCCACAAGAGGTTTTTCGTTTAACCAACTGTATTCGGGTCTTTTCGCCAACTCTTTCAATTCTTCTCCGCTTTTTACCAAAACACTTTCAAACGGATAATTCAATCCGCTGAAATAATTTTCCCAGTTTTCTTTAAAAAGTCTTTTTCCGTCATATTCGCGTATCGGTTTTTGAGCCATTAATACTCCTTAAATTTTAATTTTAAAAATTGTAGCATTATTACTTAAATGATTAAGAAGTTATTCCCGTAATATAAAAATTTTTTTTACAAAATGTTTAGTTTTGAAACATCTATTTCATAAATTTTCTTTTTATTGTGAAAAATCGAAACTCTTTTTCTTTTTTTAGAATAGTATATTTTATATTTATTTCCACTCTTTATTCCATAAAAGTTTAAAGCTTTACATAAAAATTTATTATTACAACTTATAGAATCAATATTTTGACGTTTTAATACTTTTGATAAAGGTTTTATAAAATAAAAACTTTCACTCAAATTACGAGCCGGGGTATATTTATTATAAAAAAGCAATACATCAAACAGAATCATTGAAAAAAACAAAAAGATAAAAATAATTTTATATCCCATTCTTAATTTCGGCAGTCTTACTCTGTATGAATTCAAATAAACTTTAACCATATAAATGATATAAGGTAAAACAAATGGTGCGTAATCATCTATTTTGATTCTTTGTCTAAAAGAAAAAATCACAGATAATAAAAAAGAAGTGATTGAAACAAAGAAGATAATATCTTTTTTCTGGAAAAACCCTTTATAAATAGCATATAAAAAATAGATAAAAACAAAAGGTGAAAATATAAGTATATAAGTACCTATTACATCCAAAAAATAACCTTTCGGTTTGCCACTGATAGAGTAATTAAAAATATTAGCATTAAGGGCTAATAAAAAAAGTGAAAAGATTAAAAGTTTGTTATATTTTTTGTATATTGAATAAAATATCAATCCGATATATAAAGAAATAAAACTATAATCAACAAATGCCAATAAAAACAGTAATAAATAAGATATTTTTTCCCCTTCAAAATATAAAAAAATAAAAAGAAGGGTTAGAAAAATCAGATAAACGGATTTATTAATAATTAATGAGGAAATAATAAAACCAGGTATTAACGCGAATATAATAGTAGTAAAAAATATATCATTGAACTTTTTAAAATATTTTTTAGAAATATGATAAAAAATCATAACACTTAAAGCACTAAATAATAAAGATGGAATTCTTAATGCTATATCATTTTTTCCAAACATTAAAACACTAATTTCCATTATATATTTCAACGGCCAAAAGTGCTCTATACTTCTTACCTCAACAATTGAAAAAGAAAGAAAATTAACGGAATACCAAAATAAAAAAAAATAATAAAAAAGAAAAAAAAGTAGCAGTCTCATAATTTTAAAAAGTTATTAATAATTTCTTTTCCGAATTGACTCATAATAGATTCAGGATGGAATTGTACTCCGTAAATCGGTTTATCTTTTACCCTGAGTGACATTATCTCGTTGTCATCCAGACTAAAAGAAGTCGGTATTATATTTTTAGGCAGATTTTCAGGATTAACTACTAACGAATGATATCTTGTAACTCTAAATTCGTTTGGTAATTCTTTAAAAATATCATCTTTTAAAGTTATTTCTATCTGACTGGTTTTTCCATGCATCAAATTTTTTGCTCTAATGATTTCTCCGCCAAATGCGTAAGCTATAGACTGATGCCCAAGACAAACTCCTAGAATCGGTCTATTTATTTTTTTTATAACATTAACACTCACTCCGGCTTCTTTGGGAGTTGAAGGTCCCGGGGATATAATAATTTTTTCAGGATTAAGTTTTTTTATCTCTTCAACACTTAATTCGTCATTTCTTATTACTTTTAAATTAGCTCCGAGCTCCAGGCAATATTGAACAATATTATATGTAAAACTATCGTAATTATCTATCATTAATATCATTAACTGCCTTTTTTTAAAAAATTATATTAAAATTTCAACAAAAAGGGAATTTAAGACTATGATAAGCCTAAAAGAGAAATTAAAAAACAAGCTTATTACCTTAGAAACCACTCCTCCGAAACTTCCAACACTAGACCCTATGTTAGAAAAACTTGAAAAAAGTGGGGCTGTAGATTTTGTGGACGGTTTTTCTACAACTGATTGTCCTTTAAGCAAACTAAAATATAATTCAATCATAGCAGCATACAGAATTCAAGAAAAATTTAAAAAACCTGTAATTGCTACAATGAGTATGAGGGATAGAAATAAAATCGCCCTTCAAAGCGATTTACTCGGTGCTAATGATTTAAACGTTACTCATATATTAGCCTTAACAGGCGACCCGGCCAGCATGTCTGACCAACCTAATACTAAAGGTGTAGTTGAAGGAAACAGCAATTTATTATTAGAAATTATAAGAGCATTTAATAACGGGATGGACTACAGCGGTAAAGAATTTAAAATAAAACCAAAACCCATAACTCCATTTGCTGTCAGTAATTCATATGCCAAAAACTTTTCAACGATTGAGAGAAAAATATATAAAAAAGTAAAAAATTACGCCGCTGCTATAATTACTCAACCGGTATATGATTTGGACATTGTAGAAACAATTATAAAAATCAGAGACAAAATCAGAAAAGAATTTAACGACGAAAGAAAAGAATTTGAAATAATTTTCGGTTTTTTCCCTATTACAAAACTTAAAACAGCTCAGTTTTTACATTCACACGTACCGGGAATTTATGTACCCGATTTATGGCTGGAAAAATTAATAAAAGCACACAAAATCAGTGAAGAAGAAGAATATAAAGTAGGACTTCAGCTTAGCAGAAATTTATTTAAAGAATTATTAAAAAAACATCCTAAAATCCATATAATGACAGCTAACAGATTTGAAATAGTAAAAGAGCTTTTTTAAAAAGCTCTTGAATATGAAATTAAATAGACTGAAGAATTAGCAGTCGTATAATTATCGTTAAATTTTGAATAAGTGTATTTTAAGCCGAATGTATTTACTTTTTTCCATGTATATTTTATATCCAAAGAGAAACTATTTTTATATTCTTCACCAAGATTATATACCACATATCCTCCGTTTTCCACTTTATAGGCGCTTTTGGCAAAAGACGCTTTAAGAGTAGTTGTCCAATTTTTTATGTAATTACTTAATGCTATATCATAATTTAAGTAAGTATCATCGCCGGTAATCTTTTCATCAGATAATTTAATATAATTTATTGCTAATTTTAAATAAAAACTGCCTTTTGGTGAATAATAATTTCCAAAATTAAACCCGTAATAAGGAGAAATTTGTTTTACATTAAATCTATCATAACTGCTGTAATAAAAATCCAGCCCTGTATTGTATTTTAAATATTTATAATACTTTATTCCGGCAATAGCTACATTGTCATATTTGTTATTATTTCCATCTTGGTCTATAAATATCGAGTGATTTCCTATTTTAAATGCCCAATTGTATCCTTTATAATAATTAACAATAGCTGTAAAATCATATTGGTAATAATCTTTAATATATTTATTTTTATACGTAATATATGTATGTTCTGCGTCAAATTCAAATTTAAAAGGACTTGAAAATTTACTATAATAAGCACCTATTACATATCCGTAATCTTTAGCAGAATCTTTTGAATAATCAATATAAGCACCATAAGGCATTAACATATTTCCTGCCGCAAACCCCATACTAGTAATTAAAGCTATACTTAAAATCTTTTTCATTTTCACTCCTTTATTTTATATCCTAAGTTTTTTTGATTTTCTATTTCAAAACCTAATTTCCTAAGCGAAGATATCAAAACTTTAACGCTGTCAACACTATCAATAAAATCGCTTGCTTCAACTATTTCTTCTTTAGGTACGTATCTGTTTCTATTTTTTATTAAATAAAAAAGCAACTCTTTTTCAGCTTTTGTCAATTTTACATTTTCTCTGTTTTTATATACTTCTTCCGTATTCAAATTAATAATAAAATTTTTTATTTTATATATATTAGTCTTTGTATTGTGTATTTTTTTTCTTAAATATTCTATCCTTAAAAAAATTTTAAACAATTCATTATATTGATAACAATAATCTCCATAAAATAAACATTTTTTATAAATAAGCTCATTTATTTCAGAAACTAAAAAAATAACATAACCTTCAAATAAATATCTAATTTCTAAAAAATAACTAAAAAAATCAAAATTAATTATTAAAATATCATACTGTTTGTTTATAATCTCATTATAAAAATCATTAACATCATTTACAAATTTTTTTTCGAATTTTTCGTAAACTAAATTATCCATATAATCAAAATACAATATTTTCATTTAAGAAAATTCTTTGCTACTATATTATTAGGATCTAAAATCAATACGTCTTTAAAAATTTTTTTTGCTTTTTCTTTTTCTTCCATATACCAATAATTTTCACCAAATAAATTCAAAAACAGCACACTTGTTGGATAAACACTTAACATTTTATTACAAACGACAATTGAATTTTTATAATCTTTAAGCGCAAAAAGAGCATAAGCATAATAATAATTTCCGTAATAATTATAATAATCGCTTTTTAAAAGTACATTTCCTATTTCAAGAGTTTTATTAAATTTACCAATAGTATTATAAACCCTCATAAGCCCAAGCTTTGGCTCAAATGAATATGGAGCAATTTTTTGAGCTAGTTTATAATGTTTTATAGCATTTTGATAATTTTTATTTAAATAAAAAAGCCATGCTAGTCTTAGATTTACCGTATATCCGTTAGGATACGTTTCATAAACCGGGATTAAAACCTTAATGGCATCTTTGTAATCCCCCATCTTTTCATAATTGTATGATTTATAATATGCTTCTCTAATTTTCTCATAATTCAAAGCAAAAC
>JAMOTL010000065.1 GCA_027062285.1 Nautiliaceae bacterium
TTAGCAAGAGGAGAATGATATGAAATCAGACCTTTTTCGGGATTTGCTTCGGGAGCTCCAACGATTGTGTATTTTACTTCTTCATCTGTATCAACATCAATAAGATATACGGTTGAACCGAATGATACTCTATTGTGAGCGTGTTCTTTTGGATCTACCACTACGGCTCTGCTTAATATATCGCTAAGTTCGGCTATTCTTCTTTCGATATGAGCCTGTTTTTCTTTTGCCGCATGGTATTCGGCATTTTCTTTTAAATCCCCAAGCTCCCTTGCCGCGTCAATCTCTTTTGCAACTTCCGGTCTTGCGACTGTCTTTAAATATTCAAGTTCTTTACTAAGTTTTTCGTAACCGTATTTGGTCATAGGTTCTTTTTGCATTTTTTTCCTTTATGATTTATATTGTTTTTGAAAATTATATCAAGTTTACGAAGTTATAAGATTAATAACGTTCTTCGCAGAACCATATTTCAGTATCTTACGAAGTTTTTGAGAATTTTCCTTATATTCTTGAATTTTAGCATTTTTCATCTCTCTTATCAACTTCTCAATATCAAACTTTTGTAAATACTCTTTATGAAACTCTCCAAGGCCTTCTTTTTCAAAAATAATATTAGCAAGACCTACATATTTCAAATCCACAACCGCTTTTGCTATAAAATATTCAATCCACCTGGCTTTATACATAAGCACAAAAGGGGTCCCTATAATTGCCGCTTCAAGAGTAGCGGTACCTGAACAGATATAGGCAAAATCGCTTTTTAAAAGAGCTTTTCTTGCGTCATAAACTATTTCAAAACCACTTACGTTTCCGTATATTTCATTTATTTTATTTTTATATATATCCGGCACTACAAGAAAAGCTTTTTTATCTATTTTTTTTCTGAGTTCCCTAAATACAGGCATCAGATTTTTAATTTCGCTCTTTCTGCTTCCCGGTAAAAACGCTACATTTCCATACTCTTTATCATCCCTAAAAGTTTTGATTTCATCCAACAGCGGATTTCCGACATATATACCCTCATCCCAATATTCCCTTTCAAAAGGAAAAATATACGCCTTTTTATCAATATATTTATTAACCTGTTTTATTCTACCCCTTTTCCATGC
Source organism: Nautiliaceae bacterium (assembly GCA_027062285.1). Classification (GTDB taxonomy): domain Bacteria; phylum Campylobacterota; class Campylobacteria; order Campylobacterales; family Nautiliaceae; genus Caminibacter. Next base: position 1,110 of record JAMOTL010000065.1, read on the forward strand.
CCAGACTTTTGGAAGAATATAATAAATTATTTCAATGTCAGGGTTGATTTCTTTTATTTTTTTAGCAAGTCTGAGATTAAAAGAAGGAGCGTCTATCAAAAGCACTTTATCGCATTCTTTACTGAGTTCTGCCAGTTCGTTAATAGCCTTTTTAGCCAGTTTGATTTTTGGAATTACATCCAAAAACCCCATTACATTAAATTCATTACCATCAATCATAGGCTCACCCAGACTTTTATCAAAAACACCGGTAATTCTCAATTCTCCATTCTCAATTCTCCATTCATTTAAAACTTGTTTTAAATGCAGGTTCGCACTAGGCTCAAGAGCGCTTACAAGTATTTTATTCAAATTCAACCTCGCTTTGATGAATTATTTTTTTAGTTTTTTTAGCTTTTTTATCAGTTTTTTTTTCATTTTTCACTTTTAACTTTTCACTTTTACTTTTAACTACTTCGCC
>JAMOTL010000066.1 GCA_027062285.1 Nautiliaceae bacterium
TCCCATTTTTGGCAAGTTTAATAGTTTATCCTGTTGTTTTTTATTTTAATGAGAAATTCAGAAAAAAAATAAAAGAAGAACAGATTCTTAAAGGTGCTAAATTTTTAAGTTTAGGAGAATATGTTAAGCAGCTTAAAAAATACAAAAGCCTATTAAAGTTAGGAGGTTTTAATAAGAAAAAGCATATTTTAACCTTGCAAGATAAGCAGAATTTGAAATTAAATAAAAAAGAAGAGCTTGAGTTTAGAAAAAATCAATTACCGATTCCTTTTCAAATTGAAAATAAACACTTTTTTATTTTAGGAGCTCCAGGGAGCGGAAAAACACTTCTACTTAATGAAGTTTTGGAACAGCTTGAAAGTAGATTTGAAAAAGTTTTAATTCACGATTTTAAGGGCGATTTTATTGACAAATTTTATAATCCAATAGACGATTTAATATTTAATCCGATTGCGAATAACAGTATAAAATGGAGTATTTTTAACGATATTGAAAATGAATTTGATATTGATTTTATCGCTTTTTCCATTATCCCGCAGCCTTCTTTGAGAGAAGACCCGTTTTGGAAGAACGCAGCACGAGACGTTTTAATTGCAATACTAAAATATTGCTATCGGAATGATTTAACTGAAAATAAAAATATTTTTGAAATTTTAAAAAAATCTAATGAAGAAATTGCAAAACTTTTAAAAGATAACGGTTTTGAATATGTAACTGATTATATTAGCGGTAAAGATTCAAAACAAGCTCAGTCAGTAATGGCTACTCTTAAACAACACACTAAATTCTTTGAAATTTTAAAAGACGGTGATTTCTCAATTAAAAATTATCTAAAAAATGACGAAAAATGTTTTATATTTTTGCAAAATACGGCTTCAATTAAAGATACTATCTCACCTGCTTTAAGTCTATTTGTAGATATTTTTGCAAAAAATGTTTTATCTCTAAAAGATGATTTAAATCGTAGAATTTTTTTCATTTTAGATGAATTCGGAATGCTGAATAGGTTAAATAGTATAGTGGATTTACTGACGAATGGTCGTAGCAAAGGAGCAAGCGTGTGGCTTGCAGTGCAAGATGTGGGACAGATAAGTAATTTGTACGGAGATAATTTAAGACAGACAATTATGAATGCTTGCAATAATTATTTTTGCTTTAAAGTAAATGATTACCAAACTGCAGAGCTTTTATCAAAAAAATTTGGCGAGTCAAAAATTAAGAACATTGATGAAATGATAAATCACAAAGCAATTGATAACTTGGATATGCAACAAGCAGGGTTAAATAGAAGAATAAATGAAAAAATAGAAAAGCTTGTCCTGCCTTCTGAGATTCAAAGTCTAAATGAAAGAGAATTTTTTGTTAGTTTAGCTGCTTTAAAAGAGATAACAAAAGCAAAAATCTATGTGCCAAAAAATTAAAATTCTGAATATATTATAGGAAAAACGAGTTTTTTATCCTATAAAAAATTAAAGGAGTGAAAATGCATGACCCGTATCAAATGAATGACCCATACAGACAAAACGACCCTTATGCAAATAATGA
>JAMOTL010000067.1 GCA_027062285.1 Nautiliaceae bacterium
AAAAAGTTTGTCCCAAAATCAAAGAAATTACGTTGACTTTAGTTTATACCCTTATTGGGCTTTTTCATTATTTATTATCTATAATAACTCTTAGCCCCTCTTAGGTGTATAATACTTATATCTAAGTTCTCAATCATCTCGCACTCTTTTAAGTGCCCTTCCCGTTTTGGGATTGAAAGTATATTAAATTTCCTTCCTTATGTCAAGGAAATTTTATGAAAATTTGGAAAAATTTTTGAATTTTTCTCATTTATGGCTAAAATTTGCCTAAATTTCAGGATTTTTTTAAATGAAAAAAAGAAAAAATTAAGAAGCGAAGTAGTCTTGAATAGATTTTACGTTAATTTTATTATTTTGAAGAAATCTTATTGCTTCTACAGCGGCATTGGCCGCCGCAATAGTAGTAAAATAAGGAATGCCCTGATTTAAAACTTCCCTTCTTATTATTTTAGCGTCATCTTTGCTTGCCTTATTATCGCTGGTATTAATCACTAATGCTATTTCTTCATTTTTAATCATATCAACAATATTAGGTCTGCCTTCACTGACTTTTAAAACTTTTTCGCATTCTATTCCGGCTTCCATTATGATTTTATAAGTTCCGCTTGTTGCTACAATATTAAAACCAAGTTCTTTTAAAGATTTTGCAAGAGAGGGTGCAAACTCTTTATCAAGGTCGGTTAATGAAATAAATACTTTTCCGCTTGTCGGTAGTATATTTTTAGCAGCAGCCTGTGCTTTTGCAAAACTTTCGCCAAAACTTTCACTAATACCCATAACTTCACCGGTTGATTTCATTTCAGGTCCCAAAATCAAATCGGCACCCGCAAGTTTATTAAACGGAAACACCGCTTCTTTAACGGCGATATGTCCTTTTAATTTAGGTTTATACACATTACCGTCAAATTCTACCACATTAAATTTGTCATAAAAATTTAACGCTTCTTCTAAAACTTTACCGTTATTAATATCAGGATTATATTCCAAATTCCACATAACTCTTGTTGCCACTTTTGCCATAGGAATTCCCGTAGCTTTAGATACAAAAGGAACGGTTCTACTTGCCCTTGGGTTTACTTCTATTAAATACAGTTTATCTTTATGCAAAGCATATTGAATATTAAGAAGACCTTTTACTCCAAGTTTTAAAGCTATTTTTTTAGTAACATTTTCTATTTCTTTTATTTTTTCATCACTTATATTTACATTAGGAAGACTACATGCACTATCTCCACTATGAATTCCGGCTTCTTCGATATGCTGCATAATTCCACCGATATATACATCTTTTGTATCGCTTATAGCATCAACATCAAGCTCAATTGCCCTGTCTAAGAATTTATCGATTAAAACAGGGCTTTCATGAGACACGCTTACAGCTTCATCCATATATTCTTTAAGCTCATTTTCATTATAAACTATTCTCATAGCCCTTCCGCCAAGAACATAACTTGGTCTAACAAGTACAGGATATCCTATTTCATTAGCAATTTTATATGCTTCTTCTTTTGTAAAAGCGGTTCCGTTTTCCGGTTGGTTAA
>JAMOTL010000068.1 GCA_027062285.1 Nautiliaceae bacterium
GCTATCCGCACTGCTGGAGATGTCATAATCCTGTGATTTTCAGGGCCACTAAACAGTTTTTTATAGCAATGGATAAAGAAGTAGAAGGCGATACTTTAAGAAACAGAGCTCTTAAAGAGATTGAAAAAGTGGAATTTACACCTCAGAGCGGTAGAAACAGACTTTCATCAATGGTAAGCAACAGACCTGACTGGTGTATCAGTCGTCAAAGAGACTGGGGGGTTCCTATTGCGTTTTTTAGGGATAAAACTACTGGTGAGCTTATTATTGATGATGAAATTATTGAACATATCTATAATATTTTTAAAGTAAAAGGTGCTGATGCCTGGTATGAAATGAGTATAGAAGAGCTTTTGCCTGAGAGTAAAAAGCATCTTGCTTCAAAACTTGAAAAAGTAAATGATATTTTAGATGTTTGGTTTGACAGCGGCTCTACGTGGTTTGCGGTATTAAAAAGCGGTAGATATGATGCTGGGGAATATCCGGCAAGCATGTATTTAGAAGGAAGCGACCAGCACAGAGGTTGGTTCCAAAGTTCACTTCTTGTATCGACCGCTATTGAGAAAAAAGCGCCTTATAAATCTATCCTCACCCATGGATTTACGGTTGATGAAAAGGGTGAGAAGATGAGTAAATCAAAAGGCAACGTAGTTGCTCCAAACCAAGTTGCTAAAAAATACGGAACTGAAATATTAAGACTGTGGGTGGCTACGAGTGATTATACCAGCGATATAAAACTTGGAGAAAACATCTTAAAACAAGTAGCCGAACAATACAGAAAAATAAGAAATACTGTTAGATTCTTACTGGCAAACGTAAATGACCTTGAAGAAATTAAACTTGATAATCCGAGTATGATTGACAGATGGATTTTAGCAAGAAGTAAAGAAGTATTTGATGAGGTTGTTTATCTGTTTGGAAAATATGATTTTTCAAAAGCTTTTCAAATTTTAAATAACTTTATTGTAACTGAACTTAGTGCTATTTACCTTGACGTTTGTAAAGACAGATTATACTGTGAAGCGCCAAATTCACCAAAAAGAAGAAATTCTCAAAGTACTATGGCGATTATTTTAAAAGAACTTCTTCCGCTTTTAGCGCCAGTACTTACGTATACGATGGATGAAGCTGTTGAACATGCACCAAAAGTTATAAAAGAAGATGCGCGTGATATTTTTGATTTTGTATATACTCCATTAACAGCTGTAGAAAATCCTCTTGATGAAGAGATTTTAGAAATTAGAAGAAGATTTTATGAAATCGTTGATAAACTGAAAAAAGAAAAAGTTATAAAAGATACTCTTGAGCTTGCTATTGAGACAAATTATGATAAATTATTAAAAGATGAAATGGCGGAATTTTTTAATGTCAGTATGATTTGTGATGATATTGAAGGTGAAGAGATAGATAAATTCCATGTAGGTGAAGATGAAAGATTTGTCGTTAAAATTAAAAAATCACCTCTTCATAAATGTCCGAGATGTTGGAGATATTTAGCTCCTGAAGAAGGTGCTTTATGTGAAAGATGCCAAAAGGTAA
>JAMOTL010000069.1 GCA_027062285.1 Nautiliaceae bacterium
GAGAATTCAACTTTTGCTTTTATAATCCCCGTATCCATCGGAGGCATAACATCTCTTCCGATAAGCGGCATAATGTTTTTAAGACTTGCCATCAATACAATAAGCGCGCCTAAAATCAAAACCGTTTTTCTTAAAACGGAGAATTTGCCTTTTGTCCATTTTAAAACACCGACATAAGGGGCGACCAATCTTCCTATAGTATTTTGATACAGTTTTTCAAAAAATTTTTCGATTTTTGTTTTTGAATATCCGTTTTTATATAAATAATTTGAAAGTACCGGAATAAAAGTAACTGATAAAAACCAGCTGATAAGCAATGATATTATCAGTGTTTCGATTAACGGGCGGAATATTTTTTGAGGAAAGCCTCCTACAAACATTAAAGGAAACACTATTGCTATTGTGGAAATGGTTCCTGCAAAAATCGGCATTAACACTTCTTTTGTTCCGTTATAAATAGCCTTTTGCAGTTCTTCTCCGCTTTCAAGATGTCTTTCTATGTTTTCAAGCACAACAACCGCATCATCGGTTAGCATCCCTAAAGCCAAAATAATGGCTGTATAAATCACAATATTGAGCCCCTGTCCCGTAAGATACAAAAACGCAATTACCCCGAAAAACACCATAGGAATTGAAAGAGCGGCGGCAATAAGCGCCCTGAAATTCGCCAAAAACAAAAGTAAAACAAACAATGTGTAAATAATCGCATCCCTTAACGCTTCGAGCATATTTTCGTTTGATGTTTCTACAAGAGTACGCTGAGTATCGGATACGCTTATTTTGATATTAGGATATTTTTCTTTAACTTTATTCATAACTTCTCTTGCAGCCGTACTTGTATCAAGCAGACTTCCACCGGGTGCTCTTTGGACCGAGAGAGCAATTGCCGGAGTGTTGTTTCCGATATATGCGCTGTTTACCGTTTTATATTGCCAAGAAACATCCGCAATATCACCTAATTTTACATTAGGCTTTATAAAAATCTGTTTTATTTTTTTAACATCACTTTCATCTCCGTAAAAAGTTAAAGTTAAAAAATTTTTTTCATCTTTTAAAAACCCTATAGGAAAATCTCTTTGAGTGGATTGTATAACTTTAAATAAAGTATCAAAAGAAATTCCATACTTTTTAAGTTTCAAAGGATCTATTTTTATCATAATCGCACTATCATATCCCCCAAAAACTTCTACGTTTCCTATATTTTTGTTGTTTAAAAGTTCAGGTTTTATATAACTATCTGCAATTTTTCTGATTTCAGGAAGCGTAATTGAGTCGTTTTTAGGACTAAGGGCAAAAACGTCAACCGGCATGGTAAAATCACCAACTAGATATAAAGCCGGAATTGAATTTTGAGGCAGTTTATCCCTTATACGGTTTAGTGCGTTTGATACGTCAACCGCACTGTCCTGAAGAGATTTTGTATAATCAAATACAACATGAACTATTGAAAAATTAGGAACATTGGTTGATTTTATCTCATATACGTGGCTGAGGGTTGCCATTTC
>JAMOTL010000070.1 GCA_027062285.1 Nautiliaceae bacterium
AAAAAGTTTTTGAGCTTTATGACGGAAAAAGCGATTTTGTAGAGTGGTTTGATAAAAACAGGGATAAATTTAAAGAGTTTAAGTCAAACAGATTTGCTGATTTTATAACTGATAAAGTTTTAAGAAAGGAGTAAGTTTAATAAATGAATATTTACTTTTATTTACCTAATTATAAAAGTTTAAAGCTCGATGACCCGATTTGGTTATCTTCACAAGGGGGAGTGGTAGTTTGGAGTGCGTTAGTGTATTATTTTTTGAAAAAATATGGTTATAAAGATATTTATCTAACTGATAATGTCCCTAAAGGAAATGGAATTTTATTGTTTCATCCTAGATTTTCAAAAGAAGTGTTTCAAAATCCAAATCTTTTATATGTATGTACATTAGCTGATGCTAAAGATAAAATAAAAAAAGCAGATTTTCATATTGTTCAAAATCCAATTTTAGCTGATAAAACTTCTTATTATATTCCTCATTTTCCACAACCGGGGCTTATCCCAAGAAAAAAAGAAAATATAGAAATAGTTTCTTTTAAAGGAGAAATACAGAACTTACATCCAGAATTGCAAACTTATGAATTTATAAAAGAGATTAATTCTTTTGGAATGAGATTCAATATAGATACTAATAAAGAACTCTGGAGAGATTACTCAAATACTGATATTACTTTAGCTGTTAGAAGAAATAGAAAAAGTAGATGGAAACATAAACCTATTACCAAATTAGTAAATGCTTGGATAGCTAAAACACCAGTTATTGTAGGGGATGAAGTTGGGTTTGATTTAGTTAAAAAAAGTAACTTAGATTTTATAAAAGCGACTAATAAAGAAGAAGTTATTAAAGCAATTAAAAAATTAAAAAATAATCCTACATTATTTGAGGATATGGTGGCAAATGGTATAGAAAGAGCGAAAGAGTATAGTTTTGAAAATATTTCATATCAATGGATGGATGTTTTAGAAAAAATTAAAAAAAGAAAAAAAAATATATTTAAAAAATTTTTACAAAAGATTTAAACCCCAAATCACAACTGCTTGAACAATGCTGAAAAATACTGCAGCACTTGCTGTGTCTTTTGCTTTTTTGGCAAATTCATGCCATTCATCAGTTATTAAATCCACCGTATATTCCACGGCGGTATTCAGTGCTTCTGTTATTAATATAAAAATCAAACTTGCAGCCATTATCGACTTTTGTATAGCGCCTAAATCAAGAAAAATAAGAAATATTAAAAGCGGAATAACAAACAAAAGCTCGAGTTGAAAAGCTCTTTCTTTTAAAAGAGTCAAAATTCCTTCTATTGCGTACAATGCGTTTTTAAAAAGATTATATTTTTTTTTCAATAGTTTACCTTTTTGATTAATTTTAAACAATTTTCAGAATTTTTTAGTGGGTTTTTGCAGTTTTTAAATTTATAGTGCATCCAGCCAGCACTTCCGTCAATTTCTACTCCGTTTATGTAATACGTATCATCTTCATTCGGATTAATAATCTCATATCCTAAATCTTTTGCGAGTATTTTACCTATTTCATAGTGATTATAATAAGTTTTGTTTAAATCTTTGTGAAATTTATCGCTGTAGTAGATAAACGGTACGTACGTATCCCCTAATGTCAGTTGAGAGTGTCCGTATTTGCCGTTTTCATCAGGAAATCCGAGCATTTCGCCATGGTCTGATGTGAAATAGATTACGAAATTTTTGTGATGAGTTTTCATATAATTAATTACGCTTGAAATTACGTAGTCGTTATATAAAACACCGTTATAATAAGCTCCGCGTTTTCCTGTAAATTTTTGAAATTCTTTTGGCACATATTTGTTGTAAGGAGAATGGACGGCTTTTATATGTAAAACAACGAAAGTTTTTTTGTCAAAAGGAATTTTTTTAAGTTCCTTTAGAAGTTCATCGTCGTATTGTCTTTTAAATTCCCATTCGAATTTTTTATGTTTGGCGAAATTCATAACTTTTGACATAAGACTCACATCACTTTGCATACTCAGCCAATAAGTATCATATCCGTTTTCAGTGGCGAGTTTCATTATATTTGTTTTGTTATTCAAAAGAAGTTTCATATTATCCGGTTCTCTTTTATTGTAAAAAAACGTAGTAACCGAACAAATTGTTCTTACAGAACAGCTTACAGCTGGTTTGAAAGCGAAATTTTTGTCAGTTTTTGCGAGTTTGTCGAGGTTTGGGGTATTGTTTACGTCCCATCCGTAAAGTCCCATTCTTTTGTAATTAAGACTCTCACCCATAATCATTATGACTATAGGTTTTCCGCCGTCGATTTTTTTTACGATATAAGGTTTGTAATTGTGATGAGGTTTTTTTCTAAAAGAATCGAGCAGTGCAAGATATAACGTATTTAGGGTGTTGAAATAAGAAAAATGTGTGAAGTTTGCCAAATAGATATTCGGTTTTTTGTGAATAAAGTAAGGGTAAACGATTAATAAAAATATAAAAAATGCTGTGGATATTTTCGGAAATTTGAGAGGTTTTAATTTTTTATCCAGATAGTAAATAAAAAAGCTAAGGCCTCCCCATAAAACTAAAAGTGTTATGACTAATGGCAATATGTCTTTTATGGAATAAATAATATCTTTAACGTCATCGCTCTCTTTTAATATTCCTATTTCATACGGCATAAGGTATGTATGAAAATACGCAAAATGAGCAATGCTTATGAAAGCAAAAAGTACAAATAAAGATAAAACTGTCGTAAGGAACCATCTTGGAGTAAAACTTAATATAAAAGTAATCCCAAGGGTTGCGAAAAATTCTCTGCTGAATCTGTACCATGTAAAATCATAATATCCGTGAAAGAAAAAATCCGTTATAAAATCAGGAGCTATTAAAATAGCTGTCGTTAGAAGCATAAAAATTATATTTGGCAGTATTTTTTTCAATTTTTATCCTTAATTTTTATAATTTTGTTATTTTTAAATTTATACTGAATATATCCGGAACTTCCGTCAATACTTACTCCGTTTATATAAAAAGTATCATCTTCATTTGGATTTGTAATTTCATATCCTAAATCTTTTGCGAGTATTTTACCTATTTCATAGTGATTATAATATGTTTTGTTTAAATCTTTGTGAAATTTATCGCTGTAATAGATAAACGGCACGTAGGTATCTCCGAATGTGAGCTGAGAGTGTCCGTATTTGCCGTTTTCATCAGGAAACCCTAACATCTCCGCATGGTCGGAAGTATAATAAATTACGAAGTTTTTACGATTTTTTTTCATATAATTTATTATGCTTGAAATTAAATAATCCACATATAAGACGCTATTGTAATAGCTATGAGTTTTATACAAATGGTAATCCTCATCATAATTAAATTTCCATTTATAAAATTTTTTAGGAGTGTATTCTTCATATGGAGAATGGTTGGCTCTTAAATGTAGTATTACAAATGTCTTTTTATCAAAAGGGATTTTTTTAAGCTCTTTTAAAAGTTCGTCATCGTATTGTTTTTTAAAATCTTTTCTTGTTTTTTTATAGTCGGCATAATTTAAAAGAGAAGAGATTGAAGTTCCCTCTTCTTGCATACTGAGCCAATAAGTTTTGTATCCGTTTTGTTTGGCAAGTTTCAAAAGATTTGTTTTTTGTGTTAGCAATAATTCTGTATTTTGAGGCTCTCTTTTAACATTAAAAAACGTGACAATGCTTACAGGAGTATTCACTCCTCCGCTGATAGCTCTTGCAAATTCGAAATTTTTATCCGTTTTTGCGAGTTTATCGAGGTTCGGGGTATTGTTTACGTCCCATCCGTAAAGTCCCATTCTTTTATAATTAAGACTCTCACCCATAATCATTATGACTATAGGTTTTCCGCCGTCGATTTTTTTTACCGTATAGGGTTTATATTTTTTGCTTTTATGTGGGAACAATTTATTGATTAACCATAAATCGGTAGCAAATAATGTATTTAGATAACTAAAATGAGTAGCGTTTGGCATATATACAGCTTTTTTCTTTGCCATAATAAATGGTAAAATTAATAATATGGATAGAATGATTAAAGACGTATATTTAAAAATTTTCGGTTTTGTTTTATGATGAAAAAAATTTAAAATAAACAAAAGAGCAATAAGCGCAAAAATCAAAAAAAGCACTAAAAAAATAATTGATTTCATAGAATCTAAAATATCTTTGTATTCGCTAAAAAGCAGGTTTATTTGATATGGTGGCAGATATGTTCTATAAAATCCGAAATATCCTATCTGGATAAAACTTAAAGCAATAAAAAAAAGCCCCCAAAATAATTTTTGTTTTTTTGGTAAAAAAGAGATTAAAAGCCCTATAACGAAAGTAATAACTATCTCTTTTAAAGTGTTTTTTGAAGTTATTATGTAATAGTTTTTCCACCAAATATCCGCTATAAAATCAGGTAGGAGCATAAAAATGGTGAAAAAAAGCGCAAAAATTAAGTTGCCTGAATATCTCATGTCAAAAGTCCGAACTTTTTAAATAATTCTTTTGGTGTTGTGTCTTTTTTTATGATGTTGATATCTTGTAGACATTTTAATTTTTCATTATCAAATACCATTTTTTCAAACTCTTCTTTTAGTTTACCTTCTTCGTATAATTTTGCCCATTTTTTATAATGAACTCCCATTTTTGCTCCCATTTTCAAAAGTTTTGTTCTGTTTTTTATTGTTTTTTCAAATTGTTCATAACTTCTTATTGGATAGTGGTATATATGAATATTTCTGAATTCCTGCTTTTTCCAAAAAGCAATATGCTCTGCGCTGTGGTTACCCGAATTTGTTTTTATATATCCTCTTGGATTAATAATTACTTTTCTTCCGATTTTTCCAAGGACGATATTTATGTTTTCGTAATCTTCCCTGCTTAATATCTGATTAGCCACCCTATACTCACTCTCCATCCAGGAATTAATTCCTTCATGCAAAATCATATTTGAGCGAGGTACTTGTAAAACACTTCCTTTGAAATTTAAAACATCTTTTAAATTTCCATTTTTTGGTATCCAAAATTCATCTGCGTCGTTATTGATAATCCAATCAGGATTGTACTTTTTTTTGGCAATTTTATTAAGGCGTGTCATAAATTTTGATTGGGCGTATGGTCCTTTTTCGTCAATTATTGTAATTTCTATTTCTTTAGATAATTTATTTAAAATATCTCTTGTGTTATCGTCAGAATTATTATCCATAATCACAAAATTATCAACCCCGAGTTTGCTGTGGAATCGGATATTTTGTTCAATTATATCCTCTTCGTTTTTTACCAAAATCACCATTGTAATTTTAGGTTTAGTTACTTTATGAAAAAAATAATCAATCACTTATATCCTCCCATCTGAGTCTATCGCCTTTTTCTAAATCGCGGCATGCTTTTTTGCCAAGAATCTGTGGTAAATATTTCGGATGAAGTCCAAATCCAGGTCTTATTGCTTTTACGTTTTCGCGAGTGAAGGCTTCACCTTTTTTAATATCTTTTACGACATAAAGGCTTCTTGCGAACTGTCTTCCGCTTTTGGGTTTGAAATTGATTTCCCCTATCATCTCTTCCGTTTCCCTTACAGTCCTTACCATTTCTTTGAATTCCTTAGGCGTTAAGCTGAAATCTTTATCCGGACTCTCAATAGATTTATCCAAAATAAAATGTTTTTCTATTATTCTTGCTCCCATAGCCACAGCCGCTACCGGAGCT
>JAMOTL010000071.1 GCA_027062285.1 Nautiliaceae bacterium
CTGTTTGAACTGTCGTACCAAACGCCCCAAGATTTACAAACTGCCTCATATACTCTTGGTTCTCCGCCATTCTTTGCTGGAACTGAATAGATTGTACTTGAGATGTAACGCTTTGATGTACGTCGTGGGGAGTTAAGGGTGTATTAATAGCGTTGGCCGTAGTTGGAGATACTTTTTGATTTTGGTCTCCACTCCACCATGATTGAACCCAATCTATTGCCTGTTGAGATAAATTTACCATGTTATTATATGCTGATTCAATACCTTTTACAGGTATATTTAAACTATCCTTGATACCTTTTATATAATCTCCTCTTTGGAAATCTGCCACTGCTTTTTTGTATTGTTTAGTCATACCGTCAACCGCACCAAAAGTCGTTTCATCCGCAAAATCATAAGCTGTTTCTCCTGCCGCTTGTAAAGGAGACATTCCTGCTTTTATATTTTCATTGTATTTATCCGCCAAATCATACAAGCTATACCCTACACCTGCTATTCCCGCATATTTTAAAAATCTTTTTCCTATTTTTAGTGCTGTTTTTTTCAATCCTTTTTTCTCAAGCTCCTGTACCGCTCCTTGATATTCTTCAAATTTTTCAGGACTTAAAATATCGCCGTTATCAACCAAATCTTTGAAGTCGCTTTGTATTTCTTTGTCGCTTATTCCAAGCTCTTTTAACCAATCTTTATTTATAGGCTCTTTGTTTCTTAATGCTTCAAGTAATTTTTCTTTTGTTTCTATTCTCTCAGGCTTTCTTGGTCTTTTTGATTCGATTTTGTTTATTAACTCTTCTCTTCTTGTATCGATTATCTTATTATCATCAAAGAGTTCTTCCAATCTATTGACATTTTTTTCGTCATTGTTTATACTTGAAGGAGATTTTTGAGAAGGAGAATTGTTATGAAAACTTTCATTCTTGCCATTGTCGGCGCTGTGGCTATTTTCTTGATTGGTTGCGTTGTGGCTTTCTTGTGGGGTTTCTTCAGTCCTTTGTTTAAAAGGAGATAATTTTTTACCTTTATCTAAAACACTATCCCACATTTTAGAAATAACACCTTCTTTAATTCGTTTTCCATTTTTATCAAGTATATAACCTTCCGTGTCTGCTATGAGTTCCCCTTTTGCATTAATCCAACCTCTGCCTTTTTCAAATGTAAGTCCCATTTTTTCTGCCATTTTAGGGTCTATTTTATTTCCTACCTTTATTAATTTGTTTAATGCCCCTAATGTTAATCCTCCAAATGCTCCCGCTTTTAAAGCATCCATGAAAAATTCCGTCTTGTCTTTTCCGAATATATCATTTAAGCCTTTGAAAATTGAAGCGGTAGGGTCGTATTTTATCCCTTGTTCTATTGCTGCAAGTTCAACCTGTCCGTCTTTTCCAACCCTGAAATCATAAGCTTCTTTTCCATCATCGCTTACAATGCCTCTTACTTTGTTACTTTGCGCTTCATAAAATCTTTTTAGAGCATCCTTACCAGTTAGAGGCTTTCCATCCACTCCCCAACTATTATTTCCTTTTTCAAACATTGCTTTAGCAATATTTTCTGCGACTTTAAGTAAATTTTCTTGTTTATGTATATCTGCGGCTGAAAAAGCACTCATTAATTTGGCATAATTATCAACTCCTCCAACTTCATCTATCGCACTATTTGTTCTATCTATGTTGGCAATAGTAGAACCATAAGTAGTTTTTCCAATTTTATCTTTTCTGTCTCCAATTGCTTTCATATTTCCTATTTGTTTATTAACTTCACCTTCAGCATAATCTTCCATTAAATTATCAAAGTCGTTTTTGTTTAATATATTTCCGTATTTATTTCTCATTTTACTTGAATGTGCTTGAGCCATCTTGCCTTTTTCTATTCCCTGCGCTCTTATATTGCTTATTAGTTCTGCTCTTCTTGTATCGATTATCTTATTATCATCAAAGAGTTCTTCCAATCTATTGACATTTTTTTCGTCATTGTTTATCTCATGAAGGAGATTTTTGAGAAGGAAAATTATCATGTGGTTCATCTGGGGTAATTTGATTGCTTTTGCTGTCTTGGGCATTATTGCTGCTATTGCCGGTTTTATTAAAGCCTTTATTGATTTTTAAAAGATGAATAAGTGTTTTTGGTTGTTTCATCCAATTTTTCGTAAGTTTTCCTCAAAAACTTTCCTAAATAAGTTTTATCCACTTTTGAATTTGATTTAGCAAATCCTTTCTCATCAGGGGCTATTTCATCAAGACTGAAAGAGTCCCCTTTTGCTATTTTCATTACTCTACCGTATTTATCATGAACTTCCATATCTGTGGTTGCCACTCTTTTATCATCAAGAACGTTTTTAAGTTTATGTAATGCTGTGCCTCCAATTGTATATACCGTTCCTAGTGGTTTGCCATACTTTAAAGCACATTTTTCAAATCTCAAAGCTGATGTCTTGACTTTACTTGTGTTATTTTTTATACTATCAAAAATTGACGGTTTCTCAGGTGTTCCTGTTAAACCGCCCATATCTTTAAAGGAGTGTGGTGTGGAATGGTTATCATATTTAGTAACATTTGTTCTGTTAGCATTAACATTTTTTGCATCAAAAATATGGGTAGAATTATTTGTAGGTGAGCGCATTGATGATTGAAATTTTTTATCTAACCATTTTTTACCCCAGTAGGTAATACCTGCACCTGCTGCTCCACCAAGAACTTCTTTATACCTATCCCATCCTGAGATTATATTATCCGCAATTTCATTTGCCGTTTTGTCATCTGCTCCAAAGAATTTGGCAAGTATAACGTTTTGTTTTATTGTTTTTTTATACTTTATGATTAAATGATAAATTCTTGAAATTTTTCTTTAAAAGTTTAGATTTTAAAGGAAGAGAAGAATTTTATTCCCTTCCTTAATCCATGTCGTTAGGATCAAGTGGCGGTTTATTGTCTTTTGGAGTTACGAGCCAGAAGTGTCTAACTTCGCTTCTGAAATTGTCAAGTATGAATTTGGCTTTTTTGCTGCCTGTTGCGTTATAGTATTCTATAAGTCTTTTTTTCAGATATAGTTTAGGTTTTTCATTTTCATCAATATCGATTCTTCTGATTTCAATAAGTTCAGGATTGATTTTATCTACAAAAGTATGTTCTTTATCGTATACAAAAGCAACCCCTCCTGTCATTCCGGCACCGAAGTTGATTCCAGTTTTTCCTAATATAATAACTTCTCCGCCTGTCATATATTCACACGGATGATCTCCCGTACCTTCGACGATAGCGATTGCGCCTGAATTTCTAACGGCAAATCTCTCTCCCACTTCTCCTGCTACGAAAAGTTTTCCGGCAGTCGCACCGTATAGGCATGTATTTCCTGCTGCTGCTCCTTCTTTTTTAGGAGTTATGATTATTTTACCTCCGGCCATTCCTTTTCCGACGTAATCGTTTGCTACTCCTTTAAGTTCAAGAGTCATACCTCTAGCTAAGAAAGTACCGAAACTCTGTCCCGCAACACCTTCGAGTTTATATACGATGCTGTCATCCGGAAGACCTTTGTCTCCATAGTATTTTGCGATAATACCGCTTGTAAGAGCTCCGAAACTTCTGTTTAAGTTTGTAATTTGCGCTTTTACCACTGATTTGTGGTTTGGATTTTTGATTGTTTCCATTACCTGTTTTAGAAGTTCTTTTTCAAATTCGTTTTTATCAAACGGTTCGTTTTCTTTTTGTTTTGTGTTCGGACCTTCTACGTATTCAAAAAGTTTTGAAAAGTCGAATTTTTTAGCAAGCGGGATATCTTTTGTCGTTAAAAGATAATTGTGCCCGATTACTTCATCAAGAGATTTGTATCCCATTTTAGCCAGCCATTCTCTAACGTCTTCTGCTAAAAGAGTGATGTAGTTCATAACTTTCTCTACCGCACCTTTGAATTTTTTGCGGTATTCTTCATCTTGAGTTGTGATTCCGACAGGACATTTGTTTGTCTGACAGCTTCTACAGAAAATACATCTGACAGCCATAAGTAGAGCCGTTCCGAATGCGTAGTATTCAGCCCCAAGAAGTGCCGCAATTATTACATCGCGTCCGATTTTAAGTCCACCGTCGGTTTCAAGTGAAACAACGTCTCTTAGGTGGTTTTGTTTTAAAGAGTTGTGAGCTTCGATAAGTCCGATTTCCCAAGGATTTCCGGCATGACGGATGGAAGTGATAGCTGCTGCTCCCGTACCACCTTCGCTACCGCTTATTACGATATGGTCGGCATATGCTTTGGCAACTCCTGCCGCAATTGTCCCAACACCGGCAGTTGATACGAGTTTTACACTGATTTTTGCTTCAGGATTGATTTGTTTCAAATCAAAAATCAACTGTGCCAAATCCTCAATTGAATAGATATCGTGATGAGGAGGAGGAGAAATTAAAGTTTTTCCAGGTGTTGTGTGTCTTAGTTTTGCTATATATTCCGTTACTTTAAATCCAGGAAGTTGTCCGCCTTCACCGGGTTTTGCCCCTTGGGCCACTTTGATTTGAATTTCTTCAGCATTTACTAAATATTCTGGAGTTACTCCGAATCTACCCGATGCCACCTGACGGATTTTACTTTGTTTGATTGTTTTGTTTCTTACAGGGTCTTCTCCACCTTCTCCCGAGTTACTTCTGGCTCCTAAGCGATTTAGGGCTTCTGCCAAGACTTCATGGGCTTCACGGCTTAGGGCCCCGATACTCATAGCCGCACCTATAAATCTTTTTATTATATTTTCTTTTGGTTCCACTTCTTCCACAGGAATAGGTTTTTTATCTGATTTAATATCAAGAAAATCTCTTATGTATGTAGGACGTCTGTTTTCTACGAGGTTTTTGAAATGTTCATATTCTTCTTTACCGCCTTCAAGCATTTTTGAAAAGGCTCTTACCACTTCAGGATTCAATTCGTGATATTCTTCATTTTTTCTAAATTTATAAACTCCTCCAGCCGGGATTTTGTCTTCTTTAAATGCTTCTTGATGTTTTTTGTTGATTCTCTCTTCAATATCTTCATATGTAAGTCCGGGAAGAAGGGTTTTACTTCCTATAAAACATTCTTCTTTTAGTTCTTCGCTTAATCCGATAATGTCAAAAAGAGCTGAATTTCTGTAGCTTGCTATTGTAGAAATACCCATTTTTGACATAATTTTCAAAATACCTTTATTTAAAGCACTGTGGACGTTAAATAACGCATCATTGCGGCTTATACCCATTTCTTTGCTAAGATCGCATATTGTTTTAAATAAAAGATAAGGATAAATGGCGCTTGCCCCATAAGCAATCATCACAGCAGCATCGTGAGGAGTGGTGACTTCGCACGTTTCTGCTACGATGCTTGTTAAGTGTCTTACTTTGTTATCAAGAAGTTTTTTGTGAAGTCTTCCTATTACCATAGCCATAGGAATGGCTTTGTGTTCTTTGTCTATATCTTTATCTTGTAAGAAGATTATTCTTACGCCGTTATTTTTTACGTCATCAACGATTTTATCTGTCAGTTTTTCCAATGATTCTTTTAGATTTTCTTTAAATGCCGTAGAATAACAGGCGTTTTTATAATCGCTTTCAAATCTCGGAGAGTTTTCATCACCGAAACTTTTTAGTACTTCAAGTTTTGTTTGAGTAAGGATAGGGGTTGTTGTTTTGATTCTTTTTGCGTGTTCCGGAGCTTCGTCAAGAATATTGTGAATTTCACCGAATCCCGTATTAAGCGACATTACTATTTTTTCTCTTAAAGGATCGATCGGAGGATTTGTAACCTGGGCGAATTTTTGTCTGAAAAAGTCATTAAAACTTCTAAACGGATAGTCGCTAAATGCCGCAAGAGGAGTGTCATCTCCCATACTTCCGGTAGGCTCTTTTGCGTCTTCTATCATAGGTTTTATCATTGTGGAAATTACTTCTTTTGTAATACCAGCGTATCTTTGTTTGTGAATTAGATCTTTTACTTCTATTTTTTCATCGATTGCATAAGGATTTTCGATATATTCCTGAAGATAAATCATATTTTCATTCAGCCATTTTGTATAAGGATTGCTTGATTTTAAATAATTGTCAATGTCTTTATTTTTAAGTACTACACCGAATTTGGTATCTACGCCTATCATTTGTCCGGATTGAAGTTTGCCTCTTTCGATCACCTCATCGTTGTCGGCTATGTCAAGTACCCCGTATTCGCTTGCTATAAGAATTTTGTCATCTTTTGTAATTACGTATTTAGCCGGTCTTAGACCGTTTCTATCAAGGACTACGGCTATGTATCTTCCGTCACTAACACTAACGGCCGCAGGTCCGTCCCATGCTTCGAATCTGGTAGAAAAATATTCATAAAACGCTTTTAATTCGCTGTCCATATAAGGTGCGTTTTGCCAAGGCATAGGAATAAGAGCGCGTACGGCTTTAAAAAAGTCCATTCCGTTCATAATCAAAAATTCCATCATTCTATCAAGAGAGCTACTGTCGCTTTCGTCAAATCTTACTATAGGAAGAAGTCTTTTTAATTCTTCTGGTGAAAATACGGGTGATTTTATTGATTCGGTTTTAATTAAAGTATTTATTCTATTGGCCTGAATTGAATTTATTTCTCCGTTATGGGCTATAAATCTGAACGGCTGTGCCAGTCTCCACTCAGGTAGGGTGTTTGTAGAAAATCTTTGATGAAACAGAGCAAAATATACTTTAAAATCCTTATCAGCCAGATCAGGATAGAATTCTTTAATATGGTTTGGCATCAAAAGGCCTTTATAGGCCACTTTTTTTGAACTGAAAGTAGGAATATAAAAATCTTTGTCTTCAATGGCGTTTTCAATCTCTTTTCTTGTTAAATATAAAAGCTCCTCAAATCTTTTAGTAGCTATAATTGAATTAGGCACTATAAAAACGTGATAGATTTTAGGCATTGTTTTTAAAGCAAGTTCTCCCAACGCCTCCGTATTTACCGGTACTTCTCTCCATAAAGCTATTTTTAAATCATTTTTTTCACAATATTCTTCTACTATTTTTTTATGTTTTTCGTTTTTTAGGAATATTACGCCTATTCCAAACTGTTCAGGTAGATCTATACCTTTTTCCTGAGCTTTTTTTCTAAAAAAATCTTTTGGAAGAGAAAACAAAAGACCGCTTCCATCGCCTGATTTTCCATCCGCCGCGATGGCACCTCTGTGCATCATTCTCTCAAGAGCGGTAAGTGCGTCATTTACCATTTTATGTGTAGGACGACCTTTAATATCTGCAATTACTCCAAAACCGCAATTATCTTTAAAATCAATCATTTTTGACATATTTATTCCTTTAAGATGTTATTAATCCTATTTTACAAATTGTCAAATTATAGCAAAAAAACCTTAATCTTAAATTTAGTTATAATTCTCTTTATGAGAGGATTTGTATTAAATACCGTAAGAGTTAGGGACGAAGATTTAATAGTCAGGATTTTAACATCAAAAGAGGTATTGACTCTGTATAGGTTTTACGGGGCCAGACATTCATATATAAATGTAGGGTATCATATAGATTTTATTGTCGAAGAAACTCCAAAAGCTACTATAAAAAGACTCAGAAACGTGACACAACTGCCGTATGATTTTATGTTTGATTTACAAAAAATGCTCGATTTTAAATCTTTTGTCACGCTTTTAAATAATCATTTAAGGGATGTGAGTAAAATAGACGGATTTTATTATAATCTTTTAAAAGAAATAAGTGAAAAAATCTCCAAAAGAGATTCAAAGAGACTTTTGGTTGAGAGTTACGTAAAACTGTTGGAAAAAGAGGGGAGGTTACATAAAGAAAATACTTGTTTTTTATGTGATACTGAAATAGAGGGGAAAGCTGCTTTGGCCAGAGCTTTTTTACCGGCTCATGAAAAATGTATTATGAGTGAAGGGTTTGAAAGAGAAAAACTCGATTTGCTTTTTAACGAAAAAAAAACGCTTTTATTTGACGATTTTGAAATAAATAGATTATGGAAAATAATAAATTTGGGATTTTAAGGAGTACGGATGAGAGATATTTTAATAGTGGGCGCCGGAATTATAGGTATGACTTTAGCGTATGAGTGGAGAAAAAAACATCCGGAAGATAAAATTACCATAATCGATAAAGAGCCTCACGAAGCTTTCCACGCGAGCGGTAAAAACAGCGGGGTTTTACATGCCGGATTTTATTATACGACCGATTCCCTAAAAGCAAAACTGACGGCTGAGGGTAATAAGCTTATGAAAGAGTTTTGTTATCAAAACAATATTCCTGTAAATGAAACGGGGAAGCTTGTAGTAGCAAAAAATGAAGACGAGGTAGAGACTCTTTTTGAGCTTGAGAAAAGAAGCAAGGCAAATAATGCCGGGGCTTATATAATCACAGAAGAAGAAGCAAAAAAAATAGACCCAAACGCAAAAACTCATAAATATGCTTTATATTCTCCGAATACCGCTACTGTAAATCCAAGAGAAGTTTGTGCGGTTTTAAGAAAAAAACTGGAAGAGAAGGATGTGAAATTTATTTTTAATATGCCGTTTGAAAAATATGAAAAAAGTTATGATTTTTTAATCAACGCGGCAGGTCTTTATGCGGATAAAATCGCTCATAAATTCAATCACGGACTTGATTATACGATGATTCCTTTTAAAGGATTATATAGAAAATATATTGGGAAAGACAGAATAAAGACTCAAATTTATCCGGTGCCTAATATCAAAAATCCGTTTTTAGGGGTTCATTTTACGCTTATGGCAGATAATACCATTAAAATAGGACCTACGGCTATCCCCGCTTTTTGGAGGGAAAATTACAGTGGATTTAACAGATTTAAACTGGGTGAATTTTTAGAAATTATCTCTCTTGAAGCCAAGCTGTTTTTTACAAATGCGTTTGGATTTAGAGATTTGGCATTTTATGAAATGAGATATTATATTCCTCAAAATCTAATAAACGAGGCAAAAAAACTTGTTCATAAACTAACAGGTGAATTCAAACCGATGACTCCCGGGATCAGAGCACAATTGCTTAACAAAAATACTCTGGAACTTATTATGGATTTTTTGGTAGAATACGATGATGATCAGATTCATGTTTTAAATGCGGTATCACCTGCTTTTACAGCAAGCTTTTCTTTTAGTAAATATATTTTGGAGGAAGTATGAAAAAAGGGGTTTTATTATTAATGGGGGTTGGATTGTTTGCTTATGAATTGGCGGTTCATAAAGTTGATGCTGAAAAATTAAAAGAGTGTGGGATAGAGTGCGAGATAAAAGGTGATAAATGTATTTTTGCGAAAAGTTTTGATAAAGCTCAGCTTGAGAGAGTAAGAACTTACATAAAAAGTGAATACGGGATTGATTCATTTTATGTGGAAGAAGCAAAACAGGTAAAAAAAATACAAAAAGAGCCTCAAACTGTAAAAGAAACTATAAAAAAAACGCAAAAAACATTTCCAAAAAAAGTTATCTATTCTTACCAGGTATTTACTGCGGATAATTTAGAAGCAGTTAAAAAAGTTTTTGAAAAAGTAAAAAATCTTCCTTATGCCAGGATAGAAAAAATAGGAAAATATTATGTCGTTAGAGTTGGGGCTTACGATACTTACAAAGAAGCTAAAAAGGCCGGTTTGAAATATTTTCTGATGAAATGTTATTATAAACCTGAGAGAATTGTTGAGGGCGGTTGATGAGATATGCTGTTTTGATAAAAGATGGTGAAGTTTCAGATTATCCTGCCGATCTACTTATAGATAATGAGATTATTTCCGGTTTTAATCTTGAATTTGAGCTTGAGGTTAAGAAAGTGGATTTACTTATCGGAAAATCTCTCCCAAGTTTTCTTATAAAAAAGTTAAGAGATAAAGGGATTACTTTTTTTAAAGTAAATAATTTTAATGAATTGGAAGGTCTTAATTTGGATATAAAACTTCCAAAAGAGATTAAAATAAAAAGAGGAAACGGCTGTCAGACTAAATTTAAGGAGAGATAATGGAGAAATTAAATAAAGCGATTGAAAAGATAAAACAAAGCGATCTGGATGATAAAATAAAAGAGAGTGTTATCGAGCATTTGAAAGAATGGTATAACGAAAAAAAATCGGTAGCTTACCTTGAAGAAAAAATAGAAGAAGCTTGGGAAAAGGTTTTACCTATATTAAATGAGCTGGGACTGATATAAATGAGATTTCTTTTTTTTCTTTTTTTTACCGTTTATGCTTTTTCTTATGAGCTTTACGTATATAAAAAAAGTGATTACCTTACTTTAAAAAATATAGGAATAGTTTGTCAAAAAACCTTAAAAGGGTATCTTTGTGCAAAATCAGATAATTTTGAAAAATTAAAAAAAATACAGAATTACGTCACTCATTTTGGTGTCAGTGCTAATATTGTGTCAGAAAAAAAAATAAAAACCGATATTCCTCAAAACGGTTATTGTATTCAGGTTTTAAGTTCAAAAAAACTTTCAGATCTTGAAACCACGTTTAATAATCTATCTAATTTTCCTTATACCAGAATTGAAAAAATAGGAAAATATTTTGTAATAAGAGTGGCACAAGAAAAAAATTATAAAAATCTTCAAAACATTTTAAAAAAAATAAAAAAAGAATATCATTCCGCTTTTATAAGAAAATGTGATTATATTCCTCAACGAATAAAAAAAAATAACTTTTTACTCAGTAATCGGTTTGTAACATTGAAAGAAAAAAAGGAAGATTTTTCCGGATTGAAAAATGAAGAGAAGTTAAGCCTTTTAAAAAAATATTATTATGAGGAGCAGTACGAAAAAGCTTTGGTTTTGGCAAAAGATTTAAAAAAAGGGTTTTATAAAAAGAAAGCTTTAAAATATATGGGTAAAATTTATTATAAAATGAAAAAATATGAAAAAGCCTGCAGGCTTTTGAAAAATTTAAATGCGATTTATAAACAAGAGGATATTGAAGAGTATAAAAAAAAAGCATGTTATGAATATTTTTTAAACGAAGCTTCAAATAATATTTATCTTTCTCCTTTTGCCGCATTAAGTTGGCTTGAAAAAGCTGAGAAATTACAAAGAGATAGAAGATATTATAAATATCTGGGACTTTCTTATGTCAGTATAAGAGAATATGAAAAAGCATATTCGGTTTTAAAAAAACTTTATTTAGAAAATCCCGAAGATAAAGATGTCTATCTGAATTATGCAAAAGTGTTGTTTGCTCTTAAAAAATTTAAAGAGCTCGATAAAATAGCAAATGAAAATTACAGTTTTTTTAAAAATTATAAACTTTATAAAACGGCTGAAAAACTTTGTGCTGAAGGACAATACGAAAAGGCTTATAAAATTGCTAAGAAGATATGGAAAATTTATCCGAAAAATAAAAATATAAATTTGTTAATGGTGAAAATTTTTAATAAACAAAAAAGATCCGATTATGCTTTTATTTATTTAAATAAAGTTTTAAAAATTTATGGAGAAGATATAGAAACTCTCAAAATGATGAGAAATATTTATTTCAATCAGCAAGATTTTGTAAATGCCTATAATACGGCTGAGAAATTAAAAAAAGAATATAACATAACTGATAACATCAATAATAAAATTTTTCAGGAATTTTATCTTTTCAAATCTTTTCAGTCATATGAAAGCGGTGATTTTAACAAAAGTCTTAATTATATCGCTACTGCGGAAAATTTTGTAAAAAATATTGATATTTTCGATATGAGAGGAGAGGTCTATCTGGCTATGAAAAAGTATGAGGATGCTTATAAAAACTATTATAATGCTTTTTTAATAAAGCCTGCAAGAAGATTTCAAAAAAAACTTATATTTATTTTATTTAAATTAAATCAACCTGAAAAAGCCGAAAATTTTGCGTTTAGTTCTAATGATCCGATAATTAAAGATTTTTATTATATTCAAAAAGCTTACAGATATATCGAAAAAAAAGATTACATTAAAGCAAACGTGGCATTAAAAAAAGTTGAAAACAAAAACAGTACGGAATTTTATAAAATAAAAGGTATTGTTTGTTATTACTTGAATAATCTCGAATGTGCTCTTAAATTTTTAAATAATAGTTTTAAAGATATTGAGGTAGATTATTATTTGATTAAAATTTATTTAAAACTAAAAAAGAATGAAAAAGCGAAAAAAATTTTAAAATCGTTTCCTAAAATTTATAATCCCGAATGGAAAAGTAAACTTATGAATATTTATATTCAACTCGGTGACATAAAAAAAGCAAAAGAAATTTTGGGAGATTAACGGATTATTATCGTTTTAATTTCAGTCATCTCTTCTATTGCGTATTTTGGACCTTCTCTTCCGATTCCTGAGAGCTTAATTCCTCCGTATGGCTGAATATCAAATCTTAGAGTAGGTATGTCGTTTATAATAACACCTCCGGCTTCAAAATCATCAATTGCCCTGTTCATTAAATCAATTCTGTTGCTAAACATAGAATATTGTAATCCGTAAGGAGAATTATTCATTTTTTCAACTGCTTCATCATAGCTTTTTACTTTTACAAGACTCACAATCGGTGCGAAAACTTCTTCACATACGATTTTCATATCATCCGTTACGTCGGCCAAGATGGTAGGAGATAAAATATTGCCTTCTCTTTTTCCTCCGGCAATGATTCTAGCACCTTCACTAACGGCGCTTTTTATCCAGTTTTCTGCTCTAATAGCTGCTTCTTCGCTAATAAGAGGTCCCATAAAAGTATCTTCATCAAACGGGTTTCCGACTTTAAGTTTTGAGGCTTCTTCTCCGAGTTTAGCTGCGAATTCTTCATAAATTTTTTCATCGACGTATATTCTTTGGAGTGAAATACAAACCTGACCGCTGTTAGCAAAAGCTCCGATAGCACATCTTTTAGCCGCCCAGTCCAAATCAGCCGTGCTTTCTACAAAAGTAGCGGCGTTTCCGCCAAGTTCAAGAGCCACTTTTTTAATTCCGGCGTTTTGTATGATTATTTTTCCAACAGGTACGCTTCCTGTAAAACTTATTACTCTTGGAATAGGGCTTTTTACAAGGGTGCTTCCCACATCCGCATCTCCGTATACTACGCTTAAGGCGTCTTTTATAGCGTAAGGACTCTCAATAAAAAGTTTTGCAAAAGCGTATGCCGTATAAGGTGCTTCTGGGGTTGGTTTTAATACGACGCTGTTACCTGAAATCAGAGCCGGTCCTATTTTATGCGCTACGAGATTTAAAGGAAAGTTAAAAGGAGTAATGGCAACTACCACTCCCGCAGGTACTCTTTTGTAAAAAGATGTAGTTTTTGCTCCGCTAGGAGTTGCGTCGGTCGGGATTGTTTCTCCTAAAATATGATACCCCTCGGCTGCGCAGATTCTTAGATTTTCGATACATCTTTGAACTTCAACTCTTGATTGTGAAATAGGTTTTGCCACTTCAAGCGTTATATATTTGGCAAACTCTTCTTTTCTTTCTTCGAGCTTATCCGCTACGTCGTTAATCCATGCTATTCTTTGATGAAGTGGTGATTTTTTTGTATCTTTGTAAGCTTTTTTCGCTACTTCAAGAGCTCTTTTTGCATCTTCAGGTGTACATTTTACGAATTTTGTAGTAGTTTTTTTTGTGTAAGGGTTTATAACTTCTCCAAGCTCTCCGTCTTCTTCGGTTGAGCCTATCAGTTTTTTAGCAATCAATTCATTATCTTCGATTTTTTTAATACCCAATATTTCTAAAAATTTTTCAGGAATAATTCCCATTTTTTCTCCTTCTTTTAATACTGAAAATATGCCTATTAGTAATGATAACAAATTTTTGATAAAATTCTTGATAAAAAAGGAAAACTTAATGAACGAGGCGAAATATATATGGATGGATGGTAATTTTATTCCCTGGAGCGAAGCTAAAGTTCATGTTTTGACTCATACTCTTCATTATGGAAACGGGGCGTTTGAAGGAACCAGAGCATATCAGACAGATGAAGGATTGGCGATTTTCAGACTCCAAGATCATACGAAAAGACTTATGAATTCGGCAAAAATATTAAAACTTGACGTACCTTTTACTCAAGAAGAACTTGAAGAGGCTCAAATTGAACTTCTAAGAAAAAACGATTTTAAAGAAAACGTTTATATAAGACCTCTTATTTATTTAGGATATGGAAAAATGGGACTTTATCATATCGGTGCTCCGGTACACGTAGCAATTGCCGCTTGGGAGTGGGGTGCTTATCTTGGCGAAGATGGACTTGAAAACGGAATTAGAGTTAAAATCTCTTCGATAGTTAGAAATCCGGTAAAATCAACTTTTGGAAAAGCAAAAGCGGTTGCCAATTATCTGAATTCACAAATGGCGAAATATGAAGCTATTGAATGCGGATACGAAGAAGCTTTAATGCTTGATGATGAAGGATT
The DNA here is from genome assembly GCA_027062285.1 of Nautiliaceae bacterium. Classification (GTDB taxonomy): domain Bacteria; phylum Campylobacterota; class Campylobacteria; order Campylobacterales; family Nautiliaceae; genus Caminibacter. The sequence goes on from JAMOTL010000071.1 coordinate 14,338, forward strand.
TGTGGCTGAAGGGAGCGGGGAGTGTTTCTTTATTGTAAGAGACGGCGTTTTGATTACTCCTCCTAATGATAATTCTCTTGAATCAATTACTCAGGCCACTATTTTAGAAATAGCAAAAGAGATGGATATTCCAATTGAGAGAAGAAGAATTACAAGAGATGAGGTTTATATTGCCGATGAAGCTTTCTTTACGGGAACTGCTGCTGAAGTTACGCCTGTTAGAGAGGTGGATGGAAGAATTATTGGTGACGGGAAAAGAGGTCCTATTACAAAAGAACTTCAAGAAGCGTATTTTGACGTAGTTTATGGAAGAGATAAAAATTATAAGCATTATTTAACTTATATTTAATTAAAATCAGACATTATTAGTCTAAAAAAGGAAATTTATGCCAGCAGATTTAAACGGATGGAATAATAAAAATTCAAATTCCAATAAATTTGAACCTCCTAAGTTCGAGCCTCCTAAATTTATTAAAAACGGAGGAAATTTAATTATAGGAATAATTGCTATTATTTTTGTAGTGCTTTTATTTAAACCATGGGTAATTATAAACGAAGGCGAAGTAGGTATTTTATCCACAACCGGTAAATTTTCGCCCCAGCCTTTGAAACCTGGACTTCATTTTTATTTCCCGCTGGTTCAAAAAGTGATTGTGGTCGATACTAAGGTCCATATGATAAGCTATAAGAGAAATCCGGAAATGGGAACTATGCCGGATAGATACGGGACTATTAGAATATATCCGGCTATTAACGTTCTTGATGCCAGAGGGCTTCCTATTACGGTGGAACTCTCTGTCAGTTACAGACTAAACCCTGATAAAGCGGCATATGTAGTAAAAACATATGGTCTAAACTGGGAAGATAAAATCATAAATCCAATCGTTAGAGACGTCGTAAGAAACGTAATCGGTAAATACCCGGCGGAAGAATTGCCTGTTAGAAGAAACGAAATTGCTACAAGAATAGAAAGTCAAATAAGAGAACAGTTAAGCAAAATTCCGAACCAACCTGTTATTTTTGAGAGTTTTCAGTTAAGAGATATTATTTTACCTGAAAATATAAAAAGGCAGATCGAAAGAGTTCAGATAGCAAAACAAGAAGCAGAAAGAGCAAAGTACGAAGTATTAAGAGCAAAACAAGAAGCTGAGAAAAAAGCGGCGATTGCCAGAGGTAGCGCCGAAGCTAAAAAGATTGAAGCCCAAGGTAGAGCGGAAGCAAGACTGATAGAAGCAAAAGCGGAAGCTCAAGCAAATATGGAAATAGCTAAATCTATTACACCGAATTTATTAAAACTAAAACAACTTGAGGTTCAAGGGAAATTTAACGAAGCATTAAAACAAAATCCTAATACTAAGATTTTCTTAACTCCGGGAGGAGTGGTGCCGAATTTATGGATGAACGTCCAAGATGAAAAAAAAGCTATAACTTCAAAAGGTAATTAATGGTAGATTTTGAAAAAAACGGCGGGCTTGTGCCCGTAATTGTTCAGGATATTGATACGAATGAAGTTTTAATGCTTGCGTATATGAATGAAGAAGCATTAAAACTTACCCAAGAGACGGGGTTTGCCCATTATTTCAGCAGAAGTAGAAATAAAATGTGGAAAAAGGGTGAGAGCAGCGGTAATACGCAAGAAGTGAAAGAAATTTTGGTAGATTGCGATAACGATACTATTTTATTAAAAGTAAAACAAAAAGGACCTGCTTGTCATACCGGTAGAAAGTCATGCTTTTTTACGAATTTGGCTACAAATGAAATTACTATAGACAAACAAGAAGAAATAGAGTATAATTTCATAGATAAGCTCTATCATACATTGCTTGATAGAAAAAACGCAAATCCGAAAACTTCATATGTTTCTTCACTTTACCATAAAGGTGAAAATTCAATCCTCAAAAAAGTAGCTGAAGAAGCGGCGGAGTTTTGTTTTGCAGTTAAAGATAACGATAAAAACGAAATTATTTATGAAGCCGCTGATTTAGCCTTTCATACTTTAATAGCATTAGCCTATAAAAACATTCATCCGGAAGCAATTTTGGAAGAACTTAAAAGAAGAGAGGGAATTAGCGGTATTGAAGAAAAGAAAAATCGTAAAGATAAATAATCTTTAGCCGATTTAAAATAAAAAGGTATCATATGCTTATTCCTTATTTTACTTTTCTTCACTGGCTGACTATTGCCTTTTTTTTAATTTTATTTATATTTTTAACTATTCTTTCTATCAAAGCAGCCAATAACAACACAAAGATGTTGCTAAGTATGATATTCGCTTCTTTTTTAATAACTTCATTCGGAGCGGTAATCGGCTTGGTTGTATTGGAAAAATACACAAAAAAAGCAAAGCTCCTTGATGTTAAACAAAGAAGGGTGCTTATCAATGAAACTTTAGTCTTAAAAGGCAGAGTAAAAAATATAGGTAAGTTTAAAATAAACTACTGTAAGCTTGAAATCAAGCTTGTAAATAACGGATGGGGAGGCGGAGGCTTTACCAAGGGAACGTTTTTTAAGCCCGGCGGTCTTAATTTATTCGGAAGTAAAGATAAGAAAAAAGAAAGACCAAACGTAGTAAAAGCTACAAGGATAATAATAAAAGACGGATTACTTCCAGGGGAAATAAAAAATTTCTCCGCAGTAATACCGTATCCACCGTATTTTAAAAATACTTACCTAAACTATAAACTTTATTGCCATTAAGCAATTAAAATAAACAATATATAAGGAAAACAACAATGACATTTAAAGATTTTAATTTAAAACCGGAACTATTAAGAAGATTAGAAGAGATAGGGTTTGAAAAACCAAGTCCTATTCAGGAAAAAGCTATTCCAGTGATTTTAGAAGGACGTGATGTAGTAGCTCAGGCTCAGACAGGAACAGGAAAAACTGCGGCATTTGGACTGCCTATTCTTTCTAAAATGAAAAAGGGAGAAAAAGCGCTTGTAATTACTCCTACGCGTGAGCTTGCCATTCAGGTTAGCGAAGAGATATTTAGATTTGGAAAATATCTGGGAACTCATACCGCAACTGTTTATGGCGGAAGTAGTTATGCAAGACAAATAAAGCATATAGAAAATTCTGAATTTATCGTAGCGACTCCGGGAAGACTTCTTGATTTACTTAAATCTGGAAGAATAGATATTGCTCCTAATTATGTAATTTTGGATGAAGCTGATGAAATGCTTGATATGGGATTTTTGGATGATATTAAAGAGATTTTCAAATTTGTTCCGAGCGATAGACAAACACTACTTTTCAGTGCCACTATGCCTGAACCTATTAAAAATTTGGCAAAAACTATTCTTAAAGATCCTGAATTTATAACAATTACAAAAAAACAGGTAACAAATGAAAATATTACTGAGAATTTTTATGTAATAGATGAATATGAAAGAAAAGACGCTTTGATCAGACTTATAGATTATAAAAATCCAAGCAAATCTATAGTTTTTTGTAGAACGAAAAAAGATGTTGATGATATAGCCGATTTTTTAAGCGGAGCTGGATTTGAAGCAAAAGGGCTTCATGGTGATATGGACCAGAGAAAAAGAGAAGAAGTTATAAGAGCGTTTAAAAACGATAGACTTGAAATTCTTGTAGCTACTGATGTTGCGGCAAGAGGACTTGATGTAAATAACGTAACTCACGTATTTAATTATCATTTACCACTTGATCCTGAGAGTTATGTTCACAGAATCGGAAGAACCGGAAGAGCAGGGAAAGAAGGAATGGCTATTTCACTTGTAACTCCTCATGAATTTAGAGCTCTTAGTAGAATTCAAAAAATATCAAAAATCGTGTTAAAAGAAATTCCTTCTCTTGAAGATGTAAAAGATAAAGAAATTCAGAAAATTTTAGAAAAAATCACTAATGTTGAACCTACTAAAAAAGCTATTGAAATTATTGAAGAACTTCAAAATGAATATGATTTGATGACTATAGCTACAAAACTTGCGACTATGATGTTTGCTAAAGATGCAGACGGAAAAGAAAAAATCGGAAAAAGTGTAAAAGAAGCAAAAAGACTTATCGAAAGAGACAGAAACTCCGGAGGTAGAGACAGAAGAAATTCCAGAAATTCCAGAGGAGGATTTAGAGGTAGAAGAAGCGGCGGTAGAAGAAGAGGTTAAAAAGGGTGAAAAATATTCGCATAAATTCCCGCGAATATGATATAGGCTATAACAAATAACAAAAATATAAACGTAGGCATCCATTTTCTTATGAATTTATATGTTTGAAACTCTACCGAAACGGTGGACTCTTCTCCACCTTTACTCCATTTTTGCTTTGATAAATGAAAAGAAGCATATATTTTAACAATACTTCCCACCCATTGGTCATATACCAATAAAGGCAGATGAATTAAATCAGGGTTGAACTTTTCTTTTATTAAAGGAATAAATTGAATAAGTCTTACAAAAATTACCCACGTAATATAAAATGCCCAAAAAAACCAGGTATAATAAATAGATAAAAGAGTTGCCACCACAGGGCCAAAAATTGAAGTCCACATAGAAATTCTCTGGTCAAGTATAGCGTACCAAATATAAAAACTGCCTATTTTTTTAGGACCGAGTTTAAGTGCTCTTATGTTGTTTCTTAGCATATTTCCATACCATCTGAACATCAGCTGAATTGATACTTTAAAAAAATTTCCTTTTCTGTTTTCTAAAGAAAAGACAAGAACGTTTGGAATATAAAGCATATCCCAACCTTGTTTTAGCAGATGAAACCACGTACTTTTATCATCACCCATTAAAAATCTGAATTTTCCAAAAAGCCAGTGTGAGAGCTGGTCGTTTGCTACGTGGGATATAAAATCTTCCGTAAGAATTATATGGGCTCTGTATACGGAAAATCTACCCGTCAGGGTGAGGACTTTTTTGTGTAAAGAATGTGCCGCCATCATAATGTGACGTTTTATAAATTTCAACTCATACCATTTTTTTAAATATTTAATACCGCTTCCGTAATAATAAACCAATTCATCAGTTGTTAAAGCTCCGAGTTTAGGATAGGCTTTAAAGTAAGCCAGAGTTTTATATAAAGCGTTTTGGCCTACTACACTGTCTCCGTCCATAAGGATAATTACGTCGTTTTTTGCGTCTTTATGATATTTTGAAGGTTTGAAATATTCCCTTGCTATTGCTTTTAAGCCATGAGCGAGTGCCACTCTTTTTCCTTGAGACTGGAATAAAAAAGTTACTTTTATGCGTTTTGCGTTATCATAGATTTTAATAATATCGTTTATTCTTTTTGCCTCTTCTTCACTGGCTACCGAAATATAAAAATAGACTTCTGATGGGAGTTTATATGATTCTTTTATTAAGTATTTAAAAGTCAGACGGCTTATTTTGAAATCTTCTTTGTAAGAAGGGACTAAAATAAACACTCTTTTTGGAAATTTAGGATTTTTATAAATTTTTTTGAAAAACTTTGGAAAATAAATATGTTTATAATAAAGTCCGTTTGCGGTATTAATGGCAAACCAAGAATAACGCCATATACCTATTATCGCAATAGCCGCAAAAAAACCGTGAAGTTTAAATTCCCACGCTCTTGGAGGAATTATTATAAGAATACTTATTAAAATGACAATCCAAAAAACATAAAAACTTCCTACTTTTATTACGTCAAGTTTTATATCGTCTCGCGTCTCTATAGAGTTTCTTAATTTTTCAAAATTAATCATTGTCCGTAAATTTTTACTTCGGCAATTATTCCCGGGATTAAATTATCATCAGGATTAAAAATCTCTATTTTTACAGGAATATCTTTTCTTATATAACTTTCTTTTTCCGTAGGTTTGACATTACCTATTAAAGCATTTGTACCTATTGCTACGACTTTACCGTTATATTTTTTCTCAAGGGAAGGAATAAAAATTTCAGCTTTATCGTTTATATAAATTTTATTTGCGTCTTTTAATTTAAATCTGGCAATAGCATAAGTTTTTGAATTTTTTATATGTAAAGTAGTGATAATTTCATATTTTTTTATTAAATCTTTTGGTTTTTTATATATATTTAAAACGATTCCTTCATAAGGAGAGTAAATAAATGTATCTTTTAGTAGTGTTTTTATGAAATCCATCTTTAATAAAAGATTTTTGATTTTTTCTTCCTGATTTAAAATCTCTATTTTTATTGTTGCTATTTGAGGATAAGTTAAGGTGTTTAATTCCAATTTTGTTTTTAAATTTATAATTTTTAGTTTAAGTGAAGTTATTTGATTTTTTATGTTTTCAATTTTTGTTTCATCTATAAGTCCCAGTTTATAAAGTTTTTCGTATTTTTTTAATAATTTTTCTTTTTCTTTTAATGTTTTTTTTAAGATTTCAAGGGATTTTAATATTGAAACTTTTGAATGAATTAAGTTTGAATCGGCTGTTTGAATAGATTCTTGAGTCTGTTTTAGAAGTTTTTTTAATTCACTCAGTTTTTTTTGAGCTATGATATAGCTTGTGTTGGTTTCTTTTAATTGATTTAAAAGCTGTGAATTATTGATTTTGGCTATTAATGTGTGTTTTTTTATTTTTTCTCCGAGTTTTATATTGATTTTTTCTATTTTTCCTTCTATATGGGATAAAATGTCAAAATAATTTCCGCTTATAAACGCTTCAGCTGAATAAACGACATTTCTGTTTTCATATATTTTATAAATGACGAATGCCGTTAAAAGAGTCAAAATCCCGTAAATAAAAACTCTTTTTATTAAGGTTTTATCAAGTTTTTTTCTCTCTTCTTCTGTCATTACAGTTGATGTGTCGATAGGAACTTCTATTCCTTCGGCGGCTTTTAAAATACCTCCGGCGTTTTGAAGTCTGCCTTCTACGTATGCTTCTACATATTCTTTCATAATCATTTTGGTTTCGTCCGGAAGTTCTTTAAATTCAAATCCCGCTTCATCGCCTCTTTTCCATTTACACTCGGCTTCAGCTTCAAATTGTAAATCAAAACCCGCAAAAGGGAGTTCAAATCTAACTTTGTAAATTTGTCCCGGAATTATGTCGTCCGCTACCCCTGAAATTCTGAACCCTAAAAACGACCAGTCTTTGGCGTCATATTTTTTACCGTTAATAAATACATATGCCGGGAGATTTATTCTGTAAGAACGTCTCAGATAATTTCTTTCAGTATTCATCTAAATCCTTTAAATATGAATAAAGTTGTGCTGAATAGTTGAGATTTTGATATAGTGAATTATTCAGGGAGTCAATTTGATAAAAAACCGTAATAAATTTTGAAGTTAAAGTATCATAATCAACAAAAATACCGTTTTGTATTTTTAGTAAATCGAGTTTTATATCTTGCAATTTCAATCTTATTGAATTTACCGTATTGTTAAATTGATTATAAGCCTGATTTCTTTTAAAGTTGAAATTGGATATTTTAGATAAAAGTAAATTATACGAGTAAATCAACTGGGTTTTTAAAATAGCGATATTATCTGTTTCTTCTGTAAGAGGAACGGAAATATTTATACCCATCTTGGTATAATCTCTCGAAGATGTGCCAAAGTCGTTCGTATAAGATAGTTTTAATTTCATTTTTATCTTTTTTAATAAAGAAGGCGATTTGATATTCGTAATTTTAAAAATGAAAGCACGTTTTTTTTCGGCTAAGTATTTTAGAAGTTTTTCCTGGGGCAGATAACTTAATTTATAGGACAAAATTTGTTGGTTTGACGAAGGTGAAAAGTGTAATTTTGAATATTTTTCAAATAAAAATTTATATTTGGGATTATATTGTATATAAAATTCAAACATATCGGATATGCTTTTTATAAATCTGTTTTTTTTATAATTGACGGCTTTTGTATTGTTTTCGTAGATTTGAGATAATTTTTCAGAAATATAATAATCGTTTTTATAGTTATGATATAAATTTTTATGGTTTGTTGATTTTAAAAGTTCGTTAATATCCACTTCGATCCCTAAATCGATGCTTGCGTCATATTTATATGAATGGTCTGCGATGATTTTATCACTGTATCCTTCTAAATTCCCGAGAAATTTAACGGGTGATTTGAGGGTTTGTGTAATGAGAGGTTTAAAATATTTATATTTTAGCTCGTTATTGTTTATAAATGCGCCGAGTAATTTTCTAAGTTCTACAAATTTTGTTTTATATACTACATAAGAATAAAAATTGTTTTGTGCGTATAAAAGAAAAACAAGAAAAAAAATGACCCCCTTTTTCATCTTTATTTTCTTTTTAATACATGATTATCAAGTATAACACAACCGAAAATTCCTTCGAATACTTTTATTTCATTTAATGTACCTATTACCTTAACATCTACTTTTCTTTTGTCTTTTAAAATTATTTCCCCTTCGAATTCGACTACGTCTCCTACTTTGACAGGAGCCATAAATTCGCAGTTACTGGCTCTAACGAGTACTACATAAGGTTCGTTTACCGCGGCCATTGCACAAAAATCGGCAGCTCCGAACGTAAAACCTCCATGAACAAGCCCTTCTTCATCTACCGCCATATCTTCTGTAGTTTCGAGAATTACTTTTGCTTTATTTTCGGTTAATTCTACGAGTCTTCCGAATTTCGGATTAAATTTTAGATGTGTTTTAAGTTCGATTTTGTTTTCTTCCATGATACTCCTTCAAAAGTTTATCTGTAATTATTTCCAAATCCTTTTGAATTATTAAAGGATTAAATCTTTTCATAAAAGGATGCGAGATAGTATAGTAACTATCATCAAAAACGTTTATTACCCACATGTAATTTATATTTTTATTTTCTAAAAAACTTTTATTTAATAAAAAATCGTTAATCATTCCTAGTTTTGAGCTAAAAACCATAAACAGTTTAGCATCGAAAAATTTTAAAAAATCAATCATATAAAAATTGTCGCTTACAGGAACTAAAATTCCACCGGCACCTTCAATTAAAAGTATATCACATAAATTTTTTATTTTAAAATAAGCCTTTTTTATTTTTTCAAAATCTATTTTTCCGGCAACTATAGGGGAAGCGGGTAATGGAAGTTGTACGGGAATAATATCTTCTAATGAAAGTTTTTTTAAATCGGGATTAAACTTTACCGCTTCCTCGAAAAGTTTTTTACCGTCAATCGGTATATCCTTAACCCCAGTTTCAATGGGTTTCATAACTCCCACTTTATAACCTTTTTTGCTTATTGTTTCAATAAGTTTTAAAGTTGTGTATGTTTTCCCGCAATCGGTGTTATTGGCAGATATAAATATATTCATTTTTACTCCTTTGGCAAGATATAACTAGGGAAATAATTTAATGAATGATATACTCTTTTTTTATACTGTACGACATAAACATTTATAAGAAGTTTTTGTAAAACCGGTGCGGTTGAAGGCATAAACCATGCCATATTGCTAAGGGCGATGATGAAATTAGGTTTTAATTTATAAACTTCTTTAACCGTGGCTTCATAGCATATTGCGTTTATAAATTCCGTGTTTTTTATTTTAAAAGTCGAAAAGTGAGGGCTTGTTTTATAATCACTCGCATCTGAGAAGAATATCTTATTTATCTCTTTTTGAAAAAAAGGCAATGGAATATACTCTCCAAAAGGTACTAAAATGTGCTTATCTACAATAGTGACTTTTCCGTTTTCGAAAACGTACGTCGAATTGTAAAAATTTCCGTTTTTTTCATGAAGAGCGCCGGTTACAATTGTGATCTTAGAGGAGAGGTGTTTTAGCTTTTTCATGATATCGGCGTGTCTGTTTAAAAATACAGGGAATGCGCTCTCTGGCAGTACCACTGCGTCATATTTTCCGATTGAGTTTTTGATATATCTGAAATTGTTTTTAATTTCTATCGGAATAAATTTAGGATCCCATTTTTTGTCCTGAGGAATATAAGTTGTGATGAGATTTATTTTTAGAGGCGTTTTTGGAATCTTCGGCATTGGAATAAGTAAAGCCGAAATGATTAAAATTATTGAAATGTAATTTTTTAAAATAACGGCAATCAGGATTAAAAAAAGGGTTGTTTTGTATGGAGTAAAAAAAGAATTGGATATTAAAACTTCCGGTTTTAACCAGTCGAAAGTAAATGGACTTACGAAATCAAATCCAAAAATTAAAAACAGAGCCCAAAGTATTTTAGTGTTAATAAATAAAAAATTAAATTTAGAAAATATTTTTTCAATTATCCAGAAAATTATACCGTATCCCGTACCTATAAATAAAATTACAACCGGGATAAAATAAGTTAAATTGTAATATCTAAAGCTAAGTCCTATCCACCAAAACCAAAATACTCCTATAAAAAATCCGGTGAGAAAATATGAATGTTTTGTGTTTAAAAAATAATAAAATGCCGCAATACTTATAAATGTATTTAATGTTTTTATTAAAAAACCGCTTCCGAAAAATGACAAATAAATAGGCAGTGAAAAAAGAATTGCAGCAATTAAAGAATTTGTGTTAAAATATCGCTTAAAAAAGGATTGACATGAATTTCTTATACGCTGAAGGACAGGCTGCGGCTCAACAACCAAGTTTAATTGCTTCATTATTACCTCTTATTATTTTATTTGCGGTATTTTATTTTCTTGTAATTTTACCACAACAAAGACAGGCAAAGAAACACAAAGAGATGGTCGAAAGTCTTAAAAAAGGTGATAAAATCGTAACGACAGGCGGAATTATTGCCGAAGTGGTTAAAAACGAGCCTGATTTTATAAAAGCTAAAATAGCAGACAACGTTGAAGTGAAAATTGACAAAGCGGCGGTAGCAAGAAAGCTAAATGATGAAAAAGCTTAATTACAGGTTAGTAATTTTTCTCCTTGCTACCGTTTTTGGTATAGCATTTACCATACCTTCGTTTATAGGTAAAAGCCCACGTGTTAATTTAGGACTTGATTTACAAGGCGGAATGTATTTAGTTTTAGGTGTGAAGCAGGATGAAGCTATTAAAAACAAAATAAAAACCATAGCATCTACAATTAAATACATTAGTGAAAAAAAAGAGCTTTTTATTGATAATCTTACAATAGATAAAAACAGTGTAAAATTCGAACTGATTGATAAAGATGATGAAAAAAAGATGGATGAAGAACTAAAAGCGATTCCGGGAATTGAAATTAAGAAAAAGTATAAAAACGGAAGTGTTGAATATATCGTTACTCTCACTCCTCAGGAAATTCAAAAAACAAAAGAAGATGCTATAAAACTTGCTGTTCAGACAATAAGAAGCAGACTTGATGCGTTTGGTTTAGCAGAACCTAGCGTTACTAGACAGGGAAAAGATAAAATTGTTGTTGAACTTCCGGGAATTAAGACTGAAAAAGAAAAACAAAACATAAAAAAACTTATTTCCAGTGCCGCGCATTTGGAACTCTATCTTGTTGATGAGGAACACCGAGTAACAACTCCTGAAGAAGCTAAAAAGTATGGAGATATATTGTTGCCTGATAAAGATAATCCCAATAGAAAATGGCTTTTAAAAACTCCTCCGGTAATTGATGGTAGTATGATTACAAACGCTACGGTAGGATTTACTCAAAAAACAAATCAGCCGGCAATTTTCTTTACGTTAAATAGCGAAGGGGCTAAAATTTTCGGTGATGTTACAGGTAAAAACGTAGGTAAAAAATTAGCGATAGTTGTTGATAACAGAGTTTATTCCGCTCCAACCATTCAAGAAAGAATTGGCGGTGGAAGCGGGCAAATTACTGTAGGAACTCCTGATGAAGCTCATATTTTGGCAATTGCTCTAAGAAGCGGCTCACTTCCGGCACCTGTAGTGTTGCTTGAGCAAAGAAGCGTCGGAGCGAGTCTAGGGGCAGATAGTATAAGACAATCTATGATAGCTTTAATCAGCGGTTTTGTAATCGTTGTTTTATTTATGGCATGGTATTACAGATTGGCAGGTATTATTGCCGATATAGCACTTATTACGAACTTGTTTTTAATTATTGCGGTAATGGCGCTTTTTGGAGCAACTCTTACGCTTCCTGGTATGGCAGGTATCGTATTGACAGTCGGTATGGCGGTAGATGCGAATGTTATTATTAACGAAAGAATAAAAGAGCTGATTAAAGAAGGAAAGCCTATACGACAGGCAATAGAAGGCGGATATAAAAATGCTATGAGTGCTATTTTAGATGCTAATATTACCACTTTAATTGCCGCTATAGCTCTTTTTGCGTACGGAACTGGAACGATAAAAGGTTTTGCTATTACTATGGCAATAGGTATTATGGCAAGTATGCTTACAGCAATTCTCGGAACTCATGGAATTTGGGAGTTTTTATTGGCAAGCGGTAAAAAAATTACGCCAAAAGATTTTGGGATGAAGGAATAATATGGAATTTTTTAGCGGGAATAAAGTATATGATTTTATGGGGAAAAGCAAAATTTTCGCCGCTATTTCTTCTTTTTTGATAATTTTAAGTCTTTTTACCATCCTTACAAAAGGTTTTAACTGGGGAATTGACTTTAAAGGCGGAATAGAAATTCAAGTGAGATTTGAAAAACCTGTTGATATTGCTGAAGTTAGAAAATACATCGGTAAAAAATTTAAAGGCGCCAATATTACTACATTCGGAGAACCGAATGAAATACTTATTCGTCTGAATGTCGAGCAGGTTAGCGGAGATGTTCAAAAATCTCTCGGAGAAGAGATAAGAAAGCTTCTTTCTCCTCTTGGAGAGGTTGAAATAAGAAGAGTTGATATCGTAGGTGCGAAAGTAGGAAACGAATTAAAAGAAAAAGGTCTAAAAGCGCTTATATTTGCAGTAATCGGCATTTTGATATACGTATCTTTTAGATTTGAATGGAAATTTGCTTTAGCTTCGGTACTTGCTTTGGTGCATGACACTATTATTTCACTTGGAGCCGTAAGTGCTTTTAATATTGAAGTCAATCTTGATGTTTTAGCGGCAATATTAACTCTTATGGGATATTCATTAAATGATACCATAGTTGTTTTTGACAGAATAAGAGAAGAAGTTAGAGAAACGAAAATTAAAGATTTGGCTACTTTAATCAATATAGCTATTTCTAAAACTTTAAGCAGAACGGTTTTAACTTCTCTTACTACGTTTTTTGTGGTTCTTACACTGTTTTTATTCGGTGGAGAAATTATAAAGCCGTTCAGTTTTACGCTTCTTGTGGGAATAATTGTAGGTACTTATTCATCAATTTTTATCGCATCACCTCTTTTAATCTGGTTAGGATTTAATATAGACGAATACAGAAAAAAACTGGCCGAAAAAGAAAAAAGAAAAAAAGAAAAAGAAAAAATGCGCCAAATTTATCAAGGCGGAGTAGTCTAAGGAGGAATTATGGATTGGGGAAAGGTTATTTACGTCTTTTTTCAACTGATGAGTTTAACGAGTGTAGCGGGATTTTTATATGATTACAACAAAGTTGCTCTTTTTATAGCTTTGAGTCTTAACCTTATTTCTACAATTTTAAAAATCGGAGTAAGGAATATTGTGGCTGCGGAACTTTTTGCGGCAAGTCTTGTAGCCGATTTACATCTTATTCCGGCGTTTTTTTATCTTGAAATTAAAAATGACTTACACGCAGCCTATGCGATGGCTATAGGGGCGCTTATAGCGAATATAGTTACAATTATTCTAAGCTTTATTGAAATAGCAAAAACAAAAGACACATGGGAGTAGAAGAATGAGAGAATATAAACCGCAAGAGATTGAAATTAAGTGGCAAAAAAAATGGGATGAAGAAAATGCTTTTGAACCGAAAGAAGATTATAAACTTCCTAAAAAATATATTTTAAGTATGTTCCCATATCCGAGCGGCAGAATTCATATGGGACATGTAAGAAACTATTCAATCGGAGATGCTATTGCAAGATATTACAGACAAAAAGGTTTTAATGTTCTTCATCCGATAGGATGGGACAGTTTTGGAATGCCTGCTGAAAATGCCGCTATTAAACACGGAGTTCATCCTAAAAAGTGGACTTATGAGAATATAGATTATATGAGAAAAGAACTGAAAAGACTTGGACTTAGTTTCAGTAAAACCCGTGAGTTTGCTACAAGTGATCCCGAATATACCAGATGGGAGCAGGAATTTATTATTAAAATGTATGAAAACGGGCTTCTTGAGAGACGCACTCAAAAAGTGAATTGGTGTGAGACATGTCATACGGTACTTGCGAACGAGCAGGTAATTGACGGATGTTGCTGGAGATGCGACAATCCTATTGAAATTAAAGAATTACCGGGATGGTATATAAAAATTACCAAATACGCAGAAGAGCTTTTAAGAGATATTGATGAAAAACTTAAAGGCAACTGGCCTGATAAAGTTCTTACGATGCAAAAAAACTGGATAGGAAAATCCAGCGGGCTTAAATTCAAATTTAATCTTTCAGATGAAAGCCGTAAAAAATTAAAAGAAAAATTCGATGGATATGAAGTGTTTACCACCCGTCCGGATACGATTTACGGGGTTACTTATTCGGCTCTTGCTCCTGAACATCCGATAGTGGATTTTATGCTTGAAAATAAACTTTTTGATAAAGAAACGGAAGAAAAGGTAAGAAAAATACGCTCTATCTTACCAAAAGAACGTCAAGCTATGGAAAAAGAGGGTGTATATCTGGGAATAGATGTTATTCATCCTTTGACGGGAGAAAAAATCCCTGTATGGCTTGCCAATTTCGTGCTTATGGATTACGGAACCGGTGCTGTTATGGCAGTACCGGCTCATGATGAAAGGGATTTTGAATTCGCTAAAAAATATCATCTTCCTATCAAGTGGGTAATTAAACCGGAAAACGGTGAAATAGATGAAACAAAAGCTTATACCGGTGAAGGAATTTTAATAAATAGCGGTGAATTTACCGGAATGAAAAACACTGAAGCTAAAAAGGCGATTATTAAAAAATTTGAAGAACAAGGTATAGGAAAAGAAGAAATAAATTACAGATTAAGAGATTGGGGAATATCTCGTCAGAGATACTGGGGTGCTCCGCTTCCATTTATCAAATGTCTAAAATGTGGAATAGTTCCGGAAAAAATAGAAAATCTTCCTGTAACACTGCCAGAAGACGTTGAAATTACAGGAAGCGGAAATCCTTTAGAATCCCATCCAACCTGGAAATATACAAAGTGTCCGAAATGCGGCGGAGACGCTGAGCGTGAAACGGATACTATGGATACGTTTGTTCAGAGCAGTTGGTATCAGTTTAGATTTACTACAGATTTTCATAAATATCCTGACGTACCTTTTAGAA
>JAMOTL010000072.1 GCA_027062285.1 Nautiliaceae bacterium
ACATAAATGGACGGGCAGGAAATTCTTCCATATTTTTAACTCCCGCCTCAAACCAAGTTTTAGTAGCAATCATTTTAGCGCCAATCATTGCCGGCACTCCCGTTGTATAACTTACACACTGAGCCCCTACTTCTCTAAAAGCACACTGATGGTCGCAAATATTGTAAATATAATATCTTTTTTTCTCTCCGTTTTTATATCCTGTAACCACTACCCCGATATGGGTTTGTCCTTTTGTTCTAGGTCCTAGACTTGCGGGGTCTGGAAGCACTTTTTTTAGAAACTCCATAGGGCTTATTTCGCAGTTTTCACAAACTTTTATAGGTTCGATACTTGTCATTCCTACGTTTTGTAAAGCTCTTAAATGCCACAGATATTTATCGCTGAACGTCATAAAAAATCTCGCTCTTTTAATGCTTGGGAAATTTTTAGTTAAGCTTTCAAGTTCTTCATGGTATAAAAGATAGCTTGGGAATTTTCCGACTTTCGGATACTCCCACTCAAACTTAACGCTCATAGGCTCTATCTCTTTCCACTCTCCGTTTTCGTAGTATTTACCTTTTTGGGTAATTTCTCGGATATTGATTTCAGGGTTAAAGTTTGTAGCAAAAGGATATCCGTGGTCTCCTGCGTTACAGTCAAGAATATCTAAATATTCAATCTCATCAAGAAGCTCTTGAGCTGCATATGCCGTAAATACGTTCGTAACCCCCGGGTCAAAACCGCTTCCAAGAAGTGCCATAAGACCTCTTTTTTTAAATTCTTCATCTTTTGCCCATTGTTCTTTATATTCGAATTTAGCCTCATCAGGGTGTTCGTAATTTGCCGTATCCACATAATGAGCTCCGGCTTTTAAACAGGCGTCCATAATAGCCAGGTCCTGGTAGGGAAGTGCGACGTTTAGTACGATATCGCTTTTGGTATCTTCAATAAGTTTTGCCGTAGCATCAACATCCATAGCGTCAATTTCCGCTGTTTTTACTTCAACACCTAATCTTTCTTTAATATCTTTTGCTATTGCGTCGCATTTGCTTTTTGTGCGGCTGGCAAGTGTAATATTTTTAAAAATATGGTCGTTCATTGCAGCTTTAAACGTAGCAACTCTTCCAACTCCTCCGGCTCCTATAATTAATAAATTACTCATTTTTGCTCCTTTGTTTGTCCTTCTTTATCCCAAAAAAACACGATCCATTTATCAGTTTTTTTGCTAAATATATCCGGCATTACTTTTGTATGGTCTTTATAAAAAATTGTAAGAGTTTTAAATTCAACTTCTGGATATAAACTTTTTAAAGTTTTTAAAACTTCTTCTAATGTTTCACCGCTGTCGCTGATATCATCAAGCAGCAAAACTTTTTTTTTGTTTTTTAAATCGGGGATATTGAAAATTTTCGGTTTCCCTAATTTTTTTTCATTTTCATAAGATATTGCGTTTAGAGAATAAATTTCGCGCATATCTAATCTTTCGGCTAAAAAATGTCCGATTGTCATTCCGCCTCTGGCAATTGCCAAAAGAGTATCGGGGTTATACTCTTTTATTTGAGGCTCTAAAACTTCTAAATCATTCATAAATTCATCATATTTATAATAATATTTTTCCATTATTTAACCTCTATAACCTTAATAGGAAGTCCCTGTTTTTCCATCTCTTCAAAGAAAGGTTTGGCATCAAACTCTTCTACATTGTGAACACCTTCTTTCCACCAGATTCTCTTAGCCATAAGTTTACATCCGATAATTGCGGGTACTCCCGTTGTATAACTTACGCAGTGAGCTCCCGTTTCTTCTATAGCTTTTTCATGGTCACAGATATTATAGATGTAGTAGGTCTTATTAACTCCGTCTTTTTTACCTTTTACCACTACACCTATATTTGTTTTACCTTTGTAATTTTTGACTAAATCCTGTGGGTCTGGTAGTACTTTTGCCAAAAATTGTAGAGGAGATATTTTACATCCTTCACATATTTCAATTGGTTCAATACTAAACATTCCTACGTTTTTAAGTGCGTTGAAGTGATAAAGATACTGGTCGCTAAAACACATATAAAATTTTGCGCTTTTTAAATTTGGAAAATGTTTTACGATACTTTCAAGTTCTTCATGCCAGATAAGAATGCTTGTAGCTTCCCCGCATTCAGGGTATTCGTGTTTTACTTGAATTTCAAAGGGTTTTGTTATTTTCCATTCACCGTTTTCCCAGTACTTACCCGGAAGATTCAGCTCTCTTAAGTTTATTTCAGGGTCGAAATTTGTAGCAAACGCTCTTCCGTGACTTCCGAAATTACAGTCGTATATTTCGACTTCTTCCAGCTCGTCCAAAAGATAATCGGCTGCGTATTTAACCATTATTGAAGTAACACCCGGGTCAAAACCGCACCCAAGAAGAGCCATTGTATGAGCTTTTTTAAAATCTTCATCAAGCGCCCACTGAAGGTCGTAATAAGTATCCGGATTATCTTCCGTCTCAGCCAATGCCGTATCTAAATACGCCGCACCGGTTTTAATACAGGCGTGCATGATAGGTAGATTTTGATATGGAAGTGCTACATGACATACGATATCGATATTTTCTTTTTTTATTAATTCTATTACGTTTTCTTCTTTATTGGCATCAAGTGAATATGTTTTAATATCAATTCCTAATTTTTCTTTAATATCTTTTGCTATTTCGTCGCATTTGCTTTTCGTGCGGCTTGCCAATACTATATTTTCAAAAGTATCTCTGTTTTTTGCCGCTTTAAAAGCACTGACTCTTCCGACGCCGCCGGCACCGATTATTAACAGGTTTGCCATATCACTCCTTTTTAAAAAAATTATAACATTTTTTGTGATATAATCACTAAAAAAAGGTATTTTATGAAAGTATCTTTAATACAGCAGGAATTTAAGGAAAATAAGGCCGATACGATATCTCATACTTTAGACATGATTAAAAAAGCAAAAGGCGAGCTTGTTATTCTTCAGGAACTTCATCAAAGCGAATATTTTTGTAAATGTGAAGATACTAAGTTTTTTGATTATGCAGAGAATTTTAACGAAGATGTGGAATTTTGGAGAAAAGTAAGTGAAGAGCAAGATATCGTACTAGTTACTTCTTTGTTTGAAAAAGTAATGGATGGGATTTATTACAATACGGCAGTAGTTTTTGACAGAGGAAAAATAGCCGGAAAATACAGAAAAACGCATATTCCGGATGACCCCGGATTTTATGAGAAATTTTACTTTACTCCTGGTGATGAGATTGAACCTATTGATACATCTGTGGGTAGGCTTGGCGTTTTGGTGTGTTGGGATCAGTGGTATCCTGAGCCAGCAAGGATTATGGCACTAAAGGGAGCGGAGATTTTAATTTATCCGACGGCGATAGGATGGCTTATGTGTCCTGAGGATAGAATTGACGAGCTTTGCGAAAAAGAAAACACACCTGAAGAAAAAGAAAAAATGCTAAACGCATGGATAAGCGTTCAAAGAGGGCATGCGGTGGCAAACGGAGTATATGTGATAGCGGTTAATAGAGTTGGGCGTGAAAAAGACCCGTCCGGTGTGCTTGGCGGTATTGAATTTTGGGGAAACAGTTTTATTTTCGGTCCTCAAGGGGAAGAGCTGGCAAGAGGTGGAATTAATGAAGAAATTATAGAAGCCGATATAAATTTAAGTAAAGCTGCCGAAGTTAGAAAAATATGGCCGTTTTTTAGAGACAGAAGGATAGAAATTTACGATTGTTTGAAAAAGAGGCATTGTATAGGAGATTAATGTGAAGTTTTTTATTATTTTTATTGCGGCTGTATTATATGCCGGGGTAAACGTATATTTACCGAAAAAAGCGAATATTTCTTTACCAATTGATTACAACTGTATAAAATATAATTATATCAATGAAATAGATTTGAATAATTCTTTAGCTATAGTGGATTATAATAAGTTAGATTGGATAATTAAGAAAAAAGACATCCAGATTATAACTCCTATAGAAAATTTAGACCAGTATATCGTATCTAAAGTGCCTTTTGAAACTATTCATACAATAGCAAATCCCACTCTTCCGGTGAAAATTTTTTTTTCCGCTTTGAGCGATGAATATGAATATATAAATATACCTTTTAAAGAATTTATTTATTCCAATGTAGATGCCATCATAAGAGATAAGAAAGCGGAAGGTTTTTATAATTATTCGCTTAAAAAACTTGGTATGGACTTTAACAGATATTTTTTGATAGGAAAAATAAATTTCATTAAAAGGCATAAAAAAGATATAGATTTTCTTAATTTTTATCTATTGGAAAATTATAAAGGAAATCCGAAAAATCTTTATGAATCTCTGATATTAACTTCTTATTATCTGAATAAAAAAATAGATTTATGTAATAAACTTACATATAAATGTCAGAGTGAAATATTTGAAAAATCCAAAGTATTGAAGGTAATCGTAACTCCTAACTGGCCGCCTTTTGATATCTATGAAAAAGGGCACTTAAAAGGAATCGGAATTGATTTTTGGAAACTTATAGCAAAAAAAGCCAAATTAGAATATGAATTTGAAATAGAACCGGTATGGGTAAACGTATTAAACGCCATTAAAAATAAAAAAGCGGATTTAACCCCAAATACATCGGAAACTCCTGATAGGAAAAAATTCGCCCTTTTTTCAAAGCCATATGTAGAGTTTCCACTGGCGATAGTATGTAAAAGCGGTACTAAAATAGATAATGTGAATGATATATCTTCTATAGCAGTGGGGTATAATTTTACCGCTCATAAACTTATGAAAAAGCATTTTCCAAATTTAAGATACATTTCAGCTAAGAATACAAAAGAGGCACTTGAATTTGTAAAGAGGGGAAAAGCTCAGTGTGCTGTGGATATACTTCCGACTATCGTATGGTATGTAAATAAATATAGATTTTTAAATATGGAAATAATAAAAACCACTGATTTTAAATTTAAGCTTCAGGTAATGATAAGAAACGATTTGCCTGAAATCAAAACAAAAATTGACAAGGCTATAGAACAGATTACCCCTGAAGAAAAAAATGAAATCATTAACAGATATTTAGGTATAAAAATAAAAGAAAATAAATATAATTTGGCATTTATTTTTATAATTTTGGTGTTTAGCGTTTTATTTGTCATTGTGATATTAAAAACCTTAAGATATCGTTCTCAAGCCCAGATTGATGCTTTAACAGGGATATTAAATAGAGGAACTATAGAAAAAAGATTAAAGAAACTTACAAAAAAGACGCATGGTAGTGTAATATTTTTCGATATCGATTATTTTAAAAGAATAAACGATACATACGGGCATGAGTTTGGAGATTATGTTTTACAAAATTTAAGTAAACTTATAAAACAAAGTATACGCTCAAGTGATTATTTCGGAAGATGGGGAGGAGAAGAATTTTTGATAATTCTTCCTGAGACCGAGTATGAAAATGCGTTAAAAATTGCTGAAAAACTTAGAAAAAAAATAGCGGTACATTCTTTTAAAGGTGTTAAAATTACATCCAGTTTCGGGGTTAGTGAATTTAAAAAAGGAGACAATCCCGAAAATATTATACAAAAAGCCGACAAAGCTTTATATGAAGCAAAAAAAAGCGGCAGAAATCAAGTAAAAGGAATAAAATGAAAATAGCACCGAGTATTTTAAGCGCGGATTTCGGAAGACTTGCCGATGAGGTAAAAGCGGTAAGCGATGCTGGAGCGGATTTAATACATGTGGATGTAATGGACGGGCATTTCGTACCGAATATGACAATGGGACCTATGATCGTGGAAGCTGTGGCAAAAGCTTCTACAAAACCCCTTGATATTCATTTTATGGTGGAAAATATTCCGTTTTTTGTAGATATGTATAAGCATATTAAACCTGAATTTATCTCTTTTCATATAGAAGAAGAAAAACATATCAATAGGGTTATTCAAAAAATAAGAAACGAGGGTATTAAACCAGCGGTTGTTTTAAATCCTGCAACACCTGTATGTCTTCTTGAGTATATAGTAGCGGATGTTGATATGGTTTTATTAATGAGCGTTAATCCGGGATTCGGAGGTCAAAAATTTATTCCAAGTGTTATTGATAAAGTAAAAGAATTAAGAGAGTTGGCTGAGAAAAAAAATCCAAATTTATTGATAGAAATTGATGGCGGGGTTAATGACAAAAACGCACCACTGCTTAAAGAAGCGGGCGCGGATATTTTGGTAGCCGGAAGTTATGTGTTTAAAAGTAATGATTATAAAAAAGCTATAGAGAGCTTAAGATGAGAGTAAAAATTTGCGGAATAACGAATTATGAAGACGCAAAAATTGCCTGTGATGCGGGGGCTGATGCTCTTGGATTTGTTTTTTACAGGCCGTCTCCCAGATTTATAGAGGCAAGAGAAGCTAAAAAGATTATAGAAAAATTGCCTCCTTTTGTTACGAAAGTCGCTTTGTTTGTCAATATGACCCCTGAAGCGATAAACGGAGCTATGGAATTTTTAAAAGCGGATATTGCTCAGATTCATTTTGATGCGGATGAAAATTTTTTTAGTAAATTGAACTGTAAATATCTTCCTGTTATCAGAGCAAAAGAAAAAAGCGATATTGAAAAGTTCGGCGATATTTATAAAATAGTTGATGCTTATGTACCTGAATACGGAGGTAGCGGTAAAAGAGTAGCCCTTGAGTGGTTTGAAGGACGTGATAATTCAAAAATAATTCTTGCCGGAGGCCTTACTCCAGAAAATGTGTTTGAAGTTGGAAGATATGGATTTTACGGGGTGGATGTAAGCAGCGGGGTTGAGAGTAGACCTGGGAAAAAAGACAAGAGAAAAGTCAGAAAATTTATAGAAATGGCGAAATACGGGCTTAGGTGCGGATAAATAAGTGAAATTAAGCAGTTAGAATTTAATTTGATAAAAAATAAAAATATAAAAAGTCATATTAAAGAAAGGCATGTATGAAAGCGTTTGTTTTGGCAAAAATCGCCGAAAAACTGAAAAATTACAAATATATTAAAAAAGCTTTAAGGGTTGATGAAAACCTTATACTAATGCAATTTGACAATGACAGGTTTTATTTTGATTTGACAAAAGGCAGCGGGGATATTTATATAAATATCAATTATCCTCTTGTAAAAAAATTTAAAGCACCTTTTGATATTGTCCTTGAGAAGAAATTTACAAAAGCAAAACTGCTTGACGTTCAGGCAAAAGAGAGAATTTTAACGATTATTGCTAAAAATCAAAACAGGTTTAAAGAAGAAATTGTAAAGATTAGATTTGAATTTACCGGACGTTATACAAACGCAATAATTCTTGATGAAAATGATAACATTATAGAATCATTAAGACACATAAGTGAAAATATTTCAAGCCGTGTGGTAAAACCGGGAATAAAACTTCAAGAACTTCCCGAAATGGAAATAAAAGAAAAAGTTTTTGAGATAGATGATTTGGAAAAATATACTCAGGAGCTTTTTGATAAAAAATATCAAAATCGTTTAAAACAAAAAAAAGAATCGATTTTAAATAAATTGAATAAAAAAATAAAAGAAATACAAAATAAACTTTCGAAATTAGAAAATGAAAAAAAACTTTTGGAAAGATCTGAAATATATAAAAAATATGCCGATGTGGCAATGGCAAATTTATATCAGATAAAACCTTATGAGAAAGTATTTAAAACTTATGATTTTGAAGGTAATCAAATAACAATTCCCATTCCTCAGCTTAAAAATATAAATGAAATAGGTAACTATTATTACAAACTCTCAAAAAAGGCCAAAAAAAAGGCCGAAAATTTACATATTGAAAGAAATTATCTACAAGAGCAGCTTAAATTTTTAGAAAATTATAAAAAACTTGTTGAAAATGCTAAAAATTTAAGCGATCTTAAAACTTACGAACCGCCAAAAAAAGAAAAAAAAGAAGATGAAAACATTGCCAAATTTTATTATGACGATTATCTAATTTTAGTGGGTAAAAACGAAAAAGGTAATATAAAACTACTAAAAAGCGCAAACGCAAACGATTTATGGCTTCATATCAAAAATCATCCCGGAGCTCATGTTATAGTAAAAAACAATAAAATTTCGTTAAATAATGATATAATTAAAAAAGCGGCTGAACTTGCGGTGGCGTTTAGTGGAAAAGAAGAAGGCGAAGTCGATTATACGAGACGTAAATTTGTAAAAATAAAAGAAGGTGCCAACGTTGAATATGGAAAATACGGCACTGTTAAGGTGAAAATATGAGCCTTATACACAATATAACATGGATTAATCAAAACATGCAAGTAGCCTCAACGGTAGCGGCGGAACATGTCGCCAGGGAAGTTGTAAGTCGCGAATTTCAAAAAATTTTAAATGAAGAGAAGACAAGAAAAGTCGAAGAGGTAAAAGAAGTGGAAAAAGTTGAAGAAATTTTGCCGGACGATGACGCAAAAAGAGAAGTGGAAAAAGAGGCGAAAAAACATATAGACATAAGGGCGTAAAATGAAAGAAAGATTAATTACAAGTGTCGTTTTAATAGTATTTATTTTGGTTGTGGGACTTATTGACAATGTGTATCTCACGGGGCTTTTGATTGCTCTTATAACGATTTTGGGAATGTTTGAGGCAAAAAAGCTTTTTAATGTAGAAGATGAGAGGGTTTTTTATTTTTTAAGTTTTTTAGCTGTTTTAAGTGTTTTTATTAATCCTATATTTATCGCCGTTGTAGGAGTTTTAGCGGTTGCCGGGTATGTGGCTTTTTATCAAAAAGATATAAATCTCATCTCACTTTCACTCTATCCGTTTTTACCTCTTTTGATTTTATTTGATTTGTATCTTAAAACATCAATGGGTGTTTTGGCTTGGTTGATCGTAATCGTGGCGGCTACCGATTCTTTTGCTTATCTGATAGGTAAAAATTTTGCCAGAAAGTTTATTCCTCAGGGATTTTCTCCGACTTCTCCCAATAAATCATGGGAAGGGGTAATCGGAGGTGTGGTTGTCGGAACGATTCTTGGAAGTATCGTGGGACTTGCCTTTTTTAATTTTATCAATGCTTTTTTAATTGCTTTTGGAGTAAGTGTTGCGAGTGTGTTTGGTGATTTGTTTGAGAGTTATTTAAAAAGAAGAGCCGGAGTTAAAGACAGCGGAAATATTCTACCGGGTCACGGAGGAGTGCTAGATAGAATAGACGGATATCTTTTTGGTGCACCGTTAATGTGGGCGTTAATTCAGGCAGTAGGAAGCTGATGGTATTACTCGGAAGTACAGGCAGTATAGGGGTAAATACTCTTGATATAGCTAAGCGTTACGGAATTGAAATAGAAGCGTTGGTAGCAGGGAATAATTACCGACTTTTAAATGCGCAGATAAAAAAATTTAAACCTGAATATGTTGTGGTAAAAGATAAAAAAACCGCTGAAAAAGTTGATTTTAAAAACGTCAGATGGGGTGAGGAAGCGATTCTTGAAATGCTTGAGAAATCCAAAAGTCCTCTTGTCGTTAATGCTCTTGTAGGTGATGCCGGGCTTAGACCCACACTTAAAGCTCAAGAACTTAATAAAAAAATAGCGCTTGCGAATAAGGAATCTTTGGTAAATGCCGGTAAATTTATAGATACTTCCAAAATTACCCCGATTGACAGCGAACATTTCGGACTTTGGTATCTTTTAAGGAAAAGAGAGGATTTTAAAAAACTTTATATAACGGCAAGCGGAGGAGCACTTAGAGACTGGGAAATTAAAGATATTCAAAAAGCAAAACTAAAAGATGTCTTAAAACACCCGAATTGGTCTATGGGAATGAAAATTACAATAGATTCGGCAACGATGGTTAATAAACTTTTTGAGCTGATAGAAGCCAAATGGCTTTTTAATACTACAAAGATAGATGCTTTTATAGAAACAAAATCGATAATTCATGCGCTTGCTGAATTCAAAGACGGCTCCACTACGGCTCATATCAGTAAAACGGATATGAAACTGCCTATTGCTTTTGCTCTTTTGGAAAAAGTTGAAGATAAAATTTTAGAACCGGTAAATCTTTTGGAAATAGGTTCTTTGGAGTTTAGAAAAATTGAAAAATCAAGATATCCCGTCTGGGAGATAAAGGATTTGTTACTGGAAAAAAGTGATTTGGGAGTGGTTATTAATACCGCAAACGAATATGCCATTGATAAATTTTTAAAAAATGAAATCGGATTTTTGGATATTAGCCGTATGATTTTAGATGCTGTTAAAAAGTTTGAAAACATAAAAATAAACGATATTAATGAAATATTTGAAATTAAAAGTGAAGTAAGGAAATGGTGTGAGAGTTATTCTTTTTGATTTGGACGGAACGCTTATTGATTCTACCGAAGCTATTTTGGAAGGGTTTAAATATACTTTTGATAAGTTCGGTAAAGAATATCCCGGAGATAAAGAAGTTAAAAAGCTCATAGGGCTTCCTCTTGATGTAATGTTCGAAAATCTCGGCGTTAAAGAAAATGTATGGGATTTTGTTGATACATATAAAAAAAAGTATAGAGAAATTTCAAAAGAGAAAACCGTTCTTTTACCTTATGCAAAAGATGCTGTAAAAGAGGCAAAAAAATTTGCCAGACTTGGAATAGTTACGACAAAAACGGGACTTTATTCAAAAGAACTTTTAGAGCACTTCGGTATTATAGATGATTTTGAAGTTTTAATAGGAAGAGAACATGTCGAAAATCCAAAGCCTCATCCGGAACCAATATTAAAAGCCCTTCATTTAATGAAAGCCAATAAAGAGGGGGCCTGGATGATAGGTGATACGTGTCTTGATATGGTAAGCGCAAAGGAAGCCGGAATAAATTATATAGGGGTGAAGTTTGAATATGAAAATGAAGAAAATATGAAAAAATGTGCTGAAATCGTAAAACCTAATGTTTTCGGAGCTGTAAAATATATAAAAAATTTTTAAAATTTTTTCCAGAAATCTCTGCTTAAAAGAATTAATACGGTATAAAATTCAAGTCTTCCTATAATCATACCAAAAGCCAAAATAACTTTTTGTATATCTGTAAAAAAGGCGAAATTATCAACCGGTCCCACATGTCCGAATCCCGGACCTATATTTCCTACGCATGCTATAGAAGCACTAAGTGAAGTTAAAGCATCATATCCCTGTGAAAAGAGGTACAGAGATATTACGGATACGGTTAAAATATATAAAAATATAAAACCGCTGACTTTTGTTATCATTTGATAAGATAATTTTTTATTGTCAATTTTTACTGAAATAACCATATATGGATAAATTATTTTTTTTATTTGATGTTTTAGATTTTTAAACATAACTACAAACCTTATAACTTTTATACCGCCTGCCGTACTTCCAGCGTTTCCTCCAGTAAGCATAGCTATAAAAATAAGAGCTATAGCCGCCTGTCCCCAAGCGGAATAATCCACTGTAGCAAATCCTGTAGTGGTAAGAATTGAACTTATGGTAAAAAATCCGTTTGTTAAGGCAAAAAAGAACGATTCGTTTGAATTTAAATAATGAACTAAAGTAACTCCTATACCTAAAATAATCAAAACTATCATATACCATTTGACTTCTTCACTTTTATATCCGTTAAAATCACCCCTTAGGGCTTTTATATGGGCAATAAAATTTATACCGGATATCGTCATAAAAAACGTTGTAGTCCATAAAATCCACGGATTGTTTATCCAATATCCGATAGATTCGTTTTTTGTAGAAAATCCGCCTGTAGAAATAGTGGCGAAAGAATGATTTATAGCATCAAACCAATTCATACCTTCAATCTTTAATAAAATACAATCTATAAGTGTTAAGAAAAGATAAATTTCCCATAATTTTAAAGCGGTGTGTTTTAATTTCGGTGTAATTTTATCGGGTGTTATTCCTGTTGATTCGGATTTAAAAAGAGTAAGGGAGCCTGTAGGATTGATTATACTTAGAAGTCCTATTCCCAAAACAATTATTCCCATTCCTCCTATCCAATGCATTATGCTTCTTAGCATTAAAGCCGATTTGGGCAGATTGCTTATTTCTGAATAAATTGTGGCTCCCGTAGTCGTAAATCCGCTAATACTTTCGAAAAAAGCATTTATAAATTCGGTATGGGTTAAAAACATTAATGGAAAAGCCCCTAAAACTCCCATCATCAGCCATACTATATTGACACTTAAAATTGCTTCTTTAGTATTCATATTGATTTTGTGGTTTTTTAAAAAATATAATATTATTGAAAAAAGCGTAATACTTATAATTTCAAACAATAAAAAATTTTTTGTTTTTTCATGATAAATATATCCGGTAATAAGAGGAATAAAAAAGAATAATGAAATAAAGAGGCCTACTATACTTAGAAATTTTAAAATATTTTTCATAGATTTTCTATCCATTTTCTGTTTCCCGAGAAATTGAATTCTATTACCAAATCATTTTCGTTTGCTTCGAATTTATCTTTTACAACACATATTTTATTTTTACTTAAGATTATAATTTTTGCGTATTCTTTAGGAGGAATGATTTTTGTAGGTTTAAATATTTTTTTTATAAAAATTTTACCTTTAGATCCCAAAAAAAATCTTTCGTATATTAAAAATTGAGAATCTATATCTTCGAGTATTTCATAAAAAGTGGCAATTTTAGGCCCTCTTATAGTTGAGAGTTTTAAAGAGTGCATGATTGAGTGATAGCTTAGGTTATTATTTATTGTAATTACTTTTTTTATACCTATTTTTTGAGCCTTTAGAGATTTTATTATATTTTCTTCATCATGAGGATATGCCGTTACGGCTACATCACTTAGATGAATGCCGTTGGCATATAGAAGTTCATCGTCATCGTATCCAAAATTTAAGATTTCAATTTCATCAGGCAGCATATCCGCCGCTTTTTTAGCTTTTTCTTCATCTTTTTCTACTACTTTAATGTTTATATTCATATCATAAAGAGTTTTTACTATTGTAATGCCGAGTATATCCGCACTGAATATAGTAACTTTTTCTATTTTTTCAGGTGTAATCGTGTTGATAAATGACGCCGTTTTTTTTATTTCTTTTAAGTCTCCGAACATATAAACCAAATCATCGTTTTGAATTTTTTCTTTTGAATTTAAAAAAATAAATTCTTCATTTCTTTCAACTCCAATTACTGTCAAGTTTTCTTTTTCAATGCTTTTTATATCGGTTATTTTCGGATTTTGAGCTCTAATTGAAACTAATTTAAAATCAGTAAAAGGGAAATTTTTTATATTGTTTGCTTTTGGAAAATTCATTAAAGACGCAATATTGGAAGCACATAAAATATACGGGAAAATTAATTTTGAAGATGTAATCGTAGTAAGAGAAGAATCGATATAAAAAGTATTGGAAAGTCTTATTATGGAATGTTTGATATTTATTTTGTTTGCTAACAAAAAATAAGCTATTACGTTGATTTCGTCAATATTTGTTACGCTTATGAAATAATCATACTCACTATTTAGAAAACAAATTACATCAGGATCTCTGATATCTTTTTTAATTGTTAATACATCCAGGTTTTCATTTATTTTTTCAAGAGCTTTTTCATTTTTATCTATGATTGTAACATTATGGTTTTTACTTAAAGACTTAGATAAAAAATATCCTACTTTTCCAGCTCCTAAAATTAATATTTCCATTTTTTACCCTTTTAGATCATAAATTATATATTAAAAATAGTTGAAATTACAATATCATTACAAAAAGTTACAATTATTGTTAAATTTTTAGTTTATTTTATAAATAAGAGAAAAAATATGCTATATTAAGTTTACTTTAAGTCTAAATTAGATAAAATAAGCAAAAAAAGGATAAATATGCTACAAATTAGATGGCACTCTCGTGCAGGACAAGGTGCAGTTACCGGTGCTAAGGCACTAGCTGACGTAATGGCAAGAACCGGAAAATACGTTCAGGCTTATTCTGTTTACGGTGCGGAAAAAAGAGGGGCACCTATGACTGCTTATGATAAAATAGATGATAAACCTATTTTAGATCACTCAAAATGGATGCAACCAGATTATGTATTGGTAATCGATCCATCACTTGTATTTCAAGAAGAAATTGTAGATAATACTAAAGATGATACTATTTTTATAGTTACTTCTCATATGGATAAAGATGATTTATTAAGTATAGCTAAACATCTTCAAGGTAAAAAAGTATATATAATAGATGCAATTAAAATCTCTCAGGAAGAAATTGGAAGAGCTATTCCAAACACTCCAATGTTGGGAGCTTTTATAAAAGTTAGTAATATTATTCCGTTTGAAGACTTTTTAGTTTCTATTGAAGATATTCTTTCAAAATTCCCTAAAAAAATAATTGAAGGTAACTTAAGAGCAATTAAACGTGCTTATGAAGAAGTAAAATAAGGAGAAATTATGGCAACACCAAAAGAAATGTTAACCACTTGGGATAAAGTTCAATTCGGAGCGGTACTTCCTGCTTTCGAAGATCCTGAACATAAAGTAAGAAGTAAGTTTCATTCATATAATTATTCTGTAGCTGACTGGAGAGTAGAAAAACCGGTATTCAATAGAGAACTTTGTATTGACTGTGATTTTTGTTGGGTAAGTTGTCCTGACAGTTGCTTTATTGTAGAAGAAGTTGAAAACAAAAGAGGTAAAAAACAGGCGAAAATTGTAGGAATTAATTATAATTTATGCAAAGGATGCGGTGTTTGTGTAGACGTATGTCCTACACCTATCAAATCCCTTTTAATGTTCCCTGAATATATTGATAACGAAGAGGCATTAAAACAATGGCCTAAAAAAGATTAAAGGAAGAAAATGGCTGAAAGATATGAATTAAAAAATAAGGAAGTTTGGGACGGAAATATGGCGGCGGCTCATGCTTTGCGCCAAGCTCAAGTTGACGTAGTTGCTGCTTATCCTATTACGCCATCTACACCTATCGTACAAAATTACGCTCAATTTTTGGCTGACGGATATGTAGACGGTGAATTCGTTATGGTTGAATCTGAACACTCAGCTATGAGTGCCTGTGTTGGTGCTGCTGCTGCCGGTGGTAGAGTAGCTACAGCTACTTCAAGCCAAGGTTATGCGTTAATGGTGGAAGTTTTATATCAGGCAAGTGGAATGAGACTTCCGATTGTTATGACTGTTGTAAACAGAGCTCTTGCTTCACCTCTAAATATTCACGGAGACCACGCAGACCTTTATTTAGGAAGGGATGCCGGATGGATTCATTTAATTGCGAACAATCCTCAGGAAGCATATGATATGACTCTTTGTGCTTTTAAAATAGCAGAAGATGAGAGAGTAAGACTTCCTGTTACAACAAAT
The DNA here is from genome assembly GCA_027062285.1 of Nautiliaceae bacterium. Classification (GTDB taxonomy): domain Bacteria; phylum Campylobacterota; class Campylobacteria; order Campylobacterales; family Nautiliaceae; genus Caminibacter. The sequence continues at coordinate 15,299 of JAMOTL010000072.1, forward strand.
CAAGACGGATTTCTAGTTTCACATACCGCTCAGGTGGTAGAACCTCTTCAAGATGAGGAAGCATATAATTTTATAGGTGAATATAAAGCTTTAAATCCTATGCTTGATACAAAAAATCCTGTAACATACGGAGCTCAAACCGAAGAAGAATGGCATTTCGAACATAAAGCCAATCAGCATAAAGCTTTAATGGAAAGCACTCCTGTAATTGAAGAAATATTTAATAAATTCGCAGATATAAGCGGTAGAAAATATAATATTGTTGAAACATATAAATTAGACGATGCCGATATCGCATTAGTGGTTATGGGAAGTGCTTATGAAACAGCAATGCTTGCCGTAGATAAAGCAAGAGAAGAAGGTATTAAGGTAGGTTTACTTATGCCAAGAGTATTTAGACCGTTCCCTTATAATCAGGTGGCTGAAAAATTAAAAAATGTTAAAGCTGTAGCGGCACTTGACAGAAGTGCGCCAATGGGAGCTATGGGAGCTTTATATAATGAAGTATCAGGAGCTCTTGCGGCAAACGGACAAAGTGCTATTATGACTAATTATATTTACGGACTTGGTGGAAGAGATACTACTGTTGAGCATATTTTAGAAGTTATTAGAGAAACTAACGAAAACGCAAAAGCTGGAAAAAGAGTTACTCCTCTTCAAGGTTTCATAAACCTAAGAGGTCCGAAACTTTCATTTAATTAAGGAGTTTTTATGAAAAAGATTACGAATTTAAAAGAATTTGCCTGTACTCCTGATAGATTTCAAGGAGGGCACAGACTATGTCCCGGATGTGCCCATAGTATGATAGTAAGAGAAGTAGTAAATGCTACTGATGATGATTTGGTTATTTCAACCGCTACCGGATGTCTGGAAGTATGTAGTGCTATTTATCCTTATACTTCTTGGGACGTTTCATGGATTCATATCGGATTTGAAAATGCGGCAGCGGCAATTTCAGGTGCTGAAGCAATGTATAAGGCACTTAGCAGAAAAAATAAATTATATAATGAAGACAGAAGAGTAAAATTTGTGGCATTCGGAGGAGATGGAGGAACGTACGATATAGGTTTCCAATCACTTTCAGGAGCTGCGGAGAGAGGGCATGACTTTTTATATGTATGTCTTGATAATGAAAACTACGCAAACACCGGAGGACAAAGAAGTTCGGCTACTCCAATAGGTGCGCACACATCTACAACTCCAAGAGGAAGAGTTAGTTACGGTGAAAAACAAAAGAAAAAAGACCTGACTATGATTATGGCGGCTCACGGATGTCCATACGTTGCAACAGCAATTCCAAGTACAAAACATTGGAAAGATTTAGCTACTAAAGCCGCAAAAGCAATTTCAACGGTAGGACCTACTTTTATTAATGCACTTAGTCCGTGTACAACCGAATGGAAATTTAAACCTGAAGAAACAACCGAAATTGCTGATTTAGCGGTTGAGACATGTGCTTTTCCTTTATATGAGATTGAAGACGGGCATAAACTTACTATCACATATAGACCAAAACAAAAAATTCCTATTGAAGAATACCTTGGAAGACAAGGAAGATTTGCTCATCTTTTCAAACCTGAAAATAAATGGATTATTGAAGAGTGGCAAAAAAATGTTGATGAATATTGGGATTATTTACAAAGAAGAGAGGAAGCGGGAGTTTAATCCTCTTCTTTTTTATTTTCATTTATTTTATAGTGACTGGCACTGAAGGTTAATAATGAAACAAAAAATTTATTTTCCTGTAATTGAGCTTGAATGGAGCGATTATTATTCTTTTAATGAACTTTTAAAAGATGCAAGAAGTGGCGGGATAAAAGTACCAAATGAACCAGGTGTTTATGAAGTAATAGATAAAAACGGAGAAGTTTTGCATATAGGAAGAGCGTCAAATTTAAGAATGAGAGTTAAACAGGGTCTTGTTAAAGGTAAAACTCCTCACTCCACAAGAAAAAGAATGCTAAAAAACGGAGTGATTTTTAATAACTTAAAAGTAAGATGGGCTATTACACAGTGGCCTAACAGTGTAGAAGAGTATTTACATAAAAAATATAAAGAAAAGTATGGAAAACTTCCAAAATATACTAAAGTTACTTAAATCCATTTTTTCTTTTTGAGCCAGATGAAAATTCCTCCTGCCAATGATATATTTATTAACCATACGGCAAAATATCCATATTTCCATTCCAATTCCGGCATATATTTAAAATTCATTCCATAATTTCCAACGACGAATGTTAGAGGCAAAAAGATAAGTGAAATAGCGGCCAAACGCTGCATGGCTTTATTCATTCTCGTAGACAAAATACCCATATGAAGATTGAGTAAATATCCGGTTCTGTCAAGCAATGTTCTTGATTCGTTTATCAGATATTTTAGATGTTCGTTAAGGTCAATAAATTCATATTTTAGTTTTTTTCTTATTGTAGGAGGAAATCTGTTATAGGCTCTGTTTATTACGTCTTTTTCTTGAATCGTTACTTTTGAGATTCTATTTAGTGTACGTCTGGCGTAATAGATGTCTTTTTGTAATTCGTCTTCTTCTATGTCTTCGTGAAAGATACTGTCTTCCAAATCTTCAAGTGCTTCGTCTATTACATCAATTATAAGAATAGTATTATCTATAAGAATATCGGCTATTAAATAAGTTACGTATTCAAATTCCTGATTTTTATATCTTTTTTCAAATTTTCTGGCAAGTTCGGTAATTATTTCTTTTTCTTCGGCTAAAACGAAAAATTTATGTTTTGTAATAATAATAACTACATTACTGTCGTCATAAAGTAAATTTTCTTCTTCGTCAAATTTAATATATTTTAAAATAATAAGTTTAAAATTTTCCGTTTCTTCATAAGTGATAGACTGGTCTTCGCTTTGAATATCTTCTATAAAACTTTCGGGGAATCCGTGGGTTTTTAGCCAATTAATAATATTTTGATTTTTTACGGTTGAAAAGATTATCTGTTTTTGATTTTCTTCTATTTTGATGTCTTGTTTTTTTTCGAGTTTGTCGGTGAAAATAAACATAAAAACCTCCTTTAGGAGGTTGCAGGGGCTAAAAATTTGTGCAAATTTATAGCCTCTACAACCTTTTTGTAATTATAACAAAAAGCGGAAAAAAAATCCGCCTGTGAAGGTTAATTTAATTTAATGCTGTATTCCCAAATTCCGTGTAAATTACATCCTTCTTTGGCGGTTAAAGTTTTTACACCATCTAGTTTTACTTTAAATGCCGTATATCCCATAGCCTGTCCCGGTTCAAAAACTACTCTGTCTACTAATTGACCGTCTTTGTAAAGTTCGATAAAATCAATCCAATGAGTTTGAGTGCTCGGATGAATAATTCCTTGTTGACCGATTGTAATTTCTACTAAAGTATATCCTTTAGCGTCTGTTGAACCTACTTTGATTTCAGGAGTGTGTTTTAATTCACCTTTTGTAGGGTTTTTAGGGTCTTTAATTTTCATAAATTTTCTATTGTGTATTTCAGGTCTGTATTTTGAATATACGTCACAGAATTTACTTTCTATTTCTCTTGCCATTGCAGGTACGCCTGCTGTTGCGACTATACCTAATATTCCTAATCTTTTTAATGCTTTTCTTCTATCCATTTTTGTCCTTTTAAGATTATTTTTATCTTATTTTAACGGAAAAAAATTATTATGTCAAATTATTTTGTATAAGATAACTAAAATTATTAGATATGACAGGATGAAAAAAGGAAATGAGTATTTATGAAATTCGATATATGCTTTTGGGTTCTTAAGAAATCTAAGAGCTATTATGTTTGCCAATGAACCGATTAATAAACCGTTTCCTCCTATATCGGTGCCGTAAGCTATTGCTAAATAATTGTTTGAAAAATGACTCATAAATATGGCAGCCGGGACGTTTGAAATAATCTGTGAGAGAATAATGCTTATGTTGAGTACATTATAGAAATTCATTTGAATGGAATTCATAAGGTTCTTAATGCTTTCAAGTCGGTTTAACATTTCGAAATCTATAAACATAATTATAAACGTTAAAATAAGAAAATAGTCAAATTTTAAAAAAACGTTTTTATAGTCTGTAAAAAGATAATAGCTTACAACAATAAGCAATGCGTATTTTACAAAGGAATATTCGAGTGAAAATATAAATATAATAAAAAGGATAATCGATGATATAAAAAGAAACTTATCTGTTTTTTCAGGATTACTTATTTGGATTTGAAGCTTTTTTTTCGGAAAAAAACAAGTACGAATATAATTAAAAGAATGAATTTCGGAATAAAAATAATACTCATCTTTTCTATAAAATCAATAACGCTTATATCCATCTGTCTAAAAAGAAATATATTTTGAGGATTGCCAAAAGGCGTAAGCTCGCTTCCTACATTTACGGCTATTGCTTCAAATATTACCAGTTTTGTTAGATTGTTTTTTATCTGGTTTGAAAAGGCAAGGGTAAGAGGCACTATTATAAAAAGCATAATATCGTTTGTTAAAAACATAGATAAAAATGTGCCGAGTAACACAAAAGCAAACGCCAGAGTCCTTTCGGTTTTGAAATGAGTTACCGTTTTAGCAGCAAATACATCGAAATAATTGGATAATTTAAACGCCGTAGCGATTAGTAAAAGGGCGCTTAAAGCCCTTATTGTTTTCCAGTCGATATATGAATTTATCTGTGTAAGGGTTGGTTTTTGTATAAAAAAAAGAATAAAAAAGAGCAAAAGAAAAATAAAAAAAAGCCACTCTTTTTTTAAAAGATTCATTTTCCTAAAATTTTTATTTTTGACACGTCAACGTTGCAATTGTTTGAAATGTTTTTAGGATTAAGCGCTAAGGATTCATTATTCATTATGACAATTTCATTATTTAATATATGTTTGGCAACTTTTTTGGCACCTTCGAGTGAGTGCATATAACAGCTTCCGCACTGGTAAATATTTGCTTCTGGAATTTCATTTGTCTCTAAAATATTTTGCATGGATTTTTTAAACGCCTCTACAATTTCTTTATCTTCAGGTTCTCCTATTACGCTCATATAAAATCCTGTCCTACAACCCATAGGGGAAATATCGATTATTTCATAATTTGGAAGATTTTCTCTCATATATCCCGCAAAAAGATGCTCTAATGTGTGCATGGCTTTTTCATCTATAATTTCAACGTTCGGTTTTGCAAATCTGAGGTCATATACTGTAATAGTGTCACCTTTTGGAGTTTTCATTTTTTTTGCAATTCTGACTCCGGGAGCTGGCATTTTTACATGGTCTACTAAAAAACTGTCAAGCATAGGCATAGGTTTTCCTTTTTTGAAGTAAATTTTAATTAATTTTTATAGCATTTTATCATAAAAATATAGTAAAATTCCATTTCAATCCTCACCTCTCAATCCTTGGACGGGTTGCAGCATAGCTGTTAACGGGGAGGGAGGCTAAACCCAATCCAGGAAAACAAAATAATTCAAGGAGCAAAAATGGCGTGTAACGTAACTATGAAAGACTTATTAGAGTGCGGTGTTCATTTCGGACATCAAAAAAGAAGATGGAATCCGAAAATGAAAAAATATATTTTCGGTGTGAGAAAAAATATTTATATTATTGACTTACAAAAAACATTAAGACACCTTAAATATGCTTGTAATGTTGTAAGAGATGCAGCGGCTGAAGGTAAAACAATTCTTTTTGTCGGAACAAAAAAACAGGCGGTTGAAGCTATTAAAGAACATGCCGAAAGAGCCGGAATGCCGTATGTTAACCACAGATGGCTGGGTGGTATGCTTACAAACTTCAAAACAATTCAAAAATCAATCAGAAAACTTGAAATCATTGAAAAAATGCAAGAAAGCGGTCAGGTTAATCTTCTTACTAAAAAAGAAAGACTAATTCTAGAAAGAAGAAGAGCAAAACTTGAAAAAGTACTTGGTGGTATCAGAAATATGAAAAAAATTCCTGATATGTTATTTATTATCGATACTGTAAAAGAAAAAATCGCAGTAGCGGAAGCGAATAAACTTGGTATTCCTATTGTAGCGCCTGTTGATACAAACTGTGACCCTGATTTAATTGATTATCCTATTCCAGGAAACGATGATGCAATAAGAAGTGTAAACCTTTTCTGTAAAACAATGGCTGATGCGATTATTGAAGGTAAAGAAATGGCTGAGAGTGCAGCAGAAGAAGCACCTGTGAGTGAAGAAGAAATCGAACAGGAAATTAAAGAAATTAAAGAAGAAGCTGCTGAAGAAGCAAAAAACGAAGAAGAAATCGCTGAAGAAATCGAAGAAATTAAAGCTCAAAAAGAGGAGGCGTAATATGGCAAACATTACAGCGGCAATGGTAAAGGCACTCAGAGAAAAAACAGGTGCCGGGATGATGGATTGTAAAAAAGCTTTAGTAGAAGCTAACGGAGACGAAGAAAAAGCAATTGAGATTTTAAGAAAAAAAGGTCTTGCTAAAGCTGCTAAAAAAGCTGACAGAAATGCGGCTGAGGGAAGAGTTGAAATTTATATTACTCCTGATTATAAAAAAGGAAGTATGGTAGAAGTAAACTGCGAAACTGATTTCGTAGCAAAAACCGATGAGTTTATCGAATTTACAAAAGAAATTGTAAAAACTATCAATGTAAACGATATAGCAGACGTTGATTCTTTAATGAAAGCTGAGTTTGGTGAAGGTACTTTTGAAGAAGAACTAAAAGTAAAAATTGCTAAAATCGGTGAAAATATCGTTGTTAGAAGAATGGCTACAATTAAAGCTCCGGAAAACGGAATTGTTAACGGATACATTCACGCAGGCGGAAAAGTCGGCGTACTTGTAGCGGCAGCTTGTGACAAACCGGAAACTTGCGAGGCTATTAAAGATACTTTAAAAGATATCGCTATGCATATTGCGGCTATGAAACCGCTTTATCTAAACCCTGAAAGCGTCCCTGCGGATGTAATTGAAAAAGAAAAAGAAATTGCTAAAGCTCAACTTCTAAAAGAAGGAAAACCAGAGCAAGTAATTGAAAAAATTATTCCTGGTAAAATTAAAAAATATTTCCAAGAAGTGTGTTTAACCGAGCAAGAATATGTAAAAGCCGAGAAAAAAGAAAGCGTGGCAGAGGCTCTAAATAAAGCTGCAAAAGCGGCAGGCGGAGAAGCTAAACTTGTAGATTTCATCAGATTCGAAGTTGGTGAAGGTCTTGTAAAAAACGCATGCAATATGGCTGATGAAGTAGCTAAAGCTTTAGGGGAATAATCTCCTTCCTTTCCTTTTTATCTTCATTTTGAAAATATTTTTAATTTTCGTTCCTTTTGATATAATTTCCCAAAAAGGCTGTTATGTTAATAGCAAAAAATCTTTCACATTCATTTGATTATCTATTATTCAAAGATGTTGATTTGGAAATACATCCTAAAGATAAAATCGCAATTGTCGGAACAAGCGGAAGCGGAAAATCGACACTTCTTCATATTTTGTCTTCTTTTTTAAAACCAAAAGAAGGTAAAGTGTTATATAAAAATAAAGAAATATATTCATTAAAAGAAAAAGAGTTGTTAAAAATCAGAAGATATGAATTCGGAATTATATTTCAGTTTCATTATCTTTTTAATACTTTTACCGCCTTGGAAAATATACAAGCTGCTGCGATACTCTCCGGCAAGGAAATTGATTTTAATCTTCTTGAGAGACTTAATATAAAAGATATAATCAATCAAAACATTCAAACTCTCTCAGGCGGTCAACAGCAAAGAGTTAGTATTGCCAGAGTATTAACAAAAAAGCCGAAAATAATATTCGCAGACGAACCTACCGGAAATCTTGATAAAGAAAATGCCAACGAAGTAGTTGATATACTATTTGAATACTGTGAAAATGAAGCGGCTTCGTTAATGACTGTTACCCATGATATGGAAATAGCAAAAAAATTTGACAAAGTTTATGTTTTAAAAAATAAAAGGCTTATTCCTTGGGAATAGCTGAATTATTAACACCTGTTAATACCGTCACTTTTTTATTGTTATTTATCAGAATTTCTTCTTTTATGAGTTTTTTACCGTTTTTTAATTATGTAAATATACCGATGAGTGCCAAAGCGGCACTTTCATTATGGATGAGTATTCTTTTTTTCCCGGTCGTTCCTAAAATAAGTTTTGAGATTAATCTTTTGAATTTGATTTTGGCTATTTTTAATGAGGTTGCCTTTGCTTTTTTTGTAGGAATGGCTCTTCAACTGATATTTGATATATTAAAATTTGCGGCCGAGCAGATAAGTTTTGTTATGGGTTTTACTATGGCAAACGTTATAGATCCTAATTTTGGAACACAATCCACTATTCTTTCGCAGTTTTTTACCTGGATAGCAATTTTGGTGTTTTTGAATATGGGAGGGGATCATTTAGAAATTTTAATGCTTAGTCATTTTATGCAAAACCTGCCGTTCGGAGCGTTTTTTAATTATCATAATGTTTATGAATATTTTCTTGTATATATGGGTAAATATTTTTTAATCGGAGTGGCAATTGCTTTTCCGATTATAGCTATTTCTCTTATGAGTGATATTATTTTTGGAATGATTATGAAAACGATGCCTCAATTCAATCTTTTAGTAGTAGGATTTCCTATAAAAATATTTGTTTCTTTCCTAGTCCTTATGGCAATTATTGGAAGTATGATGAGTGTTTTTTGGAGAGAAATAGAAGAGGCTTTTAAAGCTGTTTTGCATTTTATCGGGTGAGTCTGTAAGGTTTTGATAGGGGGTATATTAAATAAAAAAAGTTATCGAATTTTTCTAAAAGTTTTTTATCCGTATCAATTAGAATATATTCATAATTTTTATAAAAAGCGCTGTATGAATAATTTGCACTTCCTATGACAAGATACTTATTATCAATAATACTGAGTTTTACATGCATTTTGGCTTTATTGCCGTTTCTGTATTTTTTACCGCTGAGTAGTCTTACGTGAATATTTCTAATAGTCGCGAGATTCGGTATTCTACTGCCTTTATATTTTGCTGATTCTCTGTCGGCTATGATAAATACCTGAACACCTTTTGATGCCGCTTTTTTGAGAGCTCTTGCTAAAACATAATTTGTAAAAGAGTAGATAACTATTTTTATTTCTTTGTGTGCGTGTGAAAATAGTGAAGCTAATCTTTTTTCGGCGACTTTGCCTTCCATAGGCATAAAGTAAACTTCTTTTGCGAAACTGACGATAATAAATAGTACAAGGATGATTAACTTTTTCAAAATGCGTCCTTTTTTAATATAATTATAATAAAAAACAAGGCCTGCTATGAGAATATTGTTAATAAGTGAAAATGTAACCATTCAAAAGTTATTTAAGCTTAGTGCCGAAAAAAGAGGAGATGAGGTAGAAGTCGGTTCGAAAGATTTTCTGCCCGAAGGGGAATTTGATTTAGTTTTTATCGATAAAGATATTTTGGATGATGAGTTATTACAAAATTTGAAAAATATTTATCCGAATGCTAAATTTATTTTGATTTTAAGTAAAAACGATGAAAAAATTCCCGGGTTTGATTATTATCTTACAAAACCTTTTTTACCTACGGATTTAATAGCTCTTATAGAAAAAACGCATACTTCGGAGACTACGGAAGAGGCAATGGAAATGGATGAATTTGATGAAGATTTGGATATTGAAAATCTTAATGATCTTGACTTTGAGGATGATGGAGAGGAAATAGGAGATATCGAAGATATTTTTGTAGATGATGATGATTTGGATGTTGAAACTTCAGATGAGGATTTGGAAGAGGATTTTGAACTCAATGCCGATGATTTATTAAAAGAAGATGAAATGATGGAAAAAGACGAGAGTGAAAATTTAGAAATAGAAGACATATTGGAAGAAAAACCTGAAGAAAATATAGAGGTTGAAGATATTTTAGAAGAAAAAGCCCTGGAGGATGAGATAGAAACAAAAGAAGAAGTAGATGAGGATATAATTTCAAATGAAGAAATGTTAGAGTCTGATGAAGAGATTTTAGAAAATGAAGATGTTACGGAAAATATCGAAGATATTATTAATGAAGCGGAGGAGAATGAAGAGATGAACGAAGCAGTTGAAAATATAGAAGAAAATATTGAAGAAACGCAAGAGGCGGAGGATATTTCTGATTTATTGGAAAATGAAGAGATTGAAAATTTAAAAGAAAGTGATGAAGATTTGGAACCTGAATTTTTAGAGACCGAAGAAGAGTTACAAGAAGAACAAGCTGAAATCTTAGAAAATGAAAAAAATATAGAAGAGAATATACAGAACACAGAAGATGAGTTAAGTGAACTTGAAAATCTGGATGAAAAAGAATTGGCTGAAGCTCTTGGAGAAAATGTTGAGGATTTAGAAGAGGCACCTATTCAAACTTCAGATTTAATTCAAGAAAACCAAGAGGAACAATCTCATAAAACAGAATCTGATAATGAGCCTAGTATTGAAGAAAAAACTCTTGGAAATATTTTAAATATTAATTGGGAAGAACTTAAAAAAGCAAAAGCGAAAGTAACTATCACGATTGATTTTGGAGGATAATATGGAATATATGAAAGTAAACGGAAGTATTTTTGTTATTTCAGGTCCGAGCGGTAGCGGAAAAACATCTCTGGCCAGAGATGTTTGTGAAGAGCTTGGGGATAAAGCGTATTTTAGTATTTCTACCACAACCCGCCCTAAAAGAGAAGGTGAAAAAGACGGAGTGGATTATTTTTTTGTAACAAAAGAAGAGTTTTTAAAAGATGTGGAAGAGGGATATTTTCTTGAGTGGGCTGAAGTTCACGGAAATTTTTACGGTACAAGTAAAAGACAGATAGATAAAGCTTTAAAAGAAGGAAAGATAGTGTTTTTGGATATAGACGTTCAGGGACATGAAGCGGTTAGGCGGGCGTATCCCGATGTTGTTACGAGCGTTTTTGTAACTACAAAAGATAAAGAAACACTGATTGAGAGACTTCAAAAAAGAGGTACTGAAACCGACGAAACGCTAAAAGTCAGAATGATAAACGCGCTTCATGAGATGAAAAAAATTCCTGAATATGATTATCTTTTAATAAATGATGATTTTAATGAGGCAAAAGAATTTTTAAGAAGCTGTGCTTTAGCGTCATTAATAAAAACAAGTAAGTATGATTTGGAAAAATTTATTGAGCATTGGAAAGGAAAATAATGAAGCAAAGAGTCGGTAATATTTTTAAAGAGCATTTAGGTGAACATCCTCCGATAAATAAACCTAAACAAAAAGAGTTCGGACATTATGCCGTTCCAATATTCAAATACGCAAAAATGAATAAACAAAATCCTGTGGAGTTTGCGAAAAACATATGTGAGAAACTCGGGAAATGTGAAGAGTTTGAAAGCGTTGAGCCTTTAAGCGGATTTGTAAATATTAAATTAAGTGATAAATTTTTGGATGAATTTGCCACTAAAGTATTGGAAGAAAAAGAAAATTTTGCCAAAGGTGAAGGGAAAGAAAAAATACTTCTTGAATATATTTCCGCAAATCCTACGGGACCTCTTCATA
>JAMOTL010000073.1 GCA_027062285.1 Nautiliaceae bacterium
AGTGATAAATTTTTGGATGAATTTGCCACTAAAGTATTGGAAGAAAAAGAAAATTTTGCCAAAGGTGAAGGGAAAGAAAAAATACTTCTTGAATATATTTCCGCAAATCCTACGGGACCTCTTCATATAGGACACGCAAGAGGAGCAATTTTTGGAGATGCCCTGACAAGAATAGGACGTCATGTGGGTTATGACGTGGTTACGGAATATTACGTAAATGATGCGGGGCGTCAGATTAATCTTTTAGGACTTTCGGTATATCTTGCCGCACGTGAAATTTTGGGTCTTGATGTTGAGTGGCCGGATGAATATTACAGAGGTGATTATATAAAAGATTTAGCTCGTGAAGCTATTGAAAAATTCGGAAAAGATTATTTTCAAGAACCAGTAAAAATAGTGGAGAAAAACGGTAAAAAAGAAGGTGTGTTTGAGGATGAAAATCTCAGCCTTTGGGCTAAAGATAAAATGCTCGAAGTTATAAAAAACGATATAAAAGCTCTAAATGTAACACCTTTTGATAACTGGGTAAGTGAGAGGGAACTTTATAAATACTGGGATGAGGTTAGAGAAATTTTAGAAAAAAACGGCGCTCTTTATGAAAAAGACGGAAAAGTATGGCTGAAATCAAGCGAATATAAAGACGAAAAAGACAGAGTCGTAGTAAGGGAAGACGGAAGACCTACATATTTGGCGGGAGATATTATTTATCACTGGGATAAATTCAAAAGAGGATATGACAAATATATTAATATCTGGGGAGCTGACCATCACGGATATATCGCAAGGGTAAAAGCTGCGATTAAATTCCTTGGCTTTGATCCTGAAAAATTGGAGATTTTACTATCTCAGATGGTAAAACTTTTAAAAGGCGGCGAACCTTACAAAATGAGTAAGAGGGCCGGTAATTTTATCCTGGTAAGAGATGTGGTTGAAGATGTCGGGGCGGATGCGCTTAGATTCGTTTTTTTAACAAAAAAAGCAGACACTCATCTTGAATTTGACGTAGATGATTTAAACAAACAAGATGCGAGTAATCCGAGCTATTATGTAAATTACGCACACGCAAGAATCAGGAGTATTTTCAGAAACAAAGGTATTGATTACGACGATATAAAAAATGTGGAACTTAAAGATTTAACCTCTGATGAAAAAGATTTGCTCTTTTTAGCATTGCAGCTTCCATATGTTTTGGAAGATGCTTTTAGTTCAAGAGAGCCTCACAGACTGACGAATTATCTTATCGATTTGGCAAGTGAATTTCATAGCTTTTATAATAAAAATAAGGTTATCGGAAGTGATAGAGAGAATGAAAGACTAAAAATATTAGCGGTTGTCGGAAGTATTATAAAACTTGGATTGTCATTATTGGGAATAAAAGCCAAGGAGAAAATGTAGTGAAAAAAGCTATGATTAGCGAATGTATGCTGGGTAGAGCCTGTAGGTATGACGGAAAATCAAAACCTCTGCCTGGAGAGATAATAAAAAAACTGAAAAAAGAATATGATCTTTACCCTTTTTGTCCCGAAGCTTTTGCTCTTCCTACTCCTCGACCTCCCGCGAGATTTATAGGGGATAAAATAGTAGATATTAACGGAGTTGATAAAACGGATGCGTTTTTAAAAGGCGCAAAAGAGGCTCTTAGAATCTGTAAAGAAAACGGTATTAAGATTTTTATTGGCAAAGAAAAGTCTCCAAGCTGTGGAGTTAAAAAAACTAGTGCTTATGTAAACGGGTGTGAATGTAAGTGTGATGCTCCTGGACTTACAAGCAAAATTTTAAAAGAAGAAGGAATAGAGCTTATCAGCGAGTGGGATTTA
>JAMOTL010000074.1 GCA_027062285.1 Nautiliaceae bacterium
TTTTGGTTGCGGGGGTGGGATTTGAACCCACGACCTCCGGGTTATGAGCCCGGCGAGCTACCAGGCTGCTCTACCCCGCGTCATTCAAATGGCTGGGCTGGGAGGATTCGAACCTCCGAATGACGGAGTCAAAGTCCGCTGCCTTACCACTTGGCGACAGCCCAATGTCATTTGGTGATGAAATATTATTAAATTTTTATCCAAAAGTCAAGAACTTTCCAGTAAAAATATTAAAAATTTATACTTTATCAACTTTATTTAGCTTATAGGACTAAACATTATTTAGTTTTTATGTTATAATTACAATCAAAAAGGAGCGTTTTATGGCAACAATTCCAAGTTTGGATAAAATTTTAAATGAAGTTGAAGAAGAGCTTAAAGAAGCATTGTTTGAAACTGAAAAAATTAAAGTAAAATACACAAAAGCCGCTGCTAAAAGACTTAGACGCCATTTAGATAAATTGGCGAAATTAAAAGTCGAACTTAGAAAGGAAATGCTGGAATATGAAAAAAACCACTTCTGATATAATTAAAGAATTACAAGAAGAAGGTTATAAAAATATATTCGTATGGCGTGACACAAAAGGGACCTATTACGACTGGCATAAACATCCATATAACGAAGTCAGAGTAATGCTAAGTGGAGAGATGATAATAAAAACTTCTCAAAAAGAGTTTCACCTAAAAGAAGGAGACAGGCTAAACGTCCCCGCAGGTGAAATTCACGAAGCATACGTTTTGAATGATTGTGAATATGTATGCGGTTCAAAATTTTGATATAATTATATAAAAGGCACGCCAAGAGGCTGCTGGGAAACCAGAGGAAAGTCCGGGCTGCAGCAAGGCAGGGGTCAGCCTAACAGGCTGCCGCCGTAAGGCGAGGGAAAGTGCCACAGAAATCAAACCGCCGATGGAGCGCAAGCTCACAGGCAAGGGTGAAACGGTGAGGTAAGAGCTCACCAGGGGATATGGCGACATATCCCGCTGGTAAACCCACCCCGCAGCAAGGAGGGATGGTAAAGCCTTGCAACAATACCCTCCGCTTGAGCGGCACCGTAAGGTGTGCGCCTAGATAAATAGCCTCATAAACAGAACCCGGCTTACAGGCGTGCCTTTTCTACAACTATATCTTCATAAAACTTTCTTGATATAATTCCACAAAAACGGAGGAGCAATGGATTATTATGAAATACTCGGTGTCAGCCGTAACGCAACTAAAATAGAAATAAAAAAAGCTTACAGAAAACTTGCGATGAAATATCATCCCGATAAAAATCCTGGAGATAAAGAAGCCGAAGAAAAATTCAAACTTATAAATGAAGCTTATCAGGTTCTAAGTGATGATGAAAAAAGAGCAATATACGATAAGTACGGGAAAGAAGGTTTAGAAGGCAGAGGTTACAAGAGTGATTTTAATTTTGATGATATTTTTGATATGTTTAATGACTTTTTTGGTGACAGATATCAGGAAAGTTATCATATGCCGTATGATATTGACATAGGTTACAAATTAACTCTTGAATTTGAAGAAGCGGCATTTGGTACCAGCAAAGAAATTGAAATAGAATATTACGGTTTGTGCCCTAAATGTAAAGGTACTGGAGCCGAAAAAACAAGAACCTGCCCTAGCTGCCAAGGTAGAGGCAGTATAGTAGTAGGAAACGGTTTTATAAGAATGACCCAAACCTGTCCTCAATGTGAAGGCAGAGGTTTTATTGCAGAAAAAATTTGTTCGGAATGTAACGGCAAGGGATATATTACTAAAAAAGAAAAAGTAAAAATAGATATTCCGGCAGGTGTAGATACCGGAATGAGAATGAGAATCCCCGGACACGGAAACGAATATCCTCAAGGAAGAGGAGATTTATATATTTTATTTCATGTAAAACCTTCAAAAATTTTTCAGAGAAAAGGCAATAATCTCTTAGTAGATGTACCGGTATTTTTCACAAGCGCAATACTTGGCGATAAAATTAAAATACCTACTCTAAACGGAGAAAAAGAGATAGAAATAAAATCAAATACAAAAGATAAAACAAAAATTGTTTTTAGAGGTGAAGGTCTGCCCGATCCCAATACCGGATTAAAAGGCGATTTAATAGCGATAATAAATATCGTATATCCTAAAAAACTTAACGAAGAACAAAAAGAACTTCTTGAAAAACTCCACGAAAGTTTCACAGGCGAAATAAAAGAGCATAAAAGTTTGCTTGAAGAAGCTATAGAAAAGGTTAAGGGGTGGTTTAAAAAATAACCCCTTAACTTAATAATAAATGAATCAAATAATAAGCCGGAGCGAAAAAATAATTACTCAAAGGTGTAAAGAGGATTATCATTAAAATTATCATTCCATAAGGCTCAATTTTATTATAAAACCTTACAATTCCATCCAATTTAAAATGAAGAGCCAAATATTTAAGTGCGTTTGCCCCATCCAAAGGAGGAACCGGAATAAGATTAAACACTGCTAAAATAATATTGACAACTATCACATAATATAAAAATAAAAACATCCAAGCACTAAAAACACTCTCAGGAGGATAAAAATATCCAAGCAAACTTGAAGCTATTACAGCTAATAAAAAGTTATAAGTAACACCTGCCAAACTAACAGCCACGGCAGCCAAATATCCACCGTTTTGCACTACCGTAAAAATATTAACGGGCACCGGCTTAGCCCACCCGAAAATTATCGGATCGCTAACTCCCGCCAGTTTTTGGGATAAATATAATAAAACAGGAAATACTATACTTCCGAAAGGATCTATATGTTTTATTGGATTAATACTAAGCCTGCCCTCACGTGCAGCCGTATCATCCCCATAATATTTAGCGACAAGTCCATGCATGATTTCATGACCTATAATAGCTATCAAAAAGGCCAGAATCATAGCTGAATATTTAATAATCAGTTCCAATTTTTCTCCTCACATCCGGCTGTAATATAAGGCCTTTTGCCTTCTTTTAATTCTTTTTCTATCTCATCAATCGTTTTACCCACTCTATTCCATCTAATAGTAAAATCACTATCCCAGCTCATATAAATAAACCAAGGTTTTCCGACGACAAGTTTATAACTAACAGGCCCCCAAAATCTACTGTCAAAACTCTCATCTCTGTTATCACCTATCATTAAAAACCTGTCTTTTTTAAGCTTTGAATAAAAATATTTGATTTTTCCGTTTTCCAAAACCACACCCATTCCTATACTGATTTCTTGAGGTTTTACATTTATTCCTTGAATTGCTAGAGCTGAAAGAGCGTCTTTTATAGCTTTTTTTATAGTATCATAATCTACTATACCCGTATAGTTTTTAAGTCCCATAAAATCTATCAGTTGTTCGGCTCTTTGTTTTAATCCAAAATAAGTGAAGTTTTGGTTTATATATCGTATTCCTTTATGTTCTTTCATATAAGGATTCAAAACATAAAGTTTTCCCATAAACTCTTTTATTACGAATCCCTTAAAATGTTTTTTTATATATTCATCGCCCTCTTTCGGATGAAGCCAGAAACCTTCTTCATTGTAAATCACCTCATCTCCGTTTCCGGCAAAATTTCTTTTTACGAAATGTTTTTTTATATCAAGAGGAAATCTAAATATTACAATATCCCCGTCTTTTGGTCTTGGACCTTCTATCAGATGTCCGTTACCGTTAAAATCAGGTAAAATCGGAATCTCAATCCACGGAATATGAGGTATAGGTACCCCGTATGCGAATTTTTTAGCAAACAAAGCATCTCCCGGAAGAAGTGTTTTTTTCATACTTCCGCTTGGAATTATAAAAGCCTGGGCTAAGAAAAAAATAACAAGTAATACTATAACTATTGTACCGGTCCAAGTATTGGACCAGTGATAAAATTTTATTAATTTATCTTTCATTTAGCCTCTTTCGCGAAATTTTTAGCGGCTTTTACGGTATTTTTAAGAAGCATGGCAATTGTCATAGGTCCCACACCTCCTGGTACCGGAGTAATATAAGAAGCTTTTTTGCTGACATTTTCAAAATCAACATCCCCAACAAGTCTTCCATCAGGCAGTTTATTTATTCCGATATCCACTACAATCACTTCGTCTTTTACCATATCTGCGGTAATAAGGTTTGGTTTTCCAACCCCAACTATTACAATATCAGCTCTTTTTGTGTGTTCTTTCAAATCTCTTGTTTCAATATGGCAAATATCTACTGTCGCCCAAGAATTAACTAAAAGAGCCCACATAGGTTTACCTACGATATTACTCGCACCCACTACGCAGACATCTTTGCCTTTAAGCTCAATATCATACTCTTTAAAAAGCTCCATAACGCCTAAAGGGGTACAAGGAGCAAACGTATCAAGCCCTTCAACAAGCCTTCCCATATTATAAGGATGAAATCCGTCAACATCTTTTTTAGGAGAAACTCTTTCCAAGATTTTTGTAGTGTCTATATGTTTTGGAAGCGGCAGCTGGATTAAAAGTCCGTGAATATTTGGATTTTCATTTATCATATCAATTGTTGATAACAGTTCCTTTTCACTGATACTCTCAGGAAACTCATGTACCACACTGTAAATTCCGGTCTCTTTACAAGCTTTGCTTTTCATTCCTACATAAGTATGACTTGCAGGATCATTTCCTACCAAGATTACGGCAAGTCCCGGAGTAATACCCTCTTTTTTTAATTCATCTACTTCTTTTTTTACTTCTTCTTTTATTTTATTCGATAATTTTTTACCGTCCATAATTGTCATTAATAATCCTTTTTGGTAAAATAGTTTTAGAATTTTAACATAAAAGGTCTGTATTGAGATTAATTATTCCCCTGTGTATAGTTACTTTCTCCTTTTCTCAAGAGTGGTTTATTACTAACTATGAATACGGAAAAATGCTTTATAATAACCCTAGAGGTATTAGCTGCGCTAAATGCCACGGACAAAAAGCCCGGGGTCGTGTAATTGCCAAATACAAGATAAAAAAACACGGAAAAATTATAGAAAAAACAATTAAAGCTCCAAATATTCGACATATATCCTATGAAAAACTAAAAGAAAAAATTTTCCCTAAAAAGAAACTTCTCTCGATAATGCCGCAATATGATTATCTCACCACAAATGAACTTCAGGCTATTTATCTCTACATTCAATCTCAAAAGGATAAAAAATGATCTTTAAAAACCCTGAAACATTAAAAGAACTTGAAGAAATTGTAAATAACAACGACATAAAAAAAGCTCTTGAACTCATAAACTCTCCAAAAAAATTTCCTCTTAAAATTACTAAAAAAAGAAGCGTTTTAATGGTAAGCGGACATCAGGTAAAACACCTTAATAAAATGGATGAACTGCCGGCTGATATCATTATGCTAAACCTTGAAGACGGCGTACCGAAAGATAAAAAAGAAATAGCAAGAGTGATGATTGCCATATTTTTAAGCCATATCGAAACAATAGACAAAGAAATAGTAATAAGA